>JBAPUA010000069.1:0-4352 GCA_049282435.1 Cyanobium sp. | reverse complement strand
GCCTTGCTATTCTCTGCTGTTCATCCCAGAAGCCTCTCTGCCCCACGGGTGGCATGAAATCTACTAATCAGATTATAAGCTAAAAATCGACAGAGTCAAGCGAGGTTCTGATTTTTCGAGGTGCCCTGCAGTTGAGGCGGCGGCGGATTCGATGCCTTGTGCTGCCGCCACTGCGGCTGGTTGGCGAGGCGGGGAAGCCCAGAAAGGGGAAATCCCCGGTGGCCATGATCGGCACGGGGCTCAGCACCACCAGGGGACAGCCGGCGGCCTCGGCCAGGTGGTAACCCCACAGGCACAGCGGCGACACCAAAAGCAGATCCGTGCCCTCCATGGCGGCGCGAGCCGTCTCCAGCAGCTCACCCAGCAGTGCATAGGAGATCAGGCGCACGGGCTTGCCCTGCATCAGCGCCAGGTCCGCCTCCGAGCTCAGCAGCGAGGTGAAGTCGCCCGGCAGGGGCACGAACGGCAGCGCATGGGCTTCCGCCACGGCCTGGAAGTTGACGCTGCCGATCAGGCTCACCTGATGGCCGCGGCGCTGCAGTTCCAACAGGATCGCCAGGTAGGGCTGCAGGTCTCCCCTGGAACCGACGGAGATCAACCGGATCCTGGCCATGCGGGAAGCCGCTACTGCCGCGTGATGCTGCACGATTCCTCCGGCAGTTGAGGCCAACCAGCAGATGAGCCTGCTCTGTGGCGAACCCGCCAGGCCCTTCCGCTCCTGCGAGCCCTGAGCCAGACGAGCAGTCGTCAGGGCTTTCCACCTGGGATCGGTGCGACAAACCCTTGGCTCGACAGGGCTGATCAGAGACGATGATTCAGTGACATCGCCAGTTCTGGTCCCCCTCTGGCATCGCTGGTGCCAGCGACTGGAGATCACCAGCGGCGAGTGGCTGCCGGAGGAGCCGGTGCCCCTACTGAAACGGAGGCTCGAACTCAGCCGGGAAGATGCCCACAGGCTCTGGGCCAGCAAGCGCCAGCAGGGCTGGCAGGTCTGTCCGCCGCCGTGGAGGCCGCCAGAGGCCCTCGCCCAGCGCTGAGCAGAATCGGCGCCATGGAGATCCATGCCGACCTCAACCAGCGCGCCGTGCTCGACACCAACGCACTGGGCTGGACAGCCTCGCCGATGGCAGGGGTGGAGCGGCGGATGCTCGATCGCCGCGGCGGTGAAGTGGCCCGGGCGACCTCGATCGTGCGTTACGCCCCCGGCAGCCGCTTTGAGCGCCACGTTCACGCCGGGGGCGAAGAGATCCTGGTGCTGGAGGGCAGCTTCGCCGATGAACACGGCGACTACGCCGCCGGCACCTACCTGCGCAATCCGGCCGGCAGCAGTTATGCCCCATTCAGCGAGGAGGGCTGCACGATCCTGGTGAAGCTGCAGCAGATGCACCCAGCCGATCAGCGGCAGCTGGTGCTTGACACCACCGGCGCGACCTGGGTGCCGGGGCTGGTGAGGGGACTGGAAGTGTTGCCATTGCATGCCTTCGGGTCGGAGCAAGTGGCCCTGGTGAGCTGGGCCCCGGGCACGGTGTTTCAGCCCCATGGCCATCCCGGCGGGGAAGAGATCGTCGTGCTGGATGGCGTGTTTCAGGACGAGCACGGCAGCTATCCGGCTGGCAGCTGGCTGCGCAATCCGCCGGGCAGCGTGCACCGGCCCTGGAGTGAGGCGGGCTGCACGATCTGGGTCAAGACCGGCCACCTGCCGGCCACCCAGGCCACCGACGGCTCCGAGGCCTGAGATCCGTCCGCCAATCCATGCAGCCAGCGCATCGAAACGGAGGAAGCTGCAGCCCCCACCGCAGCCCCCAGCACTGATGTTGAGGATCTCTCCTGAAAAGCATCGCGATGACTGGGATTCAGGGGGTACGGGAACAGGTACCTCCGCCACCCTCCGCCATTGTTCAGAAGGCGTAATTTGTAATTGAGGGGAGGCCCGGGAGCCGACCCGACCCTCGCCCTCCAAAAGAGTCCGGCCAGGGATCACCCGAGCTGGTGTGCACAACGGAGGTGCGCCAACGATGCGACACACAGAAGATGAACTCGATGACGCAGCGCGAACGTCATCCCGTAGCCGCAGAGAGCGATACGCCAGCTCTGTTTTCCGCGTTCTTAACTCTTGGGTTGCAGAGCCCGAGCTGGGATCACAGCCGAGAAGGTCCAGCCCCGAGCATCTCTTCCCAGAGACGTGATCCCCATCCCTTTCCTGCCAGGCCCCAGACAGGTGATGCGTGAAGCCACAGACACCCGATCGGCACTCCTTGGTGTGAGGAGCTGACCGCCGCAACCGGTGCTAAGGCGCCCCCACATGGGGCGCCTTCTTGATGCGGTTCACCGAAAACCATGCAGATCCTGCATCGCTTCCATCGGTCATGGAGGCCAGTGCCAGGCTGAGCTGTTGCCGGTTTCGCCCCTTGATGCCTCTGCTCCAGCGCTCGCTGGTCCTGTTAACCATGGCGATGGCGGCCTCCGTGTCGCTCACAGCAGGAACGCCCGCAGTTGCTGCTCCAGCCGCCGCTTATCGGGCCGCGGTGCTCTCGGTGGGAGATGGCGACACCCTGCGGGTGCAGGCCGGCGGCCGGGCGATCACCATCCGCCTGGCCTGCATCGATGCCCCTGAGACAGCCCAGTCCCCCTGGGGTCAGCAATCCCGGGCCTACCTGATGCAGCGCCTGCCCCGGGACCGTGAGGTCAGCATCCAGCCCCACACCACCGACCGCTACAGCCGCACGGTGGCGGAAGTGATCAGCGATATCAACATCAACCTGGTCATGGTCGAGGACGGGCAGGCCTTTGCCTACCGGCGCTATCTCAGCGGCTGTGACGCCAAGGAGTACCTGGGTGCCGAATACAGGGCCAGCCGGCATCACTAAGGCGTCTGGCAGGTGGAGGGTGGCATCACCAGGCCCTGGGATTTCCGGCGGGGCCGCACCGCTGCGGTGATCCCCGATGGCACCACCCCCGGCGGCCGCCGCTACCGCTGCAACGAGATCGGCTCCTATGCCCGCGCCCAGCAGTTGCTGCGCCAGGGCCACACCTATCTCGACAGCAACGGCGACGGGGAGGCCTGCGAGTCGCTGCACCACTGAGACGCGACGGGCCGCTGCCCCAACAGAAAGCCCCCAGGCGGAGTCGGGGGCAGGGGGTTCTCATGATCCGGGCCTCAGCCCAGGAAAGGCATCAGGTCATCAGCCCTCCACCTTCACGGTCACGGTGCTCACCTTGTTGGCCTTGGGGGCGGTGACGGTGAGCAGACCATCGCGGTAGACGGCCTGCAGCTGCTCGCGCTCGATCGCGACAGGGAAGCGGAAGCTGCGGCTCCAGGTGCCATAGCGGAACTCGCTCAGCAGGGGGCCACGGCCCTTCTCGACCTGGACGGACACGTGACTGCCACTGCTGGCGGGCTCGGACTGAGCCGGCTGGCCGCCCAGCTGGCGCAGGCTGCGGCGCTCAGCGCTGATCAGCAGGGTGCGTTCGGTGGCCTTCACCTCAATGGCGGCCTTGTCGACACCGGGCAGTTCGAGCACCACCTCAAAGGCCTCAGGGGTTTCGTGCACCTCGGCCGCGGGGACGCGCTCGGCGGTCTGCAGCTGCTGGCTCAGTTGCTGCTCGAGACGGTCGAACAGATCGAAGGGAGAGGAAGAACGGCGGGTCAGCATGGTGTGAGTTGCGGCGATGGCTGGCGTTGGTTGCGGTGGCGGGCTGTTCAGAGAAGACCGCGTTCGCCCCCGGTGCGCTCACTGTCGCCGCGGTGAAACGTCCCCTGGGAGGGGCGAGCCGAACCGAACGATTCGGGCCTCACCACCGGGGTTCGGGGCACCGAATCGCCCTGGCGGGTCAACCGAATCGGGACGGCTGCAGGGAGAAGCCGTGTCGTAGCTCCGGACACCCGACCATGCCCAGGCTCCAGCGGGACTTGGACGCCAGAGGACTGCCTACGCTGAGAGGCCCTGGTTCCAGACCTGGTCATGCCGACACAAGCCGATCTCGGTTGGGCAGGCTGCGCTGCCGTGGAGCGGGATCCCCACCGGGTCAGCGGGGCCTGGGTGTTCCGAGGCACCCGCATCCCGGTGGCGGCTCTGTTCGAGAACCTTGAAGACGGTGTCTCCCTGGCGGAGTTCGTCGACCTGTTCCCCGGCGTGACCCAGGAGCAGGCACGGCTGGTTCTGGAACACGCCGCCCAAAGCACGGCTGCAGTCGTGGTCTGAATGCGGATCCTGTTTGACCAGGGGACTCCCGTCCCGTCCCCCTGCGGCGATCACTGATTGGCCATGACGTGGCGACCGCCTACGAGCTGGGGTGGTCAACCGTCAGCAATGGCGATCTGATTCGCCTGGCGGAACAGGAGGGGTATGAGC
>JBAPUA010000068.1:0-23500 GCA_049282435.1 Cyanobium sp. | reverse complement strand
CTGTGGCCGCTGCCAGCGCCGTGTTCCTGGTCTACCCCTTCGGTCAGGGCTCCTTCTCGGACGCCATGCCCCTCGGCATCTCCGGCACCTTCAACTACATGCTGGTGTTCCAGGCCGAGCACAACATTCTGATGCACCCCTTCCACATGCTGGGTGTGGCTGGCGTGTTCGGCGGCAGCCTGTTCTCCGCCATGCACGGCTCCCTGGTGACCTCCAGCCTGGTGCGTGAAACCACCGAAGCTGAGTCCCAGAACTACGGCTACAAGTTTGGCCAGGAAGAAGAGACCTACAACATCGTGGCTGCCCACGGTTACTTCGGTCGCCTGATCTTCCAATACGCCTCCTTCAACAACAGCCGCAGCCTGCACTTCTTCCTGGCTGCCTGGCCCGTCGTCGGCATCTGGTTCACCGCCCTGGGCGTGAGCACGATGGCCTTCAACCTCAACGGTTTCAACTTCAACCAGTCGATCCTCGACGGCCAAGGCCGTGTGCTGAACACCTGGGCTGATGTGCTGAACCGCGCTGGTCTGGGCATGGAAGTGATGCACGAGCGCAACGCTCACAACTTTCCCCTCGATCTGGCTGCCGCCACCGCCACCCCCGTGGCGCTGACCGCTCCCGCGATCGGCTGACCAGCTGCGCTGGTCTTACATTCAGGAATCCCCCACCAGCTTTTGCTGGAGAAAGCCCCCTCTCACGAGGGGGCTTTTTGTTGGGGAATGTCGACTACATCCGGGCATCACGATCCCTGTCATCGATTGGGCTCTGCCTTTCGCTCGGTTCATCCAGGATGTGATAGCACTCACGCTCATCCGAGCAGCAGAGATCGCCGTAATACCTCTCAAGCACGGCATAGGCCGCGTTGTAACTGTCAAACGACTGCCCAGCAATGGCGTCGCTGATGCCGTCATCCCGGATGATTCTGAACCTGATCACCATTCCTCCTCGGCCGCTCTCGACCGCAGGAGGCTACCCTCCAGGTTCGGAGCTACGGTCCAGGTCGGGAGCTTCCGGACCGGAGTGCACCAACAACAGCAGTCGATTCCCCTCCGGATCGCCCAGCCAGGCCTCCACGCCGAAAATCTCATGGCGGGGAGCTTCCAGCAGGGTCGCTCCCAGTGCGGCACAGGCCGCGATCCAGGTCTGCATCACCGCCAGAGGCTCGGCAGCAGTTGAGCGCTGCAGGCCAAGTGCCAGCCGGCCCGACTGCCGCGGCTGGGGCCGGGCTCTGGCGGGAGCATAAATCTGCAGTTGGCCGCCGGCTGGCCAGGACAGGCGCCAGTGCCGTGGATTGAGCCCCGGCTGAGCCTCCACCTCCAGCAGCGCCGCATAAAAACGCGCCAGAGCTGCCGGATTGTCGGCGGCCAACAGGATCGAACCAGCCACCATCTCCGCCATTCAGCCCAGAGCCTGATCCAGTCCCCAGCTTGGCGCCGATCGATTCGGAGAGGCAGCGTCCCGTTGCTGTCCTGCCAGATGTTTAGAGCCGCTGCGCCCATCGGAGCTGCACCGAACAGGCGACAGGCCGGCGTGTCCTCGATGGCACGGCGAGAGGGCCAGGAACACAGGCGAGCGAGACAATGGTGTTCTGATGATCCCCAGAGCAGTTCCCATTGGCATCCTCGCTGCAGATCAGCCCGCTGAAACCGGCCGATTGGCCTGCGCTCTGGCCGCTGCTGGAATCGGTCTTCCGCGCCGGGGAGACCTTTCCCCACAACCCTGCGATCACGGCAGCCGAAGCGCAGGAGCTGTGGGTGGAGCAGAGCGAGGCTGTGTACGCCGCGCGCGACTGCAACGGCACCATTGTCGGCACCTATTACCTTCGGCCCAACTCGCTGTGCCTGGGTGCCCATGTGGCCAATGCCGGCTACGTGGTAGCCGAGGGCCGGCGGCGCCAGGGCATCGGCAGCATGCTCTGCCGCCATTCACTGCAGGAAGCCAAAAAACTGGGTTACCGGGCCATGCAGTTCAACCTGGTGGTCAGCACGAACACCGCCGCTCTGTTCTGCTGGCAAGCCCATGGCTTCACGATCGTTGGCACCCTGCCCGGGGCGTTCCGGCACCGGAGCCTGGGCTATGTGGACGCCTATGTGATGGTTCGCTCCTTACAGGAGGCGGAACAAGAATCGTGAGGGTCCTGCCGTTGCGCTTGGGGCCGGGCTGCGATCTGCGCTCATCTCTGCAGCAGGTCCTGCACGAGCAGCAGGTGACGGCGGGCTGGGTGCTCAGTGGCATCGGCAGCCTGTCGACGGCCCAGCTGCGGCTGGCCGGCGAGCAGTCCGTGACCACGTTCCAGGGTGAGCTGGAGATCCTGACCCTGGCCGGCAGCCTCAGCGCCGATGGCGCCCATCTGCACATCAGCATCGCCGATCGCCAAGGCGTCGTCACAGGCGGCCACCTCGGCGCCGGTTCCAGGCTGCGGACCACGGCGGAGCTGCTGGTGGCCCTGCTGCCGCAATGGTCATTCAGCAGGGAGCTGGATGCGACCACCGGCTGGCGGGAACTGGTCATCAGAGCTGCTGAATGAACGCTGCCAATCACCGGATCACGCATCAGCTGGATCAGCGGCACAGAATCGCCGCCAGGAACGCTCAGGCCCGCTTCGCCAGATCAGCAACACTGTGATTCATCGGCAACAAGATCGTTCAAGCCCGAGATGGACTGGATCCGATGCAGCAAACACAGGGCAGGGTCAGCCCCGGGCCCCAGGTGTCAAGTCTCAGGATCCCGCAGTCACCCCTGCATGGCCCAATAGTTCGCGGCTAGTGGCAGTGATCTGTTGGTGGCTGGGCGCCGGCAGCGGCTGATGGCGGCCGCCCCCCTGTCGTGCCAGTTCGGCCGCCAGGCTGGAGGGCTGATGCCGATGGCTGGTGTCGATCACCAGCAGCTCCATGCCGAGCCGGCTGATCGCCGCGGCGATCGCCAGCACTTCCTGGCGGATCTCCGGCAGGACGAGCCGTTCCGGCTCCTGATCGGCCCGGGAGGCGAGCGAGTGGCTGAGGGAGACGTTTGCCTTACCGTCGCTGATCAGCACGATCAGAATCTCGCCCACCTCCTTGGACTGGCGGGCGTTCTCGCCGACGCGCACCGCCAGCGCCAGGCCATGGGCCAGCGGCGATCCACCGCCGCAGGGCAGCTGCGCCAGCCGGCGGCTCGCCGCGGTGATCGAGCGGGTCGGGGGCAGCTGCACCTCGGCCCGGCGGCCGCGGAAGGTGATCAGGGCCACCTGGTCGCGGCTGCGGTAGGCCTCCGCCAGCAACTGCAGCGCCGCCCCCTTGGCGGCCTGCATCCGGTTCAGCGCCATCGATCCCGAGGCGTCGACCACGAAGATCACCAGCGCTCCGGCCTTGCGGACCAGCTGCTTGACGCGCAGGTCGTCCTCGCGCAGCAGCAGCTTCGGTCCATGCCGGCCCTTCAGGAGACGTCGCCGGGCGCGCTGATGGGGCGCTGCCGCCCGCAGGGTGGCATCGATGGCGACGTGCTGGATCGGCCCATGGGGCAGCAGCGGTTTGACATAGCGCCCCCGGTCCGGGGAATGCACCAGGCCGCCACCGCCGGCCTTGCCATGGCGCCGCTTGCCACGGGCAGCCTGGGCCAACAGCTGCGGATCCAGAAGCACCCCCTCCGGCGAAAACAGAAAAGTGTCGGGGACGGCCTCATTCGACGGCTGATCCGGAGCGGAGTCGCAGGGTGGCTGCTCCTCCCCGAGCTCGCGGTCATCGGCCGGTTCGCTCTGGGGCTCCCCGGGCGGTGGCGGTTCCGGAGCGCTGTCCGGGGGCAGGGCCTGGGCGGAGCGGGGCAGGATCACCAGTTCCACGGCCAGGCGCAGATCGGCGGCATCGGCGTGGCGATGCCCCCTGAGAGCCGCCTGGGCCCGGGCCACCCGCACGGCATACAGATCGGCGCGATGTCCCTGCACACCGGCGCGGATCGCCTCTTCGACCAGGTAGCGCACCTGCGCTGGCGTCAGGCTGACGCGGTGCAGCAGCCGGCGGGCGGCGGCAATGCGCCGCTGCAGCTGCGTCAGGCCGGGGCCATGGCGCTGCCAGAAGGCGCGGGGGTCGGCCGCCTGCTGCAGCACCCGCTGCACCGCCTCCACCCGCTGATCGAGGGCCAGGGGCGTGTCGGCGGAGAGCACCAGCGCCAGCCGATCGACCAGATGGGCCCGCAGTTCCCCCTCGGCCGGGTTGTAGGTGGCGATCAGCAGCGGCCGGCAGGGATGCTGAAAGCTGATGCCCTCCCGCTCCACCCGGTTGATGCCGCCATCCACCACCGTGAACAGCAGATTGGCGAGGCCGGGCTCCAGCAGGTTGATCTCATCGACATAGAGCACGCCCCGGTGTGCCTCCGCCAGCAGCCCCGGCTGGAACACGGCAACCCCACGCCGAATCGAGGCGCTCACGTCGACGGAGCCCAGTAGCCGGTCTTCGCTGACACCCAGCGGCACCTGCACGAAGGGCGCCGGGATCAGCTCTCTGACGGGCGTGCGACTGATCGTGGCGCGATGGGCCCGGGTGGCATCGTCCCAGGCACCGGGCTCGGCCGGGTCAGCGTTGCAGCAGGACCGGCGGATCACCCGGATCGGCGGCAGCAGGGCGTGCAGGGCGCGGGCCAGCACCGACTTGGCCGTACCCCGGCGCCCGGCGATGACGATCCCGCCCAACCCCGGATCCACCGCCAGCAGCAGCAGGGCCCGGCGGATCAACTCCTGGCCCACCACGGCATTGAGCGGGAAAGCACTCGGCGCGGCGGCGGTCGGGGAAACGGCGGTCTGCGATCGGGCACTCGGCGATTGGGCTGTCGGCGCCGAGGAACCGGGCGGAGGGATCACTAGGCCCCCGCCGTCACCGTCACGCCTTCCAGTTCGGCGTCGGTGAGGTCGTAGAGGTTGCGCAGCCTGTCGATTTTGTCTGCCGGGGCGTTCCACAGTCCGCGGCTGCTGGCCTCCAGCATGCGGCCCACCACATTTCGGAAGGCTTCAGGGTTGGCATCCCGCAGCCGCTGGGCCATCTCCGGATCCAGGGCATAGGTGTCGGCGGCCTGGTCGTAGACCCAGGGATCCCGGAAGCCGGAGGTGCCGCCCCAGCCGATCAGGGCCGTCATCCGCTGGGAAATCTCGTAGGCGCCGCCCGACCCCATCGCCGCCATCGCCTTGGCCCAGCGAGGGTTGAGCAGCTTGGTGCGGTACTCCAGCCGCAGCAGCTCCTCCAGATCCCTCGGGGTGGTGTCGCGTGAGAACGACTCGACGAAACTGGCCGCCACCCGCCCGCCCGGCCTGATCGACTGTTGCGCCACCTCGGCGGCGCGCTTGAGCCCCCCGGTGTTGGCGTAGTACTCCTGGATGTCGGTGAGGCCGTATTCGACCGAATCGATCTGCTGGACCACCCGGTCGGTGCTGCGCAGCAGGGCGGCCAGCACCTGGGGGCGGGCTTCCCCCTTGTCGCTGCGGCCGTAGCTGTAGACGTTGCGACTCTGCCAGGTCCCGGCCAGCTCCTCGCCGCTCTCCCAATTGGCGTCGGTGACCCGGTCATTGACCAGGGAGCCGAAGTCGCCGGCAGGATTGGAGAACAGGCGGGCGGTGGGGTTGGCGATGCCCTCGGCGGCCAGCTGCAGCGCATGGCGGCGGATGGCGTTGCGCTGCGGCGGTTCATCGGCCTCGGCGGCGCGGCGGAACAGGTCATCGAGCAGCTCGACGATGTTCACGAAGCTGTCGCGGAAGATGCCCGACAAGTTCACCAGCACGTCGATGCGGGGATGCTCCAGGCTCTCCAGGGGCCTGAGTTCATAGCGCACGATCCGGCCGGTGCTCTCCTTCAGCGGTTCGGCCCCCACCAGCTCCAGCAGGATCGCCAGCGATTCGCCGCGGGTCTTGATCGCATCGAGTCCCCAGAGCATCACCGCCACGGTCTCGGGCCAGGCGCCATCGTTGTCGCGGCGGTGCTGCTCCAGGATGCGCAGAGCGATCTGGCGGCCGCGCGCCATCGCCCCCGGGGAGGGCATGCGGTAGGGATCGAGGGCGTGGATGTTGCGGCCGGTGGGCAAGACGCCGGGACCATCCCGCAGCAGGTCGCCGCCGGGGGCGGGGGGGATGTACTGGCCGCCGAGGCCATCCAGTAGGTGGTCGATCTCCTCGCTGCTGCGCTCCAGTAACTGGCAGACGCGCAGGGCATCCAGCAGGCGCGCGGAACTCTCGGTCGCTTCGGCGTCGCCTCGGGCTCCCGTACCGCGATCCTGCCGCTCCAGCTCCGCCGCCTGGGCCCGCAGGGCCGGCTCATCGGCGGCCGGGGTCAGCCGACTGATCGCCTCCAGCAGCTCCGGCGCCAGCTCCGAACCGACATAGGCCTTCAGGTAGGCCAGGCGCTGCTCCGGATCGGGGGGCTGGCCAAGGGTGTGCAGACCACTGGAGAACAGGCGATTTTCCAGCAGTTGCAGATAGGCGCTCAGGCGCACGATCCAGGCGTCAAAGCTCCCCTGATCGGCCCGGGCATGCTCCGGCGCCGGGCAGTCGGCATCGAGGCCGCTGTCGCTGACCTGTTTGAGGATGCCGTCGACGAGAGCGGCGTTGCGCACCGGATCCTCCCGGTATTCGGCGAGCAGATCGCGCAGGGCGATCAGCTCCCGGTAGAGGCCGGCGCGGCCGTAGGGCGGCACGTTGTGGGAGACGATCACGCCGTAGCCACGCCGTTTGGCGAGCATCGACTCCGAAGGATTGTTGGCGGCGTAGACATACAGATGCGGCAGGTTGTCCAGCAGCAGGTCCGGCCAGGAGTAACCGGTGTTGCCCAGGGGCGAGCCCGGCAGCCACTCCACCGTGCCGTGCATGCCGAAGTGCACCACCACATCGGCCTGGAACCCATGCTGCAGCCAGCCGTAGAAGGCGGCGTACTGGGGATGGGGGGTGAGATCCCGCTCGTACATCAGCCGCATCGGATCGCCCGCCACCCCCAGCGGCGGCTGCACGCCGATCCAGACGTTGCCCAACTGCACGCCACCGAGCAGAAAACGCCCCCCCAGGGTGCGGATGCCGGTGTCAGCCAGGGGGCCCCACTGCTTCTCGATGCGGCTGGTGTGCAGCGGCCCCAGCCATTGCCGCAACGTCTCCACCGTCACGCTGGCCCCCGTCCAGTCCTCGAAGCGCTCCCCCTCAGGGATGCGACCGATCCAGGCCTGATCGGCCTCCTTGACCTGGCGAATCAGCTCCTCGCCACTGGTGGGCAGGGGACCCAGCCGGTAACCCTGCGCCGCCATCGCCCTGAGCAGGACCATCAGCGAGTCGGGCACATGGAGCAGGGCGGCCGTGCCGGTGGCGCCGTAGCCGGGGGGGAAGCCGTAGAGCACGATCGCCACGCGCCGTTCGGCGGCGGCTTTGCGGCGCAGGGCGATCCAGGCGTTGAGGCGGCCGGTCAGACGTTTCAGCCGTTCGGGAATCAGGTAGATGCGATCGCCCACCAGGCCCCCCAGGGGCACCGGATCGATGGCGCCATCGAGCTCGGGCAGGGCGAACAGCACCACGCTCTGCAGGCCGCCGATGCCCTGGCGGGTCCAGGAGTGCAGGTCCTGGATCAGCAGCGGCGCCGCCACCACATAGGGCACGTTCTTGGCCGTCAGGATGCGCTGGGCCACCTGCTCGCGGCGGCCCGCCTGCATCGAGCCGGCCGGGCCGCCGACCAGGGGAAAGCCGATCGTCGAGACGATTGCGTCCACGGCCACCGCCAGGCGGCGGGCGCCGCCCGGCTCCCCCGCCGTGGCCCGTTCACTGGCACTGGTCATCCAGTCGCGCACGGCCATGTGGCCCTCCACGCCGTTGATGAACACCGGCAGCGGCACCAGCTCGGCGGCTTCAAAGGCGCGGATCAACTGGGGGATGTAGGGCTGGCCGGTGATCACGTGCTTGCGATACAGCAGCAGCCCCACCACCGGCCAGTTGGCCTGCCCCGGCGCGCTGCGGGGGTGGCTGCGGTGGAACCAGGCCAGGTAGGCGCGGGGCTCCCGGAAGTAGCCGTCGTGATCGGGATGGCAGAGGCCGAGATCGGGCGATTCCCGCAGGGTTGGGATCGCCTGAGGCCTGAGGCCCAGACCGTGGCGGGCCAGATACAGGAACAGGGCGGTGACGTTCTCGGTGCCACCCGCATTCCAGTAGCTGTAGAGGATCAGCCAGTGGCGCAGATCCTGGGCGCGGCGGGAGGGCAGAAAGCGCAGCAGCTTGGGCCCCACCTTGAGGAAGCCGAGGTAGGCGGCCAGCTTGTCCTCCTCGCGGCCGCCACCGAACTTGGCCAGCAGCGCCTGGATCGGCCGGGGCATGCCGGCACCGCTGCCGCCGATCGTGAAGCGGCCGAAACAGGTGAGCCCCATCAGCTCGATCGCCGATTCGAACACCAGCCGGATCGGGATCGTCGCCGCGTGCTGGCGCAGCCACTCCACCTGGTCGAAATCAAAGATCAGGCTGGCGAAGAAGGCATCGGCATGCGCCAGGGCGGCGGCAAGCGGATCGGGGTCCTTGGCCAGATCCCGATCGCTGAACACGGCCACCTCCAGCCCGGGGCACTGGGCCATCGCCCGCTCGGCGGCCTGGCGATAGAGGCCGGCATTGAAGGCCTCGAAACCGGCCAGCAGCACGATGCGTTTCATGCCTGACCCCCGCCATGCCGTGGCTGAATTCTGGACAGGAGCTCCGCCGTCAATCGCTCAGGTGCAGGTGCTGACACACGCTGCCAACAGCCAGCACGACAGGAACCGACCCACCCCATCGACCGCCCAATCAGCTGCGGATCCGCCTCGATGGCGCCGCCGGCGCCAGCGTTCAGCTTCACCATGCACGTCGGCTACGGCCGGGGTGGCGGCACGGCTGGACGGGGTGCCAACCCAGGGCCTGGAGCCTGGGCCGCGGTACCGGTTGCAGGCGCCTTGGTCTCGATCCAGAGCTGACTCAGGGCCTGCTGCAGCTGCGGACAGGGCTGCAAGCTGGCGAAGTCCGGCGCGCGGGAGAGAGCGCCGCTGCTGGGGTCACTGAGGGCAATCAGGGCATTGAGCGGGTCCAGGCCACTGGCGGCCAGCAGCTGGCTGTGTTCGAGCCGCCGTTGGCGCAGGCCCCGGAAGGTCGGCAGCCGCTGCAGCAGAACCGGGCGGATCGGCAGCGGCGCCGCACACAGGTCGCGCACCTTCCGGCGCACGGGCTCCAACAGCGGCTGAGCTGCCGGAACCTGCGGCAGGCTCGCCTCAGGCGTCTGGCCAGGCCCATGGGAGCGGAACAGCCCCGCCGCCGCCGCGGCGAGGCCGCCGATCACCAGCGCGGTGGCCAGCAGCGACACGCTGAGCGGCGGCCATCGGGCTGGACTTGGCGGCGCCGGGATCCGGGCCAAGTCCCCTGGCGTCCCTGAGGTTGGCGCCGCCTCTGCGGCATCGGCCTGGGGACGGCCGGCGCCAGCGCGCCGCGACACCGGCCCCTGCCGCCGCTGATCCAGGCTCCAGGGCCGGCTGGGATGGACTTCGGGCCTGGAGCCGGCCGCCTGCAGCGGGCCGGAGATCCATGGCCGGCCGGGGATCGCAAGCTCCGGCCGCCAGAGGGCGATCGCCACACTGACGTCATCGCCACTGCCCTGGCTGCTGATGCGATCGAGGCTGGCGTCAAGATCGATCCTGGATTCAGCGCCATCCGGCACGGGCGCCCCGCCCAGATAGCGGCCGAGGGCCAGAAAGTCGCTGTCGGTGCTGCAGGATTTGCGGATGCCATCGGTGCTGAGCACCAGGGCGAAGTCCGCCGCATCCGGCTCCAGGGTCTCGATCGCCGTGCGAGCGGCGCAGTGTGCCGCGGCATCGGCGAGACAGAGGCTGAAGGTGGCTTCGCCGCTGGCGCAGTCGTCGAACTCCTCACTCAGCAGCTCGGCCCCCTCCGTCCAGACCCGCAGCAGATCCCAGTCCCCCAGGCCGGTCTGCCCCCACCAGCGCGGCGTCATCACCACCAGACCCAGGGTGGTCCCATAGAGCAGCGGCGAAAAACCCTCGCCGGCCGGCGCAGGATCCGACTGCCAATGCTTCCGCACCGCCCGCAGCCAGCGACGATGAATGGCGCGGGGCAGCTCCTGCCCCAGCAGCTGCTGCCAGCGCTCCCCGGGGCCGTGCAGCGCTGGTCCTGCGCCGGTCGCCTCACTTCTGAGCAGCTGCCGGGTGGTGCCCAGGGCCACGCAGCAGGCCAGCCAGCTGCCGACATCGCTGTGGAGATAGCGGGCGCCACCATGCCCGTCGGCCACGACCATCACCTGCACCGGCGCCCCTTCCCGGTCCTGGAAACGCTGCCAGCCGGAGGCGTCCTGACAGGGGGAACCCCTACGCGTATGGGCGGCCCCCCGGCGGGTGCAGCAGAGCGGCTCGAGCCAGCTGCTCACCAGACAACCTGACCGATCACGGTCGGTGGCAGCTGGGGCAGGGGCACGTTGGTGTCGGCCCCGCCGCGGGCCCCCACCTGGCTCACCGGCATCGACGCCGCTCCGACCACGGCGGTGGAGGCCCACTGGATGTACTGGGCCAGGGAGGTGGCGTTGCTGGCCTGCAGGGGGCGGCGGCCGGAGCGCCGCGCCGGCTCCCCGGGCAGGCGATCGGCGGCGGCAGCGGCAGCGGCGACCGAGTGCGGTTCGGGCCCGATGAACTGCTGCAGGGTCTCCAGATCCGCATCGTGACCGACTGCGATCGACAGGCGTACGGCCTTCTGGGCCCAGGGTTCGCGCATCAGGGTGCGCAGGCCATCCTCGAAGTCGTCGGTGGGGGCGCCGTCGGAGATCAGCACCAACACCGGCGGCAGGGCCCGCTGCTCCATCGGTGGAGTCCGCAGCGCTGCGGCCACCAGCTTCAGCGCCTCCCCCATGGCGGTCAGCCCCTCGGCCTGCAGATCGACCCAGTGGTTCTGCAGCTGATCGACGGGCGTGGGTTCGGCCAGATGCCAGCGGGCCTGATGGGCAAAGCTGACGGCCCGCACCAGGACCCTGGCCTCGGGGTTCTGGCGGGCCACCTCCGCCATCGCGGGCAGCGATTGGCGGATGGCCTGATTGAGGGCTTGCATCTTGCCATTCGCCTGCATCGAACCCGAGCAATCACACAGATAAATGAAGTGCAGGGGGCGCTTCGAGAGCTGGACGTCAGGAAAAGCCATCGCGAAGATCAGAAAGCAGTCTGAGTTGTAAGCAAAACCAGTGAATCATCGGAACAGCTCAATCGAGCCCTGGCAGGTTCGCAGCCGTGTGATCAGACTGAGATTACAACGCTGGCCCGGTTGCACGGGCAGGGATTCACCGGTCTGCAGGTCGGCGGTCCAGGTCTCGTGCGAGAGGTTCTTGAGACCGAGAATCGCGGCCTGAATCGGGTGCGCTTCAACGATCGCCACAGGGCTGTCGATCCGCTCGCTGAGCAGAGGATCGAAATGGTGGGGGTGCAATTCGTTCTCGGCTGCGGCAGCCACAGGGCCGCGGGCCGTGAGGAAGTGGGGAGCCGGATCCAGGGGGCCAGCGCAGGCCCAGCACAGGCTGGCTTGATCGAGCGCGGTGAACACTTCCTGGCCGCAGTGGGGACAGAGCCGGCGCCAGTCCAGGCTCCTGGCCAGGGCCGTTTTCCACTGGCCCGTATAGACGCGGCGGCCCGGATTCTTCATGCCGGGACCGAGGGTCTGCAGGAACAGCTGCTGCAGATGGGACGGATAGATCGGCCAGGTGAGCAGGGCGGCGGCATGCTCGATCGGATCAGGCCGATTGCGCTCATCGATCGCGTCGAAGATGAACACCGGATCCTCTCCATACAGCCGGCGCCGGGCCGGTTCATCCAGGCAGCGGATCTGCAGCTCCAGTGCGCCCTTGAGGGGATCATGCCGGGTGAGCAGGCGAAACAGCAGCACCGACAGCGAGAACAGATCGCTGCTGGATCCAGGCTTCATCCGGCCCAATAACACCTCTGGAGCCATGAATCCTGGGGTGCCGACGGCACTGCCGAGATCCCGACCATCAACGTCAACATTGTCGTTGTCACAGATCAGGATGCGGCCGCTGTGGGGCTGCAGGAAAAGGTTGCCCAGCGAAATATCCTTATAGCAAAGCCCTTTGAGATGCAATTCGTGAAAGGCTTCGGCCAGGAAAAAACAGGCCCGCAGCACATTGCGAACACTGATTTGAAGATGGCCGCCCACATGGTCACTGGCACCGACATAGTCAGCGGGGCGCAGCCTCATCATGTAGCCGAACGTCCCTGGCGGAATCGGGGAACCAGGGAGGCTTTCGGCAGGGGGAGAAAGCAGGGCGAGCGGCCACAGAAAACTCGCATTCGGACTGGTGGCGCGGATGCATTCGCGCAGGCGTTGATCCAGCCCGATGTCCTGACGGATGCAAGCGGAGAAATACCACTTCAATGCCACGGATTCCCCGGCGTATTCAGCCTCGTACACCTGACCCTGGCCGCCGCCACCCAGCAAGCGGATCACCCGCAAGGGCCCCGCCAGGCCCTGGAACTGGAATGTGGCGCCTTCCGGCAGAATGGCTATCACAGCGGGACCATTACCCAGCGGAAGATCACGAACTGAGACTCTGACCGATCGCCTGGCGGATGCCATTGCGATGGGCCAGGGCTGTGGCTTTGCTGGCAAAGTGCTGGCGGTAGGCCATCCCGTCGCGCAACGTCAGCACCAGGGTGTGCTCCTTGCGTGAGCCCAGCACGATCCAGCCCACCAGGGCGGCGATCTGCCACGGCCAGAACAGCCAGGGCAGCGGCAGCAGCAGCAGGCCGCCGAGGCAGAGCAGGGCCCACCAGCTGAAGATCTGGGGATAGCGCGGCTGGCTGCGCACAAAGGCGGACAGAACCCGCTCCAGAGCCAGGGCCCGGCCGCCGACTTCCACAGCCGCCGGGGTTCGGGCCCCGGATCGAGCCGGGCCGGCGGTGCTGGCCGAAGGGACCGGCCCGGGCGCCGGGGTGGTGGCGGCGAGGCGAAAGATCAGGACCGGTCCCCGCTGCCCCAGCTGGATTTCATCGCCATCGGCGAGGGGGCGGCACTGCTGGAAACGGCGGCCCTCCAGCCAGGTGCCCTGGGGGCTGCCCCAGTCGCACACCAGCCAGCCATGGCTGCGGGAGAAGCGGACGACGGCGTGATGGGGGGCGACCAGCTCGAAGGACGACAGGCAGAGGCGGTTGTTGGCGGCCTTACCGATGCTGAGCGGTTGGCTGCGATCCAGCGCTGCCACTTTGGTGGGGTCCTGACGCAGCACCAGGCAGGCCTCGCCGCTCATCGGCCTCCCAGGCGGCGACGCCACCAGTGGCCCCAGTCTTCGCGGATCTCAGCCCAGAAGCCACCCTCCTGCTCCCGCCAGGGCACGACCCGGCCAGGGAACAGCAGGGCCCGCAGCGCCAGGGCCAGGGCGACCAGCACCATCAGTGCCAGCACAAACCCGGGGATGGTACCCGGCCAGCTGGCCACGTAGGTGGCGCGGATGGCATAGAGGCCGATGGTGAGCGCGACCCAGAGCCGAAACGATTCCCAGGGGTCGCGCCTCTGCTCCACCGCCAGGCCCCGAATTCACAGGTCGTAGTGTATGGGCCCAAGGGGCGAATCCCGGCTGGTGGCGCAGGACATCTCAGGCGACGACAGGCCGCAGCACGCCAGCGCCCCCCTGAACGAGAGCCCAGCCAACAGCCTGGACAGGCCCTTCAACGCCCGCGCTTCGTTCGGCTCTTGGAACCGCGGCAGCTGGCCCGATCGCCTGCTGGGGTTACGCCGTCGCTGGGCCGCCCTGAGGAGCCGTGAGGCCTCGCTCGAGCTCTGGCGCGACGGCCAGCGCCTGCAGCGGCTCCCACTCGGGCCGGAGCGGATCCGCATCGGTCGCGACCCCGCCTGTGAGCTGGTGGCGGATGCCGAAGGTGTCAGCCGGGTGCATTGTTTTGTCGAACGGGAGCGTCCGGGCGATCGCGATCCCTGCCTGGAGGATTTCAACTCCGCCAACGGTGTCTTCTGGAGGGACCAGCGCATCCGGGCGATCAGGCTGCGCCACGGCGATGCGCTGCGGCTGGGCTCGGCGCTGGTTGGTGCGCCCACCCTGCGCTACCTCCATCCGCGCAGTGGCCTGGAGCGCCTCTGGCACTGGGGCGGCATCACCGCCCTGGCGGCTTCGGGGCTGGCGATGGGGGGACTGTTGCTGGCTAGCAGCATCGCCGGGGGCTCCCACATCCGCGCCATCGGCGGACCGGTGAAGATCGTCAGTGCCGATGGCCGGCAGATCGATGCCCGCGAAGGTTCGGCCATCGCCCTGCCCAGCCTCCACGACTACCCCCTGCAGCTGCGCCAGGCCCTGCTGGCCTCGGAGGACTCTCGCTTCGGCTGGAACAGTGGCCTTGACCTGTTCGGCACCCTGCGTTCGCTGGTGCGCAGGAGCGGCGGCGGCAGCGGCCTCACCCAGCAGGTGGCGCGCATCTATTACCCCTCCGTCGGCAACGACTACAGCTTCAGGCGCAAGCTGCGCGAGCTGTGGATGGCCTGGCAACTGGAGACGGGCTTCAGCAAGAACGAGATCCTGAAGATGTATCTCGATCGGGCCCATCTCGGCCTGGGTGCGGATGGCTTCGAGCAGGGTGCCCAGCTGTATTTCCGCAAGTCGGCACGCCAGCTGGATCTGGCCGAATCCGCATTCCTGGTGGGGCTGCTGCCCCTGCCGAACGGCTACAGCCCCTGCTACGCCCCCTCGCCTCAGACCCTGCGCAACGCGCGGGAGGAACGGCAAAGGCGCAGTGGTCGCCCTGAAAAAGCCGAAGCGGATGAAAGCATCTGGACGCCGAAGCTGCGCCGCGACCTGGTGCTGGAACGCATGCATGAAGAGGGCTACATCAGCGATCAACAGTTGATCGATGCCAAACGCAGACCACTGAACACCGATCCGTCGGCCTGCCGCCAGTCGTCGTACACCAGTTATCCCTTCTTCAGCGATTACGTCTCAGCCGAACTGACCGGCACCCGCTTTGCCCTCAATCTCGATGCCGCCAAAGAAGGAGGGAATTATCATGTGATCAGCACGATCAACCCCCGCCTGCAGGCCCTGGCCCAGCAACAGCTGCGCTCCTTTCTCGATACCAAGGCCAGACCTGTGGGCATCACCCAGGCAGCCCTGATTGCGATCGATTTCCAGAGCGGCGCTATCCTCGCCTATGTCGGCGGTGGCGATTACAGGCAATCCAGCTTTGATCGGGTGCAGGCGCTGCGCCAGCCTGGCTCCACCTTCAAGCTGTTCACCTACTTGGCGGCTCTGGAAGCCGGCGTCAGGCCGCAGGATGCCATCTCCTGCGCCCCACTCAGCTATGTGGCCGGCTGTGGCCATGGTCCGGTGGGCGGCGATGGCCGCATGAGCGTGGCCGATGGCTTTGCCTATTCCGAAAATGTAGTGGCGCTGCGCCTGGCCGATAAGGCCGGGCTCGATCAGGTGATTCACAGGGCCAGGCAGCTGGGTATCAGCACACCGCTGGAGGAGAGCTACAGCATGGTGCTGGGCGGTCGCGAGACCCTGCTCTACGAGATGGCCCGCGCCTATGCGGTGGTGGCCCATGGCGGTCGCAGTGTGCCGATGCACGGCGTCGAGCGGATCTACGACCTGGGGATCTGCAAGTCGGCCCTGAACCTGGCCGATTGTCCCGCCAGTGGCGTCACCACGCCGATCGGCGAAAAGCCCCAGCAACTGATCGAGCCCCGGGTGGCCAGCACCCTGGATGGCCTGTTGCGGCGGGTGGTGCAGAGCGGCACCGGCCGCAATGCCGGAGTGGTGGCGGATGCCCGCGGCAAGACCGGCACCACCAACGATGGCGTCGACGTCTGGTTCATCGGCTATTCCCCCGCCAGCGGCATCCTGACCGGCATCTGGATGGGCAATGACGACAACCGGCCGGCGGATTACGCCTCCGGCGCCCTGGCGGCCCAGTTATGGGGAGAGTTCATGGGCAAGATCGGCGAGGTGCCCGCGGCCCGGCGCTCCGGTTGATCCAGGCTCCGGTTGCAACGCCCTGGGGCCTGGCACGGTGGTACCTCTGGGCAAGGTGCCCCTGACGATGGTGTCTTGAGGGATGGAAGTGGCGGCCGCTCAGGTCAGCCGCCGGACTGGCGCGGTTGCCGTCGCCAGAGCGCCAGGCCGCCGCCGCGCCCGCGTGCCGCCAGCCAGCCAGCCGGATCGCGGGCGATCAGGGCAAAGAACGGCTGGCGCCGGGGGGCTGGCCCCGGCAGGGCTCGCCGCAGCAGCACGCGGCCCGCCAGGAGCAGCTCCAGGGTCTCGAACGAGAACTGCAGCAGCGGCCGCGAGCCCACCAGGCGCCCGGGGCCGCGGAAGCGCAGCTCCAGGGCCCCCAGGTTCACCGCATTGCTGAGCTGCAGGCTCTCGCCGCTGGCGGCGATTTCCAGTCGGGCCCCCAGGCCGCGCAGCAGCTGGCCACTGAAGGACGCCGGGCGGGCGCTGCCCTTGGGCCAGACCTGATCCAGCTGCCAGCAGCCAGCGAGATCGGCGCAGGCCAGGCCGGTGCCGCCACGGCGGACGCGCCGCTCCAGAGCCAGCAGCTGCTCGCCGCTGGGCAGCTCGAGGCGGAAGGGGTCGGAGCTGGCCACGGGCCCGAAGTCGACGGCTCCTGCATCGTGACGGATGCAGCGTGGATCCGGACCGGCCGACCCCGATCAGGACCGCGTTGCCACGGTGGCATCGGGATCGAGGGGCAGGCCCCGCAGGGCCAGGGCCAGGCGCCGGGCCAGCAACAGCAGCGGATACAGCGTCCGGGCCCTGCCGGGCTGGGCCATCAGCGGCGCCAGCACCCGCAGCAGGGCGGCGCTGGGGCGCATGTGTCCGCACAGCCAGGCGATCGCCTCCGCTCCGTGCAGCACCTGATCCCGATCCAACACCATGGCGCCATCGCGCAGGCGATAGCCCCGGCGCTCCAGCTCCTGACGCAAGATCTGATCCGCCCGACCATCGCGGATCTGCAGCTCCGGAATGCCGCTGCGCAGTTCGCTGAGCTCCGCGAAGTGGCGGCAAAACAGGCAGCCACCATCGAACACCAGCACCGGTGCATGGGCCTGGAGCAGGGGAACGGAAGCGGAACCAGGAGAATGGCAATGCACCGGAGCCCGACATGCGCAGTTGCCCACCAGCCTGGCGCCCCCACCTGGCGAGCTGCGCCGCCGTCGCGGTTCTGCTCGGCCTGTGGCTGGCTCTGGTGATCACGCCCGTGGCCCAGGCCGACACCCTGCCGCTGCTGGAGCGCTACCGCTGCGACGGGGATCCGCTCACCACTGCCCTGATTGCCGGCGCCGTGGACGCCGCGGCGATTCCCAACACCAGTGGCGGCACCGTGCCCGGGGCTGTTCTGGTGCTGCAGTGGCGCGACATCAGCCTCCAGCTGCCACGCACCAACAATGCCGGTGCCCCCAGCTTCAGTGACGGCAAATGGTGGTGGAGCCTGGAGGATCCAGGCCATCCGAGTTTCCGCCTGCGGCGCGGTCTGGGAGATGTGCAGACCTTCGCCTGCCAGAAGCTGGCATGACGGACGCCCCCCAGGATCCGGCAGCGGTGCCGCTGCTGAGCCTGCCCCCCTGGCGCCCGCTGCTGGGCGCCGCCCGGGAGCGGGAGGGCCGCTCAGCCGCAGCCCGCTGGCTGCAGCTGGCCACCCTGGCCGCCGATGGCACACCCCGGGTGCGCACCCTGGTGTTCCGGGGTTGGGCCGGTCCCCAGGAGCTCGACCTGCTGACCGATGGGCGCAGCGCCAAGGCGGCGGAGCTGGCGCTGCAGACGGCGGTGGAACTCTGCTGGCTACTGCCGAAGGCCCGATCGCAGTTCCGGCTGCGCGGCCAGCTGGTGACCCTGCCCGATGCTCTTGAGCAGCGGGAACGGCAGCGGCACTGGCAGGCCCTCTCCCCGGGCGGCCGGGCCCTGTGGGGCTGGCCGCAGCCCGGCGCGCCCCTCGACTCCGGCGCCTGTTTCCCGCAGGAGCTGGCGGCAGCGTTGCCGCTCCCCGGCCACTTTGTGCTGCTGCGCATCGAGCTGGAGCAGGTGGAACTGCTGACCCTGGGCGGCCATCCCCATCGCCGCCGCCGCTGGCAGCGCAAGAGCGGCTGGCGGGAGGAGGATCTCAATCCCTGAGCTCCGCCCCGACTGGGTCGTGGGTTGGGGGTTGGGATGTCGTGCTGCCATCGGGATTCAGCGGCAGGGTTTCAACAGCTGGAACGCAACCCATCGCGGTGGCTCAGGAGCCCCTGGCGAAATGGCGGCGGATCTGGCTGGGCCAGTGACGCGGCTGATCCCGGGGCTGATTGCGCAGGCTCAGCATCGATCTGGCCAGGGAGAGCCCTCCCCGCCCCAGCACGGACCCCAGGTGAGTGAGCACGGCCACCGCCACGCCCAGCCAGGCCAGCAGGTGGAGGTTGTAGACCCCCTGCTGCAGATCTCCCTGCCGCAGCCAGTCCTCGTTCATCAACTTGCCGCTGACGACGGCCAGCACCAAGGCCAGCAGGGCCGCGGTGTTGGCTGGGTGCAGCAATCGCCGACGTCCCAGGCTGATCGCATAGAGAACGAACAGCAGCGCCAGCGGCCAGAGCAGCACCCCAACGCTGCCGTGGATGTCGATCCATTCGCCGCCCAGGGTCAAAGGCAGCTGGCCCCAGCGGCCATCGAAATGGCTGTACACCAACAGACCGCTGAGCCAGGCCCCCAGCACCAGCAGGGCGGTGGCCCCATGCAACAGCCGCAGCAGAGAAGGCTGATAGGGGCGGGGCATCGGTGCTGAAGGCACAGCGGCCGACTTGTTTTAGCCAGTCCAGGTCTGGATTCGGTTCAGCCTGGTTCCGGCCAGCTGGACGGACTGGCCAGGAATGGAGGCGCTGGGCAGAGGCGAAGGATCGACAGGGCGGAGTTCGGGCTGGAGCCTCTGGCTGCTGTAGGGATCCGGGTCGCTCGCCCGACCCGTGACTGGGATCCGATCCTTTCAATCGTCTTCGTCAGCGGCGCCGACAGGAACCAGCCGGATCTGTTTTCGGCCCAGCTTGATCTCAAACTGATCACCGGGCTTGAGATCCAGCAATGCCGTGTAGGCCCGACCGACCATCAGGTTGCCGTTGAACTGAACCTTGGTGCCATAGCTGAGGTGACGCCCGGAGCGCTTACCCTCCCGGCCGCCTATCACTCCCAGACTGACCCCCTTGGCCTCGAGCAGGGCTTCGTAGAAAGCCGTGTAGTTCAGCCGCTCGGACCCATCCCTCTTGGTGCTGACATAGCCGCAGCTACGCACCAGATCAGATTTGGAGACATCACCCAGCTCCTTGACCCTGGCAAGCAGATCAGAACCAGTAAGCATGGCTTTCAAGACAGATTATCCTTCTGAAGACTAACAATCTCCCGGCACTCAACCAGGATCGATCAGGAGAAAATACGTACCCGAATTACCTCAGATCTGGTGCTGTCTGCGTGCCAAATTGATGCTAAACTTAGCGGCGTGCTGTATCGGGAGTCAATAAATCCAGCAGCTGCAGACTTTCTGGCCAGCCATGGAGCCGGGACCCTGAGACCAGGCCGGCAGCGCTGGAGGCACGGGTCCGGGGTCTCCACCAGCTCCCCGGTCAGCGACGTCTTCCAACTCCGTCGACGCCGCCGATCTCCATGCTTCTCACCACAAGGATTGGGCCCCATTCAGCTGCAGCACTCCCGCTGCCTTGATCCTCGAGAAGCTGGGGCGGCTGAGTTCACGAAATGGCGGATCTCCATACCAGCTCCAGTTCTGGCGCAGGGCCGGCATGGCGGAACTGAAGGTGATGGAGCACGAAGGGTGAGCCCCATGCCCGAGTGGTGACCTCGATCGCAGGTGGGTGGGCCAGCCAGCCACCGCTGGCGACCAGCGATGCCGATGCTTGCCGATCGTCCGGGCCCGATGACCGGCAGACTGCTCCCATCAGAGTGACGAACTGAGCCAAGTACCCCCTGCATGCCGCTGTCCGTTGCCATGGCCACTCCCCACAGCTCCCGCAAGCCTCCTGCCGAGATCGACAGGACGGCCGCCCGGCGTTTCCCACTGGTGCATCAGCTGATCCACTTCGCCGATCTGCGCAACTTCTACCGCGAGATGCGCGATGCCCTGATCAGCGCCAATCGCCGCGCCGGGGCCCAGCAGGGCCTGGTCACCAAGGCCAAGAAGAAGATCGCCAAGTTGGAAATAGAGCTGAATCTGCTGGAGCAAGATCGCAATGAGCTGCTGGCCTATCGCCAACGCGTGGAACAGGAGGCCCATCAGATCACCGCCGTGCTGCCCCGGCTCAAGGGGCGTCTCCTGCAGCTGCAGCAGATTGAGCAGGCCATCGAAAACCTCGCCGACATCAAGCTCGCGGTGGACCTGCAGGAGCGGGCCCATGGTTCTCCCACCCGCGAGTCGACCGCAGACCTCCGCAGGGCCGTGGAGCGGCTGCTGGAGCGCGCCGACGCCGTGGAGTTCTTCGACGAGGCGGTCGAAGACATCGAGGCCGAGGGCTGCCAGGTCGAGGGAGCCGATGAGCCCTGAGAAACCAGCTGGCCGCCGTCGCGGCACACCGATCAGCGACAGCTTCGGCGCCGATCTTCAGACCCTGGGAACAATCCTCGCCCATCACACGCGCGGGCTCGACGACTACCTGCAACGTCAGGCCACTCGCCTGGAGGAACGCCATCAGATCCTCATGGCTGAATCCCCCGGCTTCCTCTTGTCCCCTGATCTGAACTTGGAGGCGATGACAGCAGGCGAGCTGCGCGACCTCTGCCGCCGGCAGCGCCTGCGGGGCTGGTCGAAGCTGCGCCGCGAGGAGCTGCTCGCCTTCGTGCAGCAGAACCTGGGAGCGGAGCTGGAGGCGATGCGGATCCTGCGCCAGGAGCCTGCGGAGGAGGAGGCCAGGCAAGAGGCGGCAGATGCCGGCAACGGAGTCCCCACCGATGCCAGCCGCACCGAGCGCCTGCTGCTGTTGCTGTTGCACCACCTGGGCGTGGCGCCAGCGCAGGTGGAGGCAGCCTGGCAGGGCGTAGCTCCGGGCTGAGCCGCAACGGACCCAGAGCACGGCCCCATCCAGGCGGCACCTGATCGACCGCCATCCAAAACTGAGGCACTTCCAAAGGGCCTTGAAGTCAAGGGCCAGCTCAAAGCCCATCGAAATGACCCGCACCGGCTCCTGAGCATCCGTCAAGCCGCCATCGATCGGCGATGCGACTGAGCTCCAGCACGTCCATCAGATCCGACCTGAATCACACCTACCGATCGGCGGCGAGCGGACGCAGCGGTGCTCCGGTCGGCGGCGGCGAGAACTGAGCCGATGGCTGTCCTGCTGCCAGCTGAGGGCCTGCTGCTGAATCTGCCCAGCTCCCATCTGGAGCACGGCTCCCATCAGCGTGGGAGGGATCCAGCGCAACGCCGCGGATCATCTCCCCTGGTACCTGTGTTGCACCCAGGGAGGGGTTGGGGTGTCCGTCTGCGTGATGCCAGACCTCACACAATTTCAAAGACCGTGCTGGTGAGTACCGGAAAAGGCGCTCCACTGGTGGCGCCGCAGAGCTGGGCAAATTTCCCGCCACCTGTGAGGGTGCCCGCGAAGTCAACGGCGCTGCCGTTGGGGTTGTAGAAGAGCCCGCCGTTGGCGCTGTTGTAGACGATGGTGGCGGTACTGAGGGCCGCTGCGCCGTCGCTGCTGACCACGGCAAACGCCGTCGCGGCCAGATTGGAGCCGGTCGGCAGGGCGGCAAAAGTGGCGCGAGCCAGGCGGAGGCGATCGTCCGTTGGGTTGAAGTCGACGATGATGTCCACCCCCAGGTCGCTGGCGTTGAAAGGCGCACCGGTGCTGAACCGGAAGCAATCCGCTTCGCTGCCGCCGATCAACAGGTCATCGCCAGTGCCGCCATCCAGGGTGTCGGCGCCGGCACCACCGGCCAGCCAGTCCGCACCGCCGTTTCCGATCAGCAGGTCCGCCCCAGCCAGTCCAGTGAACAGATCGGCAGCGGACGTGCCGGAAAATGTGTCGGAGGCGTTGGTGCCGCTGAGGGGCAAGACCAGGGAGATGGTTCCCAGCTCCACGCTGGCCTTAGCGCTGCTGGTGTTGTCACCAAGGAAGAGAAAGTTTGGAATTTTATAGGGGCCGTAGGGGATAATGGGATCTTTCGGCCATAGGCTGTAATCCTGCACGGAGCCTGAGAGCAACAGGCTGTTGCCCGCCAGGAGGTAGTAGCGCTGATCAAGGATCCGCAAGCTATAGGTGGTGGCTTGGCTGGTGTTGACCCCATCGACCCGTTCAGCAATGGTCTGAAACGGCGTGCTGCCTCCGGCCTGGCTGAAGATACTGTTGCTCCAGAAGCCGAGTTCAATGCCCCGGGGGGTAGGACCCTGATCCAGAAGGATCAGCGAACAGCCAGCCCTGTTGTTGGTTTGATGGCTTTCGCTGAGCACCTGCAGGCGGAAGTCGAGCCCAAAGCCCACACTGCGATCCAGCTTTGGAAAGGCACTGTTGACCAGGTTGGCGGCGGTGACCGTGTGATTGCTGTAGCCGGCCCTGTCAGCCACTTGAGCTGTGGAACTCAGGGTGGTGCCATTGCTGGTTAGCATTTGGGTGCCTGTCAATCCCGAACCGAACGACAGCCAGCCCTGCTGGCTTGGCAACGAGGACGTGCTGGCGCTATAGAGCGTGAGGCTGGTGTCATCATTGGTGATCGTGCCGGTGACCGCAGTTGTGGTGCCAACGGTGTAACCCGTGCCTGCGGCGAGGGTGAGGGAAACAGTTTCATCGGCCTCGATCGTGGTGTCCGCCGTCGGATCAATGATCAGGGTGGCTGTAGCAGAGCTTGCAGCAAAGACGATCGTTTTGCCAACTCCAGGTGTGGCGCCTGTGTAATCAGAGGCATCGGCAGTGCCGGTGATGCCGTAGTTAACGGTTAACTCGCCAGTGGTGGGGCCAGTGCGCGTCAAGGTATAGGCCAAATTGGTTGTACCATCTTCTGTCACCGTTACTGGTGCAACGGCCAGAGTGATCACAGGGAAGTCATCATTGCTGATGGTGCCCACCACCACAGCTGTGGTGCCAATGGTGTAACCAGTTCCCGCTACCAGGGTGAGGGCAACAGTCTCATCGGCCTCGATCGTGGTGTCCGCCGTCGGATCCACCGTCACCGTGGCAGTCGCTGACCCAGCGGCAAAACTCACCGTCTTGGTGGCCGGGGTGGCGGCAATACCCGTGTAATCGGTTCCGAGAATGGCGGTGCCACCCACCGCGTAGTTGACGCTCAGCGCTGCGGCTGTGGGGCTCGTACGCGTAAAGGTATAGATCAGATTGGTGATGCCATCCTCTGTGACCGTTACTGGCGCAACGGCCAGAGTGATCACAGGGAAGTCATCATTCCTGATGGTGCCCACCACCGCAGCTGTGGTGCCAATGGTGTAACCAGCTCCCGCCACCAGAGTGAGGGCAACAGTTTCATCGGCCTCGATCGCGGTGTCCGCCGTCGGATCCACCGTCACCGTG
>JBAPUA010000067.1:0-15618 GCA_049282435.1 Cyanobium sp. | reverse complement strand
TGCAAAGCGCTGGCTCGGTTTTCGCTGTCGGCTGACAGCCTGCGCGACCCCGAGCGCATTGATCGGCTGTTGCTGGTGGTGGCAATCGCTGTGCTGGTCGGCAGTCTGCAGGGCTATGCGGTGAGCCTGGCCGGCGAACGCCGCCGCGTCGATCCCCACTGGCAGCGGGGCCTGAGCTTTGTGCGGATCGGCCTGAAGTGGCTGCAGCAGTGCGTGGCCAATACCGCCAATGCCTTGCTGGCCTGGGCACCCATCCCCCTGCGGGATCTGGAGCCCTGCATTTCCAGCCGCGGCGTGCAGAGGCGGCAGAAAGAGCCATGGTTCACGCACCTTGACCTGCCGCCACGGCCACGCCAGTCCAAGCTGCTGGCTGTCGCCGGACCATCGCAGCTGAGATGTGTTGGGCAGTCAGGCTCGGGGCAGCGGGGTGCGAATGCATTGACTATAAATGAATGGGTACTTTAGGAGAAATCTGATTCGAGTCCTTGAGATGCCTTGTCTCGATTGGTCCTCGCATCGCAGGCTGCGTGGAGGGCGTCTCGGAATTGTTGAATGGATTACTGGCGCTCGCGAGATGCCTCTGAAATGGAGGTGGCGGGCCAGTTGCTGAGTGACGGTCTCTATGGGATTATGTCGATTGACTGGGCCGGAATTTCATGTATTGAGGCAGTAGAGTCTGTCAAATGTTGTGCATAAGATTTGCCGTGGTGATGGCGGGTATTGTGTACTTGGGAGGTATCTGCCGGATTTGGTTGCGAAGCGAGATGGATTCCATGGTTTGAGATAGTGCTGAGCCCAAAATAGTGAGCATGCGCTGAAATTGTCATCGGGTATCCAGGCTTTGGATCAGCCGGAGTAGGCGCAGGTGATGGTATCGCCTGTCGTGACCGTGCGGAGAACCGTGATGGTGGCAGCCGATGAGTTCGATGCACTGCTGGCAGTGAGACACTTCACGCCCGTTGCCCTGACATCTCCCCAGCTCGCAACGATGGTGCCATTTCCGCTGGTGCCACAGGTTTCCTGAACACCATCACCGGTGGTTCCTGCTCGAAATATAGGTGTGTCGTAGGGAGTGCCAATATCTGTGGCGAGGTAGACAGCACACTCCTTGGCAAAGCTAACGGCTTCACCGACACGGGAGCCGATTTTGGCGGCGTTGCGGGCGGCGATGAAGTTGGGGAGGGCGACGGCGGTGAGGATGCCGATGATCGCCACCACGATCATTAGCTCCACCAGGGTGAAGCCTTGCTGGGATGCGTTCTGTCCTGATTGGTGTCTGGAGAGATGCAGCAGCAGACGCGTCTGGAAGGAGGCCCTGGAGCGAGCTTGAGCTGGTGACATGACTGAGGCGGCGAAGGATAAACTTACTGAGCCTTTGCTTGGGCTAACCCTGGCAGAGGATGAAATTGTGTTCGGCTGGAAAATGTCTAGAGAAGGGAGTTTCAGCCATACATTAGATTATGGCGATCATCCGGTCGGTTGTGGATTTAATCGATCCAGGCAACGTGTCTCAAGTCCAGTTTCAAGACTGTATTGAAGGTGGCAGACCAGGGTCAGAAAGAGGCTGACCTCATGGGCCTGATCAAGGCCTGGATCAGCCGTGGGGCGCAACACAACAGTAGTGACCCTGTCATGACCTCCTGGCTGATACGGGTTGCCTGGTTTGGGGATCAGAGGCGCAACAGGCTGATGTTCGCTGATTTGGCATGGCAGCTGATTCGCAGAGGTGCGAGAGCGGATCAGGCGTCAGGCCCAAGACGTCGGGGGATGGCTGTGCTCAGTCACGCATGGGTCATTGGATTAGATTTCTTACTTTGCTGTTTTAGCAGCGTCAGCAGCGGGTGCACAACAAACACGTAGGTTTCGGTTTACGAATTCCGCAATGGTTGACGCCAAAGCGGCCTGCGACGTCGCTACGTCTCTGGTTGCAATCGACCACGATCCTGGCGGTTCTGGCTGGCTACACGGTTCTGGTGGTGCTCACCGTGAGTCTCAATCGCATCGAGCGGCGCCAGGCCCACCAGCAGCTGATTGACCGGATCAGCGCGGCTCTGATTCAGCGAGTGCGCCGCTCGGATCAGTTCACGCCGGTGGTGAGGCAGATGCTGCTGCCTGATCTGGCGGTCAAGTTGCTGGCCACGGGATCGGAGTTTGAGCCGCGGTTGCAGTGGCACGACGAAGGCGTGTTCATGGAAAGTGCCAGCCCGCTGATGCTCAGGGATGGCCAGCAGCGTGCCCTGCTGCTGCGCCAGGACGTGACCGATTCCATTGCCCAGCAGAACCTCGCCTTGCAGCTGCTGGCCGCCGCCGCCGGTGCCTCCGCCATGCTGACCGGCCTGTTGCTGAGGCCGGTGATGACCTATGGGCTGGTCCAGCCCCTGGAGGCTCTCAGCCAGCAGATCTCCTCCTATCGCTCCCCTTCGGAACCGCCGCCTCCCCTGGATGTCGCCAGCCAGCCGGAGGAGCTGCAGCCGATTGCAGCCACCTTCAATGCCATGCAGGAACGGCTGGCCTCCTCCTGGGAGCGCCAACGCACCTTCGTCGATGGGGTCGCCCACGAGTTGCGTACGCCGATCACGCTGATCTCCGGCCATGCCCAGAGTCTGCTGCGACAGCCCGCTGCCGCCGCCCTCGGTCCTTCGCTGGCGCTGATCAGCGCAGAAGCCCGGCGCATGGGCGGCATGGTCAGCGACATGCTCGATCTGGCCCGCAAGGATGCGGGGCGTCTTGAACTGCGGCGCCAGCCGATCGACGTGGAAGACATCATGCTGGAGTGCTTCGAGCGCCTGGCGGCAGGAGCCGACGGACGCCTGCGGCTTCAGCCTCCGCAGGATGAGCGGGCCCTGCCCCTGGCGGCCGGCGATCCAGAACGGCTCGCCCAGTGCCTGGTGGTCCTGGTCGACAATGCACTGCGCTATTCGCCCTGCCCGTCCCCGGTGCGTCTTGCGGTGCAAGCCAAGCGAGCATCACTGGTGCTCCATGTCTTGGATTGCGGTCCGGGAGTGGCTCCAGCGGAGCGGGAGGCGATTTTCGGACGGTTCGTGCGCGGCCAGGCCGCGGTCAACACCCGGGGCAGTGGCATCGGCCTGGCGGTGGTTCAGCTGTTGATGGAGGCCATGGGCGGGATCGTGATGGTGTCGGATGCGCCCGGCGGTGGTGCTGATTTCCAGTTGCATCTACCGCTGCTGGATGACGTGGAGGGCTCTGAGCCTCAGGAGCCAGTGACTGAGTGACTGAGTCGCTCAGCGCGGAGCCCCTTCCTTGACCATGAAGCCCACGCCGCGCACGGTCTGGATCAGGGTGGGCTGACCGGCGGGCTCCAGTTTCTTGCGCAAATAGCGCACGTAGACATCGAGCAAATTGTCGTCACCCGACCATTCTTCGCCCCAGAGGGCATCCAAAATACTGCGACGTTCGTGCACTTGATGGGGCTGGCGGATCAGATGCAGGAGCAGGTCAAACTCCCTGGCCGTGAGATGGATGCACTCTCCACCCCTGTTCACTTCACGGCTGGCGGGATTGACGACCAGATCCCCCACTCGCAGCAGGCCGTCCTCGGGCTGGTTCAGTCCGATGCGCCGCAGCCTGGCCCTGACCCGGGCCAGCAGCTCTTCGATCGAAAATGGTTTTGTGAGGTAGTCGTCAGCGCCGGAATCGAGGGCTTCGACTCGCTCACGCACCTCATCCCGGGCTGTGATCATCAGTACCGGCGTGCCGATCCCACCTTGGCGCATGCGTCGGCACACTTCGACGCCATTGAAATCAGGAAGCGTCCAGTCGAGCAGAACGAGATCCCAGGGTTCCGTTCGAATCTGTCCGAGGGCTTGCTGGCCGGTGGCCGCTTCTTTGCAGCTGTAGCCCTCGACCGAGAGCTCGGTGACCAGGAAATTGCGAAGTTCCGGGTCGTCGTCAACAATCAGAAGGCGATAAGGCTTCATGGGATCTCGCAGTTCGGGCCCGGGGTGGTAGCCACCCAGCGACGTCTTGATTCGATTCAGCCTAGTTGTCCCCCTCGGAGACCTGGGCAGGAGGCTTGAATGGGATCTTCTGTTGTCATCACCTGATGTGCAGGCGCTGGGCATCCGCCAATCTCTCGGGCCGCATGGCCTCCTGGGGCATTGCCATTGTGCTGATCTATGGCGCCATAGCCCTGCTGACGCCGCTACTGATCCATCTGGGGGCACTGGGCGATCCCAATACTGGTCTTGATAGTCCTATCTATGCATCGCCATCACCGCACCATTGGTGCGGCACAGATCGGCTCGGCCGTGATGTCTGCGTGCGAACCCTGGCAGGCAGCGCTGTCGCCCTGCAGGTCGTGCTGATCGCCTTGGTGCTGGCCCTGGCCATCGGCGTGCCTCTGGGCATGATGAGCGGTTATCTCGGCGGCATGGTCGATCGCCTCCTGGTGTTGTTGATGGACACGCTGTACACGCTGCCGGTGCTGTTGCTTTCGGTGGTGCTGGCTTTTCTGCTGGGGCGGGGCCTGCCGAACGCCGCCGCAGCCCTCTGCGTCGTTTACATCCCTCAGTATTTTCGGGTGGTCCGTAACCAGACCGCCCAGGTCAAGGCGGAACTGTTCGTGGAGGCGGCCCGTTCCCTGGGTGCCGGTCCGATCTGGATCCTGCGTCGCTATCTGTTTCGCAACGTGATCACCTCTGTGCCCGTGCTGCTCACCCTCAATGCGGCCGATGCGGTTCTGGTTCTGGGCGGGTTGGGGTTTCTGGGTCTGGGTCTGCCGGAAACGATTCCCGAATGGGGCGGGGATCTGCAGCAGGCCCTGACGGCGGTGCCCACGGGAATCTGGTGGACGGCTCTCTATCCCGGTCTGGCGATGTTCGTGTTGGTGCTGGGTCTCTCCTTCCTCGGCGAGGGGCTGGAGAGCTGGCTTGCGGCCCCGCCGGAGCGCAGCAGCTGATGCTTGTGGGCCCAGGGCTCCCCCCCGGCTCGGCGCTTGGCGTCACCGATTCGTCAGGGCCTCATCAGGGGGGGACAAGCCATGATCGGGTTTCGGCACGATCGGGTCCGAGCCCCCCATCGGCTTTGGGGGGATCTGGGGCCTGGGCGCCCTATCCCGGCACGATCCGTCGTGGGCCCACAGCCCTGCCTGTCAGAGTCCTTTTGGGTCAAGTCGTCCTGGCCTCACTAAGCTTGGGCCGTCCGCATGGTTTGGCCTGTCGCCCGTCATGCCCTGGTGGTCTGTCCTGCTTTTTCTTGGCCTTGCGGTGCTGCTGTGGCAGCGGGGCCGCAGCCATCGCGACGACGTGATCGGTCTGTTCACGAAGTTTCTGGGCCTACTGGTGCTGGTGGTGGTGGTCGTGGCAGGTCAGCCCCTGCTGCTGGAGCTTGCCCTGCTGGCCCTGGCCCTCTCGCTTCCCAGCGCTCTGCATTGCGAGCGTCAGAGCGACGGCGCCGGTCTGGAGTCTTGAGCGGCGGGCTGGAGACTTGAGTAGGGGTCTGGTGCCGAACCTGATGTTTCGCCTGTTTCGGATGCTGCTGATCCTCACCGGCGCGGTGGGGGCCATGGCTCTCGTCTTTCCCCTGCTCCAGGAGCTGGACGCGCCTCCGCAGGTCCATCGGGCCCCTCCGGGACCTGCGGCTCGCTGAGTCAGCGATTGGGCCTGGTCGGCGGCGGCAGGATCTCGATTGTGAAGGGGGAGGGCTCGCTCGGCCTGTCGCTCGGGCTTGCCATCCTATTCATGGTGGTAGGCAGCCCATCGCGATCGAGCAGCAGGTTCACCTCGATGTGGGTGAGGGTTCCGGGCTGGATCCAGCGGGTGATGTCAATCGCGGGGTTTCGGGCTTCCAGAACCACCTCATGACAGCGCGGGCCTGCCGCTTCACCCTGGTCGGAGTGCAGGCAGAGGTTCACCCCCTGCAGCCCAGGCTCCAGCAAGGCCCGCACCCGCAGGCCCGGGGGATTGAGCAGCTGCCGGCTGGACGCCGGCAGCTGCTGCAGTGGGTAGCGGTACAGCACCAGACTCCACAGCGGCCTGGCCCGCAGACGCAGGCGGCCATCCCCGGGGGCGAGCGCTGCCGCCGTGCTCGGCCACCATTGATCCGGATGGCCGATCAGGCCTCCCCAGCGGGGCGCGGCGCTGAGCTGGGGCATCAGAGGGATGTTGCGCTCCTGCCCCCTGAGCTGACCGATCCATTCTGACTTGGCCTCGCCCAGGGGGAAGAGGGCATAGGCATCGCTGCTGATCCGGCAGCCCTGGCTGCGGCCGCAGAGCTGAGCGGCGGCGAGGGGATTGGCCAGGGCGCCGAAATCCAGGGCGAAGTGGCGATAGCCCAGGTCCCGGGCCAGCCTGGCTTCCGCCATCAGGCCCTGGCTGGAGGCCTGGGCGAACAGGCTGTCGGCCGCTGAAAGATTGAAGGCGCCGTAGTTGCTACTGAGGCCCGAGCTCGGAAAGGCTAGAAAGGTGTCGTAGATGCCGCGGCGCTGGCGACTTTCGACCATGCCGGTTTCGGGAAATGTGGTGTAGGGGGCAAACCACACCCTCCGGCTGTCGATGGGCTCGGCCTCCAGCAGTTGGCTCAGTTTCGGCTCGCCTCGCCGCTGGATCTGGCTCTGGTGGCGTCGTTCGGTCGCCTGCAGGATGGCCTGGATCCGCATCCAGCCGCTGCTGTACAGCAGTTCGATGGCGATCCAGAGCCCCAGCAGACCGAAACCGGCCACCAGGGGATCGATGGATTCGCGCTGTCGGTCTTTCATTCCGGGCCCCCGCTGGCTGGCCAGGGCTCGATGCGGCGGCGGCTGATCACCCGATCCAGCAGGGCCGTCAGCAGCAGCACACTGGCTCCGTATTCAAAGGCCGTGAAGCGATTGAGCGACTGCAGGGTGGGATTGAGCAGAGCCACCAGAGTGCCGGCGCCGCCCATCGTCATCCAGAACAGGCCCACAAACGTGGTGAGCGTCAACAGCAGGGCGAAGAACCTCAGATCGCTGCGGCCAAGCCCACGGGCGGTCGCCGCCGGGGCGTCACTGGGATCGCCGGCGATGGTGCGGATGGCCACGATCCAGGCGATTGGGATCAGCAGACTTCCCGTTGACCAGAAAAACGACTCCGATCGGGTGGAGATGCCGGCGTTCTCCAGACCGTCGCGCACAAGGGCCACCCAGGGGGGCGGAATGATCCAGGTGAACGGCAGCAAGCCGTACTGAAATTGTTCGCTCGCGTAGCGGGAGGCTGACCAGAATGCCGGTGGCTGGCTGGAGCTGAGGTCCACCGCGGCCAGCTTGCCGGCATACAGCACCAGGAGGACCGCCAGGAACCCCGTTGCGAACAGGCTACCCCTGGCCGCGATCGCCGCCAGGGTCTCGATGCGGTTGCTGCGCAAGGTGGCCAGCAGCAGCAGTAGGCCGAAGCTGCTCGCCAGCAGCAGCAGCACAAAGAAGACGTAGTACTCCTGGCTGGGCAGGCAGAGCAGACAGGCCAGGGCACCGGAGCCCAGTCGGGGCAGGGGGCGGCCCCGACTGGCCATCGAACGCCAGAGGGTATGGCAGGCCAGCAATCCAGGGATCACGGTCCAGAGCATGGCCAGAGAGAGGTGGCCCACCCGCGACAAGGAGCAGGGGGCGGTGGTGATCAGAAAGGCCGTCGCCAGGCTGCTGACGCGGCCGAAGCCCGCCAGCCGACAACTGAGGTCGGCGAGCACGAAACTGAGCAGCAGGCCCGGAATCAGCAGCGCCTGCAGCGGATCCAGCCCGCTCAGCAGGGCGATCTTGCAGCTGATCCACTGCACAGCGATCGCCGGCAGCGAGCCGGTCAAGGCGCCGAGCAACTGGGGCGGGCCCGCCTCCCCAATCCAGCCCAGCTGAAACTGCTGCGGCTGGCAGGCCATGGTCAGGCTGAAACGCTCCCAGACCTGATCGTCGCTGGGATGGGCGAGCTGCAGCAGCGTCGGAATCCAGGCCAGGGCCGCCAGGCTGGCCACCAGCACGGCCCAGAGGTTGGCCGGTAACCGGGCCAGCATCACAGCGGGTGGCTGGCTCCGTTTGGGGGGTTGCAACGACTCCGAAGCTGGAGGGCCCAATTATGAAGGGCGCTCAGGTATCAGCAACGCAGCCTGAGTGTGCGAGGCAGCTCCTCGAGAATCGTGCCTTCCCCATCGAGTTCGGGGTAGGCGCGCCCCTGGCGGCGGCACCAGCGGGCCACATCCGGGTAGGCCCATTCGAACAGGGTGCGCCGATAGCGCTCGGCGGCGAGGCCTTCGCCCCGATCGGGAACCAGACCGGCCTGCTGCCGTTGGCGCAGGGCCTCGAACAGCAGGGTGGCCGCCGCCACCGACACGTTCAGCGACTGCACCATGCCCTGCATCGGGATGAAGATCGGCTGGTCCACCAGCCGGGTGGTGGCCTCGCTGAGTCCCCACTTCTCAGCCCCCAGCACGAAGGCGGTGGGGCCGGTGAAATCGCAGTCGCGATAGTCCCGTGCCGCCACCCCGAGCTGGGTGCCGAAGATGCGCAGACCCCGCTCCTTGAACAGCTCCAGGGCGGTGGCGCCATCGGGATGGGCCAGCAGTTCCACCCATTTCTGACTGCCCTTGGCCGTGTCGTTGAGGGTGCGGGGGCGGCCGGCCAGGCTCACCACATGGGCCTCCATCACACCCACGGCATCGCAACTGCGCAGGATGGCCGAGAGGTTGTGGGGCTTGTCCACGTGCTCCAGCAGCACGGTGAGATCCCCCATGCGGCGATTGAGCACGGCCTTGAGGCGCTCAAAGCGGCGGGGCAGCAGGGGCATCGAGATCTGCGGTTCTGGGGCGGTGGTTGTGGGGTAGGTCGCCGGCCGGGGGGCCAGGGGGAGATGGCCAGGTTCGTGGCTCAGGCTGGGAAGATTTCCGCCGCTGTTCCCATGACCCAGGAGGCTCCCAGCTTCGATCGCCAGGTCTACGCCATGGTGGCCCGCATCCCGTACGCCCAGCTGGCCACCTACGGGCAGATTGCCGAGCTGATCGGCGCCTGGGGCCAGGCGCGCCAGGTGGGCTGGGCCCTGAGGCGGTTGCCGCTGCCCTCGGAGCTTCCCTGGCATCGGGTGGTGAATGCCGCCGGCCGGATCAGCCTCAGCCCCGGGCGCGAGGGCAGTGACTGGATCCAGCGGCAGATGCTGATCGGCGAAGGGATTGCGGTCGATGGCCTGGGGCGCCTGGCCCTGGCACGGCATCGCTGGCGGCCCGATGCTCCAGTACATCTGGTGTCTGCTCGCCGCGAGCCTGTTCCTCCGCTGGATTCCCCCCTTGCCTGAACCTGTGCGATCCAACGGCCTGCCGGCCCGGGAGGTGGCCTGGAAGGTGCTGCTGGCGGTCGCGGCCGGTGCCTACGCCGATGCCGCTCTGGAGCGCGAACTCAAGCGGCAGTCCCTCAGCGGCGCCGACCGTGCCCTGGCCACCGAATTGGCCTATGGCAGCATCCGTCAGCGCCGCCTGCTGGATGCCTGGCTGGACGCCCACGGGCGGGTGCGGGCCGAACAGCAGCCCCCGCGGTTGCGCTGGCTGCTGCATGTCGGCCTGTACCAGCTGCTGTTCACGGCCCGCATCCCCGCTTCCGCGGCCGTCAGCACCACCGTGGATCTGGCCAAGCAGGGGGGGCTGGCGCGCCTGGCGCCGGTGGCCAACGGGCTGCTGCGCTCGGTGCTGCGCCGCCGTGAGCAGGTCGGTGCCGCAGCCTCATGCGGGCCCCTGGCTGCGGCCAGCGGCACCTCCGCCAGGTCAGCCACGGCGGCGCAGCCCTGGCTGGGCCTGCCGCTGAGCGAAGATCCGTGCGTCAGTTTCGGTCTGCGCCAGTCCCTGCCTGAGTGGTTGGCCGCTGATCTGCTGGGCTGGCTGGGTCTGGATCGGGCCGAGTCCTTTGCGCGGGCCTGCAACAGCTCACCACCCCTCGATCTGCGGGTCAATCGCCGCCGCAGCGATCGCCAGGCCCTGGTGGCCGCCTTCGCGGCCGCCGGCCTCCGCAGCCAGCCCCTGGCGGAATCGGCGGACGGTCTCACCCTGCTGGATCGCTCCGGTGATCTGCGCAGCCTGCCGGGCTATGGCGAGGGCCTCTGGTCCGTCCAGGACCGCAGTGCCCAGCGGATCGTGCCCCTGCTCGATCCCCAGCCGGGCCAGAAGGTGCTGGATGCCTGCGCGGCGCCGGGGGGCAAATGCACCCAGATCGCCGAGTGGATGGCCGACCAGGGGGAGATCTGGGCGGTGGATCGATCCGAAGCCAGGCTGCGGCGGGTGGCGCTCAACGCCGAACGTCTCGGGCTGACGTCGATCCAGCGGCTCAGTGCCGATGCGAGCGATCTGGCCGGCCTGAGGCCGGAGTGGATCGGCTCATTTGATCGGATCCTGCTGGATGCGCCGTGCTCGGGGCTCGGTACCCTCAGCCGCCATGCCGATGCCCGCTGGCGCATGCAGGAGCAAGAGATCGACACGCTGGTGGCTCTGCAGCGGCAGCTGCTGGAGGGCCTGCTGCCGTTGCTGGCCCCCGCTGGCCGGCTGGTCTACGCCACCTGCACGGTGCACCCCAGGGAGAACACCGAGATGATCGCCTGGCTGCTGCAGCGGCAACCCCAGCTGCGTCTGCAGCAGCAGGAGCAGTGGTGGCCCGCCCAGGAGCTGGATGGATCCTGCTGCGGCGATGGTTTCTTCGTCGCCGTGCTGGATCTGCAGGAAGCCGGGTTCAAGCCCCAGGAGCTCAGGGAAGCGGCGGTGGCGGCGCCATTGGCGGCGGCGGGCTGATCGGTGGCGGCGGCGTTGGTGGGGCGGCGACAGGAGCAGGTGCTGGAGACGGTCTGGGGGCGGAGGGCTGCACGGCCGGGCGTGCGGTTGGTGCGGGCTCCGGTGTGCTGCGGGTGGGGGGCGGGGCGGCCGGTGGTTCCCAGCTGCTGGGCTCCCGCGGGGGAGGCTCCAGGCGACTTTCATCGCGTTCCGGCGGCGGTTCCAGCCGGTTGGTTCCGGCGTCGGGCAAGGCGGGCGCTTCCCAGTTTTCCTGACGGACAGCCTGTCCCTGGGCGGGCTTCCGCTTGTGCTTCGGGGGCACATAGGGGATGAAGGAGCCCGTCAGGGTCGGCTTGGGGGGGAACTTCTGGACCGGCATGCCCTTGGTGACCAGGGTCATGAAGTTGGACCAGGCGGCGGCGGCCTGGGCACTGCTGCTGCCCGTCTTGAAGTTCTCGTCATAGCCGAACCAGACGGCCGTGGTGAGCTGGGGAATCGAGCCGATGAACCAGAGGTCGCGGGCGCCTTCGGCGGTACCGGTCTTGCCGGCGACCGGACGGTCGGGCAGAGCCGCCGCATAACCGGTGCCATTGCGCACAACGCTCTGCAGCATCCACATCAAGGCGTCCGCCACATCACTGCTGAGAGCGCGCTTCGGCTTGGGACCATCGACACTGCGACTCCAGAGCAGCTCGCCATCAGGTCCGTAGATCTCCTCGAAGGGCACCGGTTTGACCCAGACCCCGCGGTTGTTGACGGCGGTATAGGCGGCCACCATCTCCAGCATGGTTTTTTCGTTGGAGCCCATCACCATCGCCGGGTACTCGCCGATCACACCGGTGATGCCCAGGTCGCGGGCCACGCCGATCACCCGGGGGAAGCCGACTTTTTCGGCGGTGGCCACGGCGGCCGGATTGATGGAGCGGGTGATCGCCTCCAGCAGGGTGATACTGCCGGCCGTGCCGGGGATGCAGAAGCTTTTCGGGGGCCAGCCCTCTCTGTAACAGCGTTCCCGCGCCGAGATCCTGTCTTCGGGCCGCATGCCGTACTTGATGGCGGCGCCATAGGTGAACAACTTGAAGGTGGAGCCCGGTGAGCGCAGGGCCTGGGTGGCCCGGTTGAACTGGCTTTTGTTCCAGTCCTTGCCGCCGACCATCGCCCGCACCAGGCCGGTGCCGGGCTCCATCGCCACCAGGGCGCCCTGCATGCTGCCGGACTGGCTGTTGATCGTCTCCTGGGCCTTGGCCTGCCAGTCTTTATTGAGACCGGAGCGGATGGTCAGGCCGCCCACCTCGAGTTGCTCCTTGGTGAGCACTCCGGGCAGCTCCTGCTCCAGCCAGCTGGTGAACCAGGGGGCGGGGTTGGCGAAGTACTTGGGTTCGGCCGGTTTGAGCCCGAGGGGAGCCGCATCGGCCCGGTCGAGCTGGATGTCATCGATGTAGCCCGCTTCCCGCATGCGCTGCAGCACGGTGCGGCGACGGCTGAGGGCGAGATCGGGATTGACGAGCGGGGAATAGACCGAAGGCGCCGGCGGCAGACCGGCGATCAGGGCTGCCTCCGGCAGGGTCAGCTGGTCGGGGGTTTTGGAGAAGTACACCCAGGCCGCATCGGCGACGCCATAGGCGCTGGAGCCCAGGTAGACGAAGTTGAGATACTGCTCAAGAATCTGCTCCTTGCTGAGCTGCCGTTCGATCTTGCCGGCCAGCAGGGCTTCCTTGAGTTTGCGGATCAGGGTGCGGTCCTGGCTGAGGAAAACCGTGCGGGCCAGCTGCTGGGTGATGGTGCTGGCGCCCTCCTCGACGGAGCCTCGGCTCAAGTTGCGCAGCATGGCGCGACTGATGCCCACCAGATCGACACCGTCGTGCAGATAGAAGCGGCGGTCTTCGGCGGCGACAAAGGCCCGCTGAATCAGCAGAGGCATTTTGCCGCTGCTGAGCTTTTCGCGGGTGGCCGGCCCCTCCTTGACCACCACCTTGCCATTGGTGTCGAGAATGGTGAGGGTTCCGGGGCGACTGAACGAGCTGATGCGATCGGCATCCGGCAGCAAGCTGTCGATGCCGGTCACCAGCGCCGTCTGCGCGAGGGCCACGCCAGCTCCGATCGCGGCCGCCACCAGGGCCGGGGCGACCAGTCGCCGGGGCACGGGGGCGGGACGGCGCCTGGGATTCCCTTCCGGTGTGGAGCCTGAGGCGGTGGTGGGAATCCCCTGACTCAAAGCGCCTGGGCAGCCTGAGCGCCAACCTGGATCAGATCACTGTGGCCGATTGCCAGGGCGGTGACCAGCATGCCGAGCACCAGAAACGGCTGGGCGCTGGCCTGGTATTTCACGTCAAAGGCCACGGGATCGCGCAGCAGCCAGATGTCCTGAAACGTGATCTGGGGAAGAATCAGCAGAACCAGCAGCACGGCCGCGAAATGCTGTCCGATGAGGATCAGCACGGCCACCATTGCCAGTTGGAACAGGTCAATCATGGCGGCACTGATCCAGCTGGCCTTCGTGATGCCGAACACCACCGGCAGCGACTGCAGTCCGAGGGCCCGATCACCTTCGACACTCTTGAAATCATTGACCACCGCGATTCCCAGACCAGCCAGGCTGTAGGCGAGGGTCAGCAGGGCGGTGGTCCAGGTGAGCTGGCCGAACAGGGCCTGGCCCGCCCACCAGGGCAGGGCGATGTAACTGGCCCCGAGGGCATAGTTGCCAAGCCAGCCATTCTGCTTGAGCTTCAGCGGCGGAGCCGAATAGATGTAACTCACCAACGATCCTCCCAGGGCGAGAAGCAGCAGCACCGGCGTGCTGTGTCCAGCCCAGAGGTCGAGTCCATAGGCGACACCGAGGCCGGCCAGCAGTAGCACCACGATCTGCAGCCTGACCTGATCCAGAGGAATCGCCCCTGAGGGAATCGGCCTGTAGGGCTCGTTGATCGCGTCGATCTCGCGGTCGTAGTAATCGTTGATGGTCTGGGTGTAGCCGGCCAGCAGGGGGCCGCTCATCACCATGCAGGTCAGGGCCGCCAGCAGGTCCCCCAGGCGCCAGTGGTAGTTGCCGGAGGCGGCAGCCCCGCAGATCACACCCCAGATCAGGGGAATCCAGGTGACCGGCTTCATCAGTTGCAGCCGGATCGCCCAGATGTTGGCGCTGCTGCCGCCGTCCTTCATGCCGAGCAGCTGCCTGGCGCCACCGGCTTTGGAAACAGAAGCCCCGGTCGGGTTGGTCTTGGCGTCGTCTGCGGTCATGTCGTTCACCACTGACGGAGGCTGGGAGCTGGGCTCAGGCAGGGGTGATCTCATCGTCGAAGAACCAGCTGGTGCCGCCAGCACTGAGTTCGACCACAACGCCGATGCCCTTGCCATCAGTGACGCGGAAATCCTTCACCGTGCCGGTCGCATCTGTCTTGAGGGCTGCGACCAGGTCGGCGGGGATGCGATCACGCACCCTGGTAACCCGCACCTTGGAGCCGATCGTGATGGCAGCCTGGGACATGGCCGACGCGTCATCTTTAGTGGCGCAACCTTACCAGTGAGCCCATGGTTGCCAAGCGCATCATCCCCTGCCTCGACGTGGCCGATGGCCGGGTGGTGAAGGGCGTCAACTTCGTCGGCCTGCGCGATGCGGGCGATCCGGTGGAGCTGGCCTGTCGCTACAGCGCCTCCGGCGCCGATGAACTGGTGTTTCTCGACATTGCCGCCAGCCACCAGGGCCGCGGCACTCTGGTGGAGCTGGTGCGCCGCACCGCCGAGGCGGTGACGATCCCGTTCACGGTGGGTGGAGGCATCGGCAGTGTGGAGGGCATCACCGACCTGCTGCGAGCCGGTGCCGACAAGGTCAGCCTCAACTCGGCGGCCGTGCGCGACCCGGAGCTGATCCGGGCGGGGGCAAGCCGCTTCGGCAATCAGTGCATTGTTGTGGCCATCGATGCGCGGCAGCGCCAGCAGGGAGAAGCTGGCTGGGATGTCTATGTCAAAGGTGGTCGTGAGAACACCGGCCTTGACGCTCTGGCCTGGGCCCGCCGGGTGGTGGAGCTGGGGGCCGGAGAAATCCTGCTGACCTCGATGGATGGCGATGGCACCCAGGCGGGCTACGACCTCGCGCTCACCCGCGCGGTGGCCGAGGCGGTGGAGGTGCCCGTGATCGCCTCGGGCGGGGCCGGTTGCATTGCCCATATCGCCGCGGCGCTGCAGGAAGGCAAGGCGGCCGCGGCCTTGCTGGCCTCGTTGCTTCACGATGGCGTGCTGACGGTGGAGCAGATCAAGCGGCAGCTGCTGGTGAACGGCCTGCCCGTAAGGCCCTTGCTGCACGCTGAAGACTCACGCTGACCCCGGGGCTGTCGTTACATTCCTATATGTCCTCTCATGCTTCGCCGTCCAGCATTGACAGCCCTGTTCGCCATGCCTGGATCCCTGCTGACCGTCATCGCGCTGGTGATGGTGCTCGCTGTGGTGGCGTTGGTGGCCTGGGCCCTTCAGTTGATGCAGGCCGCCAGCGATCGCCAGGAGTTTTCCCTGATGCTGGCCGGCTGCATGGTCTGCTCTGCCGCCGTCGGCCTGGCCACCGTGATGGTGCTGACGATCACCAGCCCGTCGCGTCTCCAGGCGGTCCGTGGCGTGATGCTGGTGACTCCGGATCGCGACAGCGGTATTAGCCTCGATGCGATCGTGCTCCCCTGGGACGACATTTCAGCCCTTGCCCAGGCTCCCTCCCTTGAAACCCGGTGATCCGGAGGCCGTGCGTGAGCTGTTTGAGCGCATTGCCCCCCGCTACGACCAACTCAACGACCTGCTGAGCCTGGGCTTGCATCGGCTCTGGAAGCGGCAGGCGATTGCCTGGTTGCGCCCCCGGCCAGGCCAGCAGCTGCTGGATCTCTGCTGTGGGACCGGTGATCTGGCTCTCGTGCTGGCTGCGAAGGTGCGGCC
>JBAPUA010000066.1:0-18505 GCA_049282435.1 Cyanobium sp. | reverse complement strand
CCCCCAGCCGTTGATCCCGGGCGTGTCGTAGATCCGACACATGTGCCAATCGAGGGGCTCTACCTGCGTAGTCCAGTCACTCTCACCTTGTGACACCGACTCGCCGTTTCCACGTGTCATTGCGGAGACAAGTGTGCTCTTACCAGCTCCGGTCCTGCCGAAGAGGACGATATTGAACGTCCGCAGAGCCGCCGACTGGCGCTCGAAGAGATCCCTAACCTTCGCTGTGGTCTCGTCTAGCTGGCAAGCGAAGCGGGCGGCTGGATCATCCCCGCCCTCACCAAGGCTAGAGCGACGAATTTCGGCGGCGCTATTACGCAGGGAATCGGTGAGCCGCCCGACCCGCGCGAAGATCTTTGACATCTCCGCAGTGCTCGCAGCTACGGCGGCATGGGCTGACCACTCAAGAGAGTTCCGTTTCATAAAGCACAGACTAAGCTTTTCCCTGTCTTGCTGCTATTCACTCGCAGAACTAGCAATACCATACTGCCCCTAAGTCGCAGGCCGGGAGCCTGCGGGGTGGCGATCCTGAGAGTAGTTGGCGGCCTTCCCACTGGATTCATACACTACGAGTGCTTGGCTTTGACATATTCATGACAAAAGTTGGATGCCATTGCGACAATTAAATTGACGGCTGCATCGAGGTCAGTAATGACTCTTGTTGGACGCGGGTTTGAACTGGCGCCATGCCTTGCATATATACCTAGTACGCTCATATTGTTGCATGCCGCTCGGAATGCTTCAACCTGGTTGGTGTCGGCAAAATTCTCAACTGACAACAGAAGGAGTCTTGAATGATGAGTAACCGTGTCATAGATCTTGTATAGCGTGCCCCAGGTGAGTATGCATTCTGTCGGTGTACCTATTGCCACCAAGCCAACAAGAAATAGCAGCGCACGTAAATCCGTATCGGCTTTAGAAAGATGCAGAAGGCGAGAAGCGTATCTTTTCCTGGGATTATTCCAGTCGGCAGCCACTTCATGTGTTCCGGGATTTTGACTGAATGGATTTTCCTCAACGGCTTTTGCAAATACAGGCCGTCGCGAGCCATTGTCAGTACTTGCAAACTGTTTAAATTGAATTGGCACAGGATGGATGCGCCCCTGCTCGAGTCGCAATGCACCATTCAATAGCAGTTGTATACTGTAGAGTCTTTGAGCTACATGATCAAGGCTGTCGAGTTCGTCTGCGTGACGTGAGTAGGCAAAGAAAAGCATGCCATGAACGTCGTCCTCGTAGCCTAATTCAACGTCATTGCCGTAGAAACTCTGCGAAAGGTCGGGGTAGTAGGAGCCTGCCGCGACTTCAATTTCCCATTTGTGGTGATTATCCATGGTGGATTCCGATTTCGCTAACCCACTCTTCGAAGGTTTCAGGAACCACGAAATCCTCGTCACCTCTTCGCAAGAACCATCTCTGGCCTCCTGAAGCTAAAGACTTAGATCTCTGCGGAGGCATCGATTCTGCAGCTAGTTTAGCCAAAGATAGTCATGATTCGCGCGTGCCGGCACAAGATGTCCGCTCAGCCAAATATTTCTGACAGCTAGGTCCTCCCTCCCAACAGGCAAGAGCAAGCAGCTCTGACCAGCACCCTTGTTCCCTGTCGCCACGCGGAAAGCCGCTGCTCCGCAGTCTCCCTGGGCCCAACACCCCACCCTGATCGCCCTGCAGCCCTCTCTACAGATCACTGCCGACTGTTGGGCCCTGCTGGCTTCTCCTGACGGCAGCAGCCGCAAGGAGCACTACCTCCCCAGGGGCGAACGGGAACCGGACAACGCATACCGCAAGCGCCTCGATGCAGCCCGCCCGTCGGGCTTTTGCCGGGATGCCCTGCGCACCTATGCCGGCATGCTCAGCCGGGGGAGCTGGATCAGCCTCCCGGCCAGTCTGAGCTCTGTGCTCACCGACGTGGATGGCCGAGGCACAGACCTAGGCGTGTTCCTTGCAGCCGCTGACCTGCTGGTCCTCCGCGACGGCGCTGCTCTGGTGCTGGTGCTCCCCCCTGAGCACAGCTGGCCTTCAGAAGGCGATCGCCAGGAGGCCCTACGCAGTGGTGATCGCCTCTCCCTGCCCCGACTGCAGCTGGTGCCAAGGGCCAACTGCCTCAACTGGGAGCTACCTGTCTCCTACGGGCTTCCAGGGCGAATCGTCTGGCGCGAACCGGTGAACCGACCCATCAGCGCTGAGACGGCCGACAGCGATGGGGCTGTCACCGAGCAGATCAACGCCCTGCTGGGCGATGCCGACGCCCTCGACCGCTGGCATTACCGGAGCCTGCAGCGGGTCACTGCAGGAGATGCTGTGACCGGCCTGCAGCTGGCCCACCACCCGGTGTGCGCGGACCCTCAAGCCACCAGCGGCTGGCGTTGCGATGAGCCGGTGGTGACCACGTTTGAGGGCATCCACCGGCTGCCGGCCTGCTGGTACACCTCCGATGGCTCGGCTTTCGGGGAGGGGGACTTGCCGCACCTAGGCCTGGCCCACCAGTACCTCAACCACTTCCGCTGCAAGAGCGAATACGAGGAGCTCCTGAGCCGCACGGCCCTGCCGGTGGGGGTGCGCAAGGGGATGGTCGATGCCATGGGCAACAGCCAGGCCGGCCCGGTGGTGCTGGGCCCGAACACCTGCATGGACCTGCCCTCTGACGCCTCCTTTGAGTTCGTCGAGATCCGGGCGCGCTCCCTGGCGGAGCACCGGGCCTGGCTGCAGATCCTCGACGACACCATGCGCCGCGATGCCCTGATTCCCAGCCAGAACCGCGGTGCTGCCCGCACCGAGATGGAGATCAGCCTCACCGCCTCCCAGAGCTACGCGCTGCTGCAGGCGATGGCGATCCAGAAGGCCTCGCTGTTCTCCACCCTTCTCCAGCACTGGTGCGCCCTTACGGGTGAGCCCCTCACCCCTGGCGCGGGTCTGCAGGTGACGGTGAGCCCGCTCACCCCGCCGATCCAGCCACAGCCCCAGGTGAAGGAGTGGATCGAGCTGTTCGACAAGGGCGTGATCTCTAGAGAGGAGCTGCGCCACCAGCTAGCCCTGGCCACGGCCAATGCGATCAGCAGCCCGACGCTGGATGACAGCCCGGCCACCAGGGCGGGGGAGGGGAGCCAGGCCCTTGAGCCCAGGGCTCCCGAAAGCTCGGCGCCGAGGCCAATGCGGCAAGAGGAGTCAGCCGCGCCTGCAGCCGCATGACCCAGACCCCGACCAACTCGCCCTACCGCTGGCGCGCTGCCGACCTGGAGGGCATCCGCGTTGCCCTCTCGATCCCGGCCCAGATGGCCGCGATCCGCGCCATCAACGACGCCATGGCGGATCTCGAGCAGCTCTACCTCGATGCGATCCCCACCGCCCGGCGGGAGCTGGATGCCATCGCCGCCATCGATACCGAGCTGGCGGGGCTGGGGCCGGAGCAGCTGCAGGCCCCGATCGAGACCCGCCGCAAGTCCGTCAGCCCCAATGCCCTGCCGGAGGACGGCACCCTGCCGGTCAAGAAGGCTGATGTGATCGAGTTCGACACCGAGCTCCTCCGGGAGGAAACGATCACTCGCTACAGCAGCGGTCTCTCGATCGAGGCCGCTCTGCGGCGTCAGCGCTCCGGTCATGCAAAGGCCCTGCTGTTGCTCCTCCCTGGTCTGGAGAGCTGGAGCCGCGATCAACAGCTGGGCAACGAGGGCGGCGCCTTCACCACTGCGCTGGCTCGGGGCTGAGCCATGACCGTCACTCCCACGCCAGCGGCCCTGCCCACGTCTGTTCTGCAGCCCTACGCCAATGCGCGGTTGTTGCTTTACATCCACCAGCTACCCGGCCGCTTTGATTCGGCCCGGATCGGCCGGATGGTCTGCGAGGCCTTCCTCAAGCGGGGGCGGATGCTGGGCGAGAGCGCCAGCGGTCTGGGCATCGACAGTGGCGACTTCACCTACGGCGGCTACATCTGCCGCTCGGCCTTGCTGACTCCCCAGCCCAGCAATCCCTGGGACTGGCTTTCCGCGGAAGTGGCCTGGAGTGAAACCGGCTATCGCCCGCCCCTGGCTGATGGCCGTTTCTGTGAAGCCCCGGCTCAGGGCGCAATCTGGCTCGGCTCGTTCGCCCAACTCCAGTCACCTGGTGTGCTGCCGCCCATGGGCCGGGGCCAGCTGACGGGCCTGACCGTGACCGAGTTCGCGGGCCCTTTCGGCGCCGGAGGCATTGGCTCACTGGCCCAGCCGCTGCTGGGTGAGCGGCTGGAGCTGGTGATCAAGCCCAACCGCATCGCCATCGTCCAAGCCGGCGACACCCTGCTCTCCGTCGCTGAGCGCTACGGCACCACGGTGGACACCCTGCGCTCGCTCAACAGCGACATCAGCAGCACCACCGGGATCACCACTGCGGCCGGCGACACGCTCAACGACTTGGCCGCGCTGCACGGCACCACGGTGAGCTGGCTTCGTGATCAGCCAGACAATTCCTGGCTGCTGCGCCCCGAGGACCACACCGTGATTGAGGGCGAGACCCTCACCACCGTTGCCCAGCTCTACGGCACCACCCGCTCCACCCTGCGCAAGCTCAACCGCACTTACGCCGACTACCGCGAGTGGCCCGGTGATGCCCCGCTGCCGCTGGGGGAGGTCCTCAACCTGTTCGCGATCAGACCTGCATCTCCCCTGCCGGGTGGAGAAGCACTGGTGGTGCCGCTTTACTGGCCTTCCACGGCACTGCTGCCGGGGAGCTGGTTGTTTCTCCCGCGGCGAAGGGTGGCCGCGAGCGCATCGCCGGAGCCGGATCTCTGAACCCGCCGAGTCCTGGCAATAGATGGGGAGCACAGCCCGCGATGGGGTGCTCATCCACGACAGCCGCGATGGGTCATGGCCACTGCCACTGCTTCTTCCACCTCCAGCCCCGCCGCCGCCAGCGGCCAGGGCGCTGACGACAACTACGCCGCCACCGGCCAGCCCGGTGAGACCACGGCAGCCGGTGGCCCCACGGGCGATCCCAACGGCGCCGGCAGCCAGGGCGGTTCTGGCGCCAGCGGCGGCGACAGCTTTGGCGCTGCAGCATCCGACGCCGGTGCTCCCCCGCTGGACGACAGCCGCCTCAACGAGCCCCTGCGGGCAGAAAGGCGCAAGAGCAACCAGCTCGAAAAAGAAATCCGCACCCTGCGGCAGCAGCTGAACCGCTTCTCGGAGATCAACCCCGAGGAGTACGCCCGCCTGCAGGAGGCCGAACGGCAGAAGCAGATCCTCGAGCAGCAGATGGAGCTGCGCGAACGGCAGATGGAGGAGGCCTCCGCCCAGAAGGTGGCCGCCGTCGCCGCCGAGCGCGACGAGGCCAAGCAGCAGATCCTGCAGCTCCGCAAGGACCGCCTGCTGGAGCGTGCCTTCTCCCAGGCCGAGGGCCGCACGGGTGGCGACGCCAGGGGCACGTTCTTCGACATCTTCAAGGGGCAGCTGGGCACCTGCTTCCGCCTGACCACCGGCGGTGACTGCAAGGACGTGCTCGAACCCCTGGACTCCCAGGGCAAACCGCTGCTGGGCGATGACGGACGGCCGATGACGACCACCGAGTTCCTCGATCAGATGCGCGTGCATCCCGTCTACGGCTTCCTGTTCCAACAGCGGGGCCCGGCAGGGATGCAGGCCGCTGGTGGGCTGACCGTGTCGGGGATCGGCAGTAACGGCGAGCCGATCAACCCCCAGGCGATGAGTGCGTCGGAGCTCTACCGAGCGTCCTTCGCGGTGAACGGTCGCGGGGCTCGTCGCTGAGGCCACTGCTCACCCGATGGCACGTCGGCCCCGCAGCTTCTACGCCGGCCTCTCCTTCCGGCCGCCCCCACCTGTCGCGGTTGCCGCTCGACGTGCCCTGGAGCGCCGGGCCCAGCAGTCGCCATCCAACCGCGGCATGACGCCGGTGGGGCTGGCCCGCGCCCGGCAGCTGCTCCACCGGCAGGAGCTCTCACCGCAGACGATCGATCGGATGGTGAGCTACTTCGCCCGTCACGAAGTCGACAAGCAGGGCTCCAGCTGGGAGACCTACGGCAAGGGGCGTCAGGCCTGGGATGGCTGGGGCGGAGACCCCGGCCGGCGCTGGGCTACGGCTGTTGCCCGGCGGATGGATGCTGCCGAGCAGGCAGGTGAACGCTCAGCCGACCAACGCCGCCGTCGCTGACGGACGCATGATCGCTCCCACAACCAACCAGTCCCACAACCGACATGGCCACCGATCGAGCTGCCAATCCCGAGCCCGGGAAACCAGAATCGCCGAACGAATCGAGGATGAAAAAGGGGGGTATACCCCCGAATATCAAAAACCCGCGCCGGCTGCCTCAGAAATTTCTCAGATTCTCGGAAATCACCACCCCTCAACCTTTGCTGTCCTGATCGACCACCAGCAACAGACCGCCCATGATCGCCACGTTCTTGAACAGCTGAATCCGCTCCATCCTGTCGGCCACATCCCCGTGGAACAGCATGGTGGTGGGCACCAGGAACAGCAGCAGCAGCACCGCTCCCAGTCGGGCCTTCCAGCCGCTGATCACCAGCGCTGAACCCACCGCCATCAGGGCCATGGCTACCACCAGCAGCACCGGTGCCAGCGGTAGTCCCTTGGCGGCGATGGCGCCGGCCACGCCGGCAAACCCCGTCAGCTTGCCAATCACGGCATGGATGAACACCAGGCACAGCAGCACCCGGGCGATGCGGTTCAGCAACGAGGGCTGGTGGCTCTGCTGGTTCATCGGGGTGAGGGCTGCTGCGGACATTGTGTGGCCGGTGGCCAGGGTCCGGGCGTTGCCCGCGAGTTGCCCTGCATGCCTGTACTCCCCCGCAGGGAAAAGCCCCGGGGGCCCGCAGGCCCACCGGGGCAAGGGGCCGCAGCCCCTGGCGGCTCAAAGCACCGAGACGGTGCCGAGGCGCCGGGCCTGGAGCTTGCGTGCCCACTGATGGGCCAGCTCAGCCGGGATGAAGCGGGGCTTTTTGACCGGGCGACCGCGGCGGCCATAGAAGACCGTGATGCGCTCGGCAGCGCCTGCCTTGCTGCCACCGGGATAGATGTGCACCAACAGCTGGCGGATTTCGCAGCAGGGGAAAGAGGAAGCCATCACGAAGGAGGCGAGGGACACCCGCGTCAGGCCTCGGCTGTAGCGACCCAACGGGGCGAGACAGCTGGGGCAGCGGTGCTTCCCTTCTTCCCCTCGCCGACCGTGATGGCTTCAGCTCCCGTCAGTGCTGAATCCCTCCGCCAACTGGGTCGTCGTCCGCCGCTGGCAGCGCAGCGTGTCCTGCTGACCCGCACTGCACCCCAGGCCCAGCGACCAAAAAAAGAGGCCCCCCTGGGGCCCCCCGCTTGGCGGCTGAGATCAGAAGGGGATCAGGGCCTCCAATGCCGGATCAACCGGCGCCAGCGGCTGGACCGCCTGCTGCTCGAACAGCAGCTGGGCCGCCAAATCAGCCAGCCGGGGATAGCGCTCCCTGCAGAACGCCAGATCATCAAGCACCTGCCAGGAGAACTGCTGCAGGCGGGCTTTGCGGGACAGAGAAGCCATGGGAGGGCTCCGCATAGGACCCTTCAGCCGGCGGGGGGCGGGTCAAGGGCCCGTCCACAACTGAAATGCGGAGCGCCGCGGAGCCAACGTCCACAGCGGCGGGCTCGTGAAACCCTTGAGGCGCCCCCCGATCATGAAAAGGGCCGGAGCGGAGCACGTTCAGGAGCTGGTGGCTGCATCGCCGCCGCGCTGCACGCGCCCATGGCAATAGGCGGTGACGTGATCTGGGGCCGTACCCCGGGAGTGCAGCACCGATGGGCCTCACCCTGATCGAGGCAGCCAAGTACGAGAGCCGCCTGGAGCACCTGGCGGTGATCAAGACCTTCGCTGAGGGCGAACTGCTCAGCTGGCTGCCATTCATGAACATCGCCGGCGGCGGCCTCTTCTATTCCGTCGAGAAGGAGCTCCCCACGGTGGGCTTCCGGGCGGTGAACGAGGGCTACAAGCAGAGCTACGGCGTCGTCGATCCCCAGTCAGAAGCCGTGCACCTGTTTGGTGGCGACGTGGATGTGGACCGCTCGATCGTCGACCTACAGGGGCCTGAGGCCCGGGCTGCGCAGACCGAGATGAAGGTCCGCTCGATGCGCCTCACCCTCGAGGCCGCCCTGATCAATGGCGACGCCACCGCCAGCCAGGGCCGGGGCTTTGACGGCCTCGCCAAGCGCCTCACCCCCGGCGCCGAGATGGCGATCAACAACGGCGCCACCGCCCTGGACTTCGACAAGCTCGATGAGCTGATCGACTCGGTCAATTCCTACGGCGGCAAGAAGTATCTGGTGATGAGCAAGGCGATGCGCCGCCAGCTCAATGCCCTCGCCCGCCAGACCGTCGGCCAGGGCGTTTACAACGTGAGCACCAACAACCTGGGCGTGATGGTGCATCACTACCAGGAGTGCCAGATCCTCACGGTTGACCGAGACGCCCAGGGCCTTGAAGTCCTCGGCTACGGCGAGGCCGGCGGCACCAGCTCGATCTACTGCTGCACCTTCGGGGATCAGGCGGTGACCGGCCTGCAGGGGCCGTTCCAGGGCCGCTATGGGATTTCGGTCCGCGATCTCGGCGAGGTGCCCGATGCCCCGGTCTTCCGCACCCGGATCGATTGGTACGTGGGCTTTGGCGTCATGCACCCCCGCGCTGCGGGCCGCCTGCACAGCATCGCCCCCATTTCCTGACCGCCACTCCGTACCCCTTCATTGGAGATCGACCGATGACTCGCCTGAAAGCCAACGCCCTCCTCGATGCCGCCACGGTGCTGGTGGGTTGGACCAACCGCTCCGCCACCCGCGACACCGAGAAAGTGTTCACCAGCGGTGAGGTGGTCAAGCTCAACACCAAGCTCGATGCCGCCTCCCGCTTCTCCCTGCTCGTCTCCCATCCGGGCCACAGCGCTGCGGTGACGGTGGTGCTGCACCTGGCACCTGAGCTGCGCGATGGCACCCGCGGCACCTTCATCCCGGTGGCCACCGTCGCCGTGCCCGCTGAGGGCGGCCGGGTGGAGGCGTACATCAGCGGCCACGACATCCTCCTCAATGCCGCCGATGTCGCCAACGCCGACCTGCCGGCGCTCTGCTTTGCCAAGGCCGTCGTCACCCCCTCGACCCCTCAGGGAATGGTGGTGGGCCTGACCGCCACCCTGCCGGCCTGACCATGAGCCAGTCATTCATCGCAGGGGCTCCCATCGGCGGATTGGAGACCTCGGGGCCGATCCCCGCCGGGATGCTCCGCATCCACAAGGGCATCCAAGAGCGCTACGTCTGGCCCGTTCACCTGCCGGGCTGGCTCGCACTCGGCTGGCAGGTCGCCGGCCCCAGCTTCACGACGTTGGATCCGTTGCCTCAGGCCGTGATGGCCCCAGCAACAGCAGCAGCCCTGGAGTCGGACCCTGAACCCCAGGCCGGCCGAGGGAAGCGCGGGCGACGCCGCAAGGAGGAACCAGAACAGCCCCCTGCTGCCATTGAGGCCACGCCGGAAGAAACCGCGACCGCTGCTGAGTCGGGTGTCACCGAATCCGAGTCCCACACCGCCACAGACCTGGCAGCGGAGACAGCCGCTGAGCCTGCTGACGACTCCACCGCAGAAGGGGCATTAGCCCTGAGCGCCCTCCCTGATGACCTCTTCTCTGACCCCTTGATCTGATCACCCTGCTATGCCCTATCCCCTGCCCGAGCAACCAGCCACGGTGGGTGGGGCACGGGTGCGGCTGCTCCCCCCGCTCGGATGTCCCGGCACCGAGCAGTGGGTGCTGCCGATGGAGTTCGGCCGCTGGGAAGAACTGGGCTACCGCAAAGGACCAGTCCCGGCGAACGATCTGGAGTTGTTCTGGCTGCCGGCCGATCGCCGCTGGAATGAACCGATCGCCTCAGCCGCCATCGAGCTGCTGATCAATCCGCGCCAGAGCATCACCACCCCGATCTCCGTGATCTGGGGCGATGGCACCAGCGACGAGCTGCCCTGGCCCGCCACCGCCCGCACAGCGCCGCGGCTGCGGCACGTCTACGCCCACCGGGCCGACGTCACGGTCCAGGTGCAGCTGGGGATGCTGATCGCCACCCTGCCCGTCGCCCTGGTGGGCTGCCCCGTGCCGCCCCAGCAGCTGCTGAACAACCGGGATGGCGGCGGCGCCAGCAGCAGCGGCACCATCCAGCCCCTCATCCCCAGCGGCGGCATCACGGGTGAGCCCTACGACGGCCGCCATGCGGTGGTGTGGCGGTTGCGGCTCCACCCCAACGGTGGCCTGGGCTTCCTGCCGGATCCCAGCAGCGGCGAACCGGCGTTGGCGGTGGTGCAGGAATCGGGCGTCGGCAGCCGCGCCACCCGCTGGTATTCCGGCAATGGCGCCCCACCGACCGGGGCGGCGGCCCCATTGCAGCCGCCGCCGGCGCTGGGCGACTTCTACCTGGACCGGCTAACCGGTCAGGTGTACGAACTTTCCGCCTGATCACCATGGCTGACCTCAACAAAGGGTTGGCGGAGCGGGTGGAGGTGTTCACCCGTGCCACCAGCGACGCCCTGCAGAAAGCCGTCGGCGACGTGCTTGATGCCCGCAATCCCTGGCAGCTGCTCTACCGCCTCTCGCGCATCGTGCTGCTGGGGTTGTTGCTCTACACCGCCTGGTTGCTGATCACCCTGCAGCCGGACCTGGCCAAGCGGATCAGCAGCACTCACCTCCAGACCCTGCAGGAGCAGATGGCGGCTCACCAAAGCCAGGTGCAATCGCTGCTGCGCAATGCGATCGAAACCAGCGGCGATGGCCTCCACACCCTGGCGCTGCTCCAGTGGGACGGCGGCAGCAGCGCGACCGTGCTGGCGGCTGCGGGCCGTCTCAGCCAGCAAGGGCTCGCCGCCGAGCAGGAAATGTTGCTGGGGGTGGAGATGGCCGGCGCTCTGGGCCATCTCGCCCTGGGGCTCTGCGCCAGCGAGCAGCCGGAGGCCCTGCCCCTCAACCCCGACCCGGGTGCTTCCACCAGTGGCAAAGCAACGGTCGCACTGCTTTGTCCGGTGGGTTGCGGCAACCGCACCAGCCAGCGAGCTCTGCTGCTCAGCCTCTATGACGAGCGCCAGAGCCCAGCACAAACAGCCAGCCACACCGGTGCAAGTGAGAAGGAGCAGTGGCGGCGACAAGAGGAGCTGCTGCTGATCGCCCGCCGCCTCGGCGAGCTGCTGGCCGATGGCGGCCCAGCCGGCGCCGCTGGTGCTGGCCATGGCAAGAGTCAGTGATTGCCGCTTCTCGCTGCCGTGGCCCTGTTCTGGACGCAACTGGCTTCCCTGCTTGGCCCACCAGGCCAGGTCGGCCCGCCGGGAGTGCAGGGCCCCCAGGGCGTAGGCGTGCCGGCCGGGGGCAGTGCGGGTCAGATCCTGCGCAAGCGGAGCGCCGCGGACTACGACAGCGAATGGTCAACAGCCCCCGCCACTGATCCCCTGTTCATTCAGGGGAGCCCACCGACCCAGCAACAACTGGCGGGCGCCAGCCGTTACCAGTGGTGGGACACCAGCGGCGGAGCCCTCACCCTCTACATCGAGGACGGGGTGAACTGATGGCCCTGCGCAATGCCTTTGAGGACCTCGCCCTGGAGAGCACGCTGCAGGCGCTGCGGCTGGCTGTGGCTGCTCTGACCCGCACCATCGGCTTGATGACGCCCGATGCGGCCGGCCGCATGCGGGTGTCGCTGGAGTCGGCGCCTGCGGTTGTGCCGGCCAGCCAATCCGGCACCTGGAACCTCAGCACCCTCACCACCTGCTCCACCCTCACCAACCAGAGCCAGGTGGGCGGCTACAGCGCCAACGATCAGATCCCCGCCCTGATGCACCTTTCGGCCGATTCCCTACGGCGCAACATCACGGTGAGTTGAGATGCCCATCAGCAACGGCAACCGCAAGATCCTCGATCTCAAACGCTGGGAGTTCTGCACCCCCGCGCCCGCTGTCACCGCCGCCGGCCACTTCATCGTCTCCAGTCGCCACTACCGGCAGCAGCAACTGCTGGTGCAATCCAACACTGCCGCCTTCCTCTACAACCCGGCGGAGGACGGCTGGATACAGATTCCCTCCCCAGCTCTTGCGGGCACCTTTGGCGCTGGTGCCTGCGGCACTGCTGGGGCCTTCTCCACTGGGGCGACTGCTGCTGCGTCCAGCCTCACCGCCACCGGCGGCACCACCACCAGCCTCACCACGAACCAGAACCTGCAGCGGGACCTGCGGGGCTACAGCGTGTTGATCGTCGGCGGCACCAATGCGGGTCGGCTCAAGACCATCGCGGCCAACACCCTCGGCGCCAATGGGGTTCTCCAATTCACCGAGGTAGAAGCGGCGGCCTTTGATGCCACCAGCCAGTACCGCCTGCTCACCCCCACCTTCTTTGTGCTCGGGGCCGGCACCCTCGCTGCCGGCTCGTTCCGGCGCTACGACTTCGCGACCAATAGCTGGATCACCCTGGCCCACGCCGGCCTGCCGGCCACGATCGGCACCGATGGCCGGCTGATGGCCACCCCGGCCTGGATCGACAACGGCTTCCGCTCCTTTGCCTCCGGCACCGCCACCGGCGGCAGCACCACCCTGACCAACACCGCCAAGAGCTGGGCCACCAACCAGTGGGCCAACAGCCAGCTGCGCATCACCGCTGGCACCGGCGCCGGTCAGATCCGCACCGTGGCCAGCAACACGGCCACCACCCTCGCGCTGAGCAGCGCCTGGAGCACGGCTCCCGATGCCACCAGCCAGTACAGCCTCGAGGGCAACGACGATTTTCTGTACTTCATCGGCAACAATGCTGTGACGCTGTACCGCTACAGCATCAGCGCCAACAGCTGGTCCACACTTTCGCCGACTACCGCCCGCGCCGCGGCGCCGGGTGCGGGTCTTTCGGGCCACTGGATCCACTCGGTGAGTGCCAGTGACTGGAACAACGAGGCAGCGATCCGCAATGGCCGCTACCTCTATTCCTTCCGCGGCGGCGGCTCAGCGCTGCTGGACCGATATGACATTCCCGCCAACAGCTGGGAGAACGCCCTCCCCTACGCGCCGGCTACGGAAACCTTCACGACGGGGACCAAGCTGGCGTACAACGGCGATTTTCTCTATCTGCAGAAGGACGCCACCAGCCGCTGGTTCCGCTACGACTTCGCCCAATCCGCCATGGATGGCTGGACCACCATGCTTTACCCCCAGGGCGCGGCCGTGGTGGGCGACACGGCCTTTGATGTGTCCTTCCGCGATGGAACCACCGAGATTGTTTATATCTACATGCTGCTCAACAGCTCGGCGGTGAGCCTGCGGCAAATGGTGATCTGAGGCCCCAAGGGGCGGCAGACGGGGAAGGACTCGATCCCTGGCAATAGATCGTGACCTGCCCGGCTGCAAGACCGGGCCTGCACTGCTGCTCCCATGGGTTCCTGGAAAACCTCCGGTTCGATCCGTGGTCCTGAGGGGCCCGCCGGTCCCCAGGGCTCGCCCGGCGTGCCGGGACCCCAGGGCCCAGCTGGGCCTCAAGGCCCCCAGGGACCATCTGGGTTGCAGGGGACGGTCGGCCCGGCTGGCCCCTCAGGCCCGGCCGGGCCAACTGGGTCCCAGGGCATCCAGGGCCCTGCAGGGATCGGCATCAACTTCAAGGGCCAGGTGGCCACCCTCGCCGCCTTGCCCACAGGCGCCGCCCAAGGCGATGCCTACCTGGTGCAGGCCGATGACTCGCTGCGGGTTTGGGACAGCAGCACCAACAGCTGGGTGAATGGTGGCTCGATCCAGGGACCCCAGGGTCCAGCCGGTGTAGCCGGACCGACCGGCGCCGCCGGCTCCCAAGGGCCGGCTGGCCCGCAAGGCCCCCAGGGGATCCAGGGCCCGGCCGGCGCCGATGGGCTAATCGGCCCCCGCGGCAGCGGCTGGTTCACCGGAACCGGGGCACCACCGGCAGTTATTCCCGGTGCCGTGGATGGCGATCTCTACCTCGATCTGGCGACGGGAACTGTCTACGTGCTCGGCCCGATTCGCATCGCCGACCTTCCTGCCATTGGCAGTGCCTTCCAGGGTGGGTATTACGCCGGCCTGATCAGCCACACCGCCAACGGTGTCGCCACCCATGCCCTGATCGTGGCGCCCAAGACGGCGGGCTCGCTGCTGAACGTGGCCTGGAAGAGCGCCAACACCACCAGCGCTGGGACGACAAGCGTCTACGACGGCTGGGCGAACAGCGAGGCGATGAACAATGCCAGCCATCCGGCGGCCCAGTTCTGTCGCTCGCTCAACATCGGCGGCTACGACGACTGGTACCTGCCCGCAGCCCAGGAGTGGGACATCTTGTATCGAGCCTTCAAGGCGGAGGCGACACCCAACGGCACCTATTCGGGGGCGGGCTTTGGCGCCAACCCCTATGCGGTGCCAGCAGGCGGTAACTACACCGACAGCAATCCGGCCCTCACCTCCGTGCTGGCCTTCCGTGCGAGCGGAGCGGAGACGCTCCGGCACTTCGATGAGGTCTACGGCGACGATCCGTTCTTCCACTGGACCTCCACCCAGGCCGCCGCTGGCACCGCCTATCAGCGCACCACCTACCTGGGCACCCAGTTCGCCGAAAGCAAGACGGTCGCCACGGCCACCCAGGTGCGGGCGATCCGCCGCATCCAGGTGCTGCCCTGATGCCTCGCTCCACCGTCTATTTCTGAGGGGGATGGGCTGATGGCCAACTGGCTGCCGCGCACCCAGGTTCCCGGACAGCAGGTGATCGTGAGCGCCACCACCACGCCCCTGCTGCCGGGCGCCAGCGCCCTGCTCGATCTGGCAGGGCTTGGGCGGCTGGGCCATTTCCTCTCCGTCAGCACCGATGCACCGGGCTGGGTGAGCTTCTACAGCTCGGCGGCGGCCCGGGAGGCCGATGGCAGCCGCCCGATCACCCAGGACCCGGCCCCCGGGAGCGGCGTGCTGCTCGATCTGGTCACCACATCAGCCGCCCTCACCGTCACCGCCCCGCAGGGCGGCACCTACTTCTCCACCGAAACCGCTTCGGCGGCGCCGCTGCTGCGGGCGTTGGTGCGCAACACCGGCACGGCCCAGGCCGCCATCGCCCTCACTGTCTCCGCCGTGGTGCTGGCGCCATGAGCCGCACCCTGATCGACATCAGCCGCCTCGGCACCGACACCACCTGGCCCTTCGTGGCTGTGGAGGTGAACGGCTATCTGCAGAACTGGCTCACCGCCGCCAATGCCCAGGTGAGCCAGCATCAGCTGCGCATCGCCACGGCCCCCAACCCCATTGCCACCGCTGCCGATCCCTGCGGATGGCGGATCGAGGCGACCCTGTCGCAGCTCACCCCCGGCGGAGTCCCGGCGGTGCTGCTCCTTGAGGTGTTCCTCACCGGCACCACCCTGCAGATCAGACCTGGCATCGGCAACAGCGAGCCCTTCGTGGGTGCCGATTCCCAGCAGGGCTGGGTGTATCCGGCCGCCGATGTCGGCACCAGCAGCGGCAGTTGGAGCACCACGCCCCTGCCCTTCACTGCCCAGGTTGGGTGGTCCCTTACGCCAGGGGCCGAATACTTCGTCTTTGCCTACAGCCAGCACCGATTCACCAACCGCCAGGCGGTGCCACTGCTGATCGCCCGCGATCAGGTGTCTGGCCACTGGATCTTGGCGGCCTCACCCCCCTCCACCACCTTTGACGCGCTGCGGGCGGTGAGCTGGAACGTCCGCTCCGGCCAGCCCTCAGGCTCCCGGACCCTGCTGCGCGAAAACTCCTCCACCCCGATTCAGATCCGCCAGCCGGCCGAGCTGGTGCTCGCCACCACCGACTGGAGCTACTACGAGAGCGCCAACGAACCGGCCCAGTTCTGGGAGCCGCTGCTGCTGCCGACGGACTTCGCGGCGCTGAATCTCAGCAGCGGGGCGATGAGCTACTTCAAGCCGCCCGATGGCAGCGAATGGTTGGCGATCGGCGGTCATGGCCTCCTGCTTCGCACCAAAGACCCCACCCCAACTGCGGGGCCGACGCCATGACCTATCAGGTGTTCTGCCAGTCCTTCGCGCCGGGCAGCTGGAAATGGACCGGCAAGGACCCCGCCGGGGTGGGCCTGCAGCTCGATGGGGCCTTCCGGGCCTTTGCCGCCCTGGTGAACGCTCTCCCCAATAACGCCAGCACGCAGCTTTCTGTCATCCGCTCCCACGCCGATGCCACCGCCAACCGCTGGGGCTACACCTGGCAGCTGGGCCATCCCGTGGAACCCGCCCACCTCTGGTTCCTCACCGAAACCACCGGAACCGTCCCCCAAGGGGCAGTGCCCCAAGGCGATACCCAGAGCAGCAGCAGCGCGGTCTTTGGAAGCGCGCTGGCGAGCACCTTCACCAACAACACCAGCAACGGCGGCTACGGCTCCTACAGCAACTCCACCGCCTACGGCACCGGCCTCGCCTACCTCGACAGCACCCTCAGCGGGGCCACCGCCATCGGCGCGATCCTGCTGATCGCACGCGACACCACCCCCGGCAAGGAGTTCTTCTGCTGGGCCCTCAAGACCCACGGCGGCAATGACGAGCTGCACCGCGACTGCTGCCATGCCCTCTACAAGAGCCCTGGCACCACGGGCTGGAACTCGATCGCCGTCTTCCCGCGCACCAGCAAGCAGTTCTACGGGCAGGTGGTGCTGCACGGCTATTCGGGCAACCGCTTTGGTGGCCTCCCCTCCGCCATCGGCTCCAGCATCCATGCCAACGGCCACCAGCTGCGCAGCGGCATCGCCTTGGGCCACTACGACTTCGTGCTCCAGAGCCAGGGCATCTTTGATGCCCCGCCACCGCTGATCCAGCTGCCGGCGCCACTGTTCATCGGCTCCACCTCGATCCGCGGCGCCAGCACCCATTTCGGCAAGGTGACCCGCCCCGATGGAGTGATGCTGCAGCTGGGCCAGCGCTCGAGTGACCGGGACGTGTGGCTCTGGGTGCCGACGGGCACCAGCCACAACCAGGCCAGCCCCTGGAGCTCACCGCTGGCCCTGAGCCATTGGCGGGAGTGCAACGAGCTGCACTTCATCAGCGGCTTGCCCCCTGGGGGCCTGCCGCCCCAGGGCATTCAGCTGATCACCAGCACTGCGGACTTCATCCGTCACTTCCCGGCGATGAGCGCCATGGGCGCCCGCCAGCACCCGCAGCAGGGGCCACTGCTCTCCGGCTCCGGCGGCGGGGGAGGTGGAACCGGAGGTGGTGGTGGGGGAACGGGAGCCGGGCCGACGCGACCCGCGAGCGGGCTGCTCTGGCCGCGGGGGATGTGAGACCGGGTTCAGCGCCCCAGGGTGCGGCGGATGTCCTTGAGCAGCAGCAGCAGGTGCAGCGGATCGGTGGGTGAGCGCTCAAACTCCGGGATCAGGTGCTCATAGAAACTGCGGGCCTGCTCGGATGCGGCATGCACCAGCAAGCCGCGGCAACCGATGGCCTCGCTCAGGCTGGCGACCCGGGTGATCACATCCAGCAGCAGGGCCGCACCGAGGCCTTGGCCTTCATGGCGTTGGTCCACCCCAAGGCGGGCCAGCAAGGCGATGGGCTGGGGGTAGCGGCCGGCGCCACGGCGCAATCGCTCGGGCAGATCGGCGATTGCCACGCTCGCCATGCACCAGGCGTAATAGGCAACCACCTGGGGCTGATCCACCTCGGTGACGACAAACACCCGGGTGGTGCCGGTGCCATGGGCCTGCTTGGCCACCTCCACCAGCCAGGTGGTCTGCTCCACCGATCGGCAGCGGAAGTCTGTAAGCAGATGGCGGGCCGCCAGCAGCTCTGGCGGTTGGTAGCGGCTCATGCCTGGGGCTGATCTGCCGCTGGGGGGGCAAAGGGCGAGGGCCGCTCCAGCAGGCGCGCCAGCCCGGGCAAGCTGCGGGCCGGGCGGCTGTTGATCCGCTCCCACTCCTGCTGGGCGTCGGTATTGAGCACGAACTGCTCGCGGTCGGCCAGCACCCGCTGGGCCGCCAGGCGCCCCTGAGCAAGCAGAAAAGAACTGCGGTCGGTGCCGAGGGCCGCAGCGGCCCGATCCAGCAGGTTGCGGTCGTCTTCTGAGGCCCTGAGCTCAATTCGGCTGGTTTTGGCCGGGCGGTGGCCCTGCGGCTTGGTGCTGGTCAAGGCGACACCCACCCGGAACGTACGGACAGTGTACGGCGCCCATCAATGAAAGGGGGCGCAGCCCCCACTGCTCTCAATAGGTCAGCCCCTCCAGGACTTGAAGATCCAGCGAAGCTGGGGAACTGCAGCTCACCTGGCAGGCCCCTACCTGGCCCGCACCAACCTCCCCCGCACCTTCTCCCGCTCCAACCGCCTTGCCGGCAGGGGCGAACCGCGCAGGATGGCTTCGATGCGCTCCACCAGATATTTGGGCACCATCCCTCCCGCTACACGCTCGCGGGCAGGGCTGATTCAAAGTGTGTCACAAGTGCCCTGGCCAGGCCTGCGCGCATGCGTTGAGGTCGGTTGCATGGCTTCCTCCTTGTGCCCGATCCCTCCATTTCAGCCGTCACCGACCTCGACCTGA
>JBAPUA010000065.1:0-7022 GCA_049282435.1 Cyanobium sp. | reverse complement strand
GGGATCGCCCGCAGAAAACTGATCAGGTCGAGGTCGGTGACGGCTGAAATGGAGGGATCGGGCACAAGGAGGAAGCCATGCAACCGACCTCAACGCATGCGCGCAGGCCTGGCCAGGGCACTTGTGACACACTTTGAATCAGCCCTGGGGGACCAGGGCTGCCTGAAAGTCCCAGCTCCTTGAGATCCCGAATGCTGCTCTTCCTCAGGGATCCAGTCGTCGTCCGTGCTTGATCAGACGGCACCGCGTCGTTCAGCCGCCCTTGCGGGCTGAAATCTCGACGTTGAGGCAGCCCTGGTTCGGGGGCGACATCTCCCCGGGTCAGATCGGGCTCGATCTCATGGCAGCAGCTCGTCGTTCACTGGGCCGAACCTGGGCAAGCAGCATCAACCTGGGGCCCATCAGATTGCTGATCGGCGCCTTGGTCTTCCGTTTACAGCCATCGATCGCCTGCTACGGCTCCGGCATCTCCACCCAACCGATGCGATGGTCGTCGGTGATGTCTGTGGTGGCTTCTGTCTGCGGGCTTTCCTGGCGGGGCGCAGCCTTCAGATCCACCGCATGCTTCATTCGCCTGGCCAGGTCACCCAACGACGGGCTTGCTCGTTGGCACCCCTGGTAACAATCGGAACCAGCTGGCGGGTTTCGATGTCGCCCTTGCCGATGGTCTCGTCTGGGATCTCCCCAGGCGCGGAAAGCTCGACCTTGCCGCCGTGCACGGCGAGCAGCTCCGGAGCGTCGATACGGCAGGGGTTGTCAGCTGCCCAGCACGTGGGAGCGGAAGCCAGCAACCCGGGGACTTGGGGCATGGCCCACCTCTGGTCAAGGGGCTGGTCCGCTCCGGGGGCTGGCCCGAGCGTCAGCCATACGGTCCGCAGCAACGGCTGCAGCTGGATTGATCGGTCCCCACCTGAGCGTCCTTTCCCGAAAACGACTGCGCTACAGCGGTCTGCGGTGATGTGCGGATCTTGTTGAAACGGAGAGGGTGGGATTCGAACCCACGGAAGGTTTCCCTTCAAACGATTTCGAGTCGTTCGCTTTCGACCACTCAGCCACCTCTCCCAACAGGCCGGGCAGAGCCTGAGCCATCGTAATGGCATCGGCTCTGTCTGTTGGCCCTGGGGACTTTACGGAGTCGTCAGCCCCCATAGGCCAGCAGCGATCCACTGATGCCGGTGGCTTGCCATGCGCCTGGCCGGATCGGACCGGCTCCGGCGGGTCCGCTCCACCAGAGCCAGCGGGGAGGTGGCCCTGCCGCCAGCAGCTCTCGCCGATCCTGCGGACCAGGACGGAAGCCGAGCCAGACCGCCTCGGGGCGACGGCTGCCGCTCTGGCGCCAGGTCCACAGCGCCTGCCGATCCGGCAGCAGCAGCCACTGGCGTCGGCCCACCCGCAGCGTCAGGCCATGGCTGCCCATCGACAGAGCCTGAACCTCCAGGCCCGGACTGGCCAGGCGCTCGCCGGCGGCCAAAGGCAGGCTGTCATCGCCGTAGGCCAGCACCACCGGAGCCAGCCGCTGCCAGCAAGCGGGATCGCTGGAGGCCACCGGATCGAGCAGCAGCAGCCAGTCGAAGCGGCTGACCCCGAGGCCGGTGGCCAGCTGACTCACCTGACGGCAGCTGTAGGGATCCCCGCGATTGCCGATCAGGGCCGCCCGGCCTTGATGGCGGGCGATCAGCAGACTCCGGCCGCCGCTGGGCCCTCCCTGATGCACCAGCAGCACCTGATCAGCGCCGAGCAGCAGCAGATGGCTGATCACCACCAGCGCCAGCCCCGCCCAGGCCAATCGCCGCCACTGTCGCGCCAGTCCCGGCAGGATCAGGCCCAGCAGGGTCAGGGCGAACAGGGCCACCAGCAACGGCATCGGTCTCCCCAGCTGCCACTGGGCCAGCGGCAGGCCCGCAAACCCCCTGGCCATGGTCAGCAGCAGCTGCGCCAGTGGATTGACTGCCACCAGCAACGGCGGCAGCAAGCCAGGCACCAGCACCGCCACCAGCGCCAGTGCCATCGCCGCCAGGGTCAGCGGCGTCAGCAGGGGCGCGGCCGCCAGGTTGGCCGGCACCGCATAGGCCGGCACCACGCCGAAATGCAGTAGCTGCAGCGGCAGGGTCCAGATCGTGGCGGCGATCGGCACCGCCAGGGCCGCCGCCAGAGTCCCAGCCCAGCGCTCCTTGATCCCGGATGTCCCCGCTGCCAGCCAGGTCCTGAGCCGTTGCTCCAGCGGTGTCGCTGACACCAGCAGGCCGGCCGTGGCCGCCACCGACAGCTGAAAGCCCACATCGACCAGCCAGAGCCGATTGAGGGCCAACATCACCACCACCACGGCCGCCAGCAGCCCCAGGGGCCTGGTTTTCTGTCCGAACTCCAGGGCCAGCAGGGCGGCGGCGCCCATCAGCACGGCCCGAACCACCGAGCCCTGGGCCCCCGCCAGCAACAGAAACAGCAGCATCGCCCCGCCGGCCAGCAGCAGGCGCAGCGGGCGACCTAGGGGCCGGGCAAGGGCGCTGACCAGTCCCAGCAGCACGGTGAGATGAAAGCCGGAAGCGGCCAGGGCATGGGAGAGGCCGGCGGCCCGGAAGGCCTCCCGCAGCTCCAACGGCAGCGGCACCACCGCACTGCCCAGCACCAGCGCCGCCAACAGGCCACCCCGCTGCGGACCGGCCGCGTCGATCAGCCGGGCGGCGATGCTGCGGCGCAGATCCAGCACCGGCGTCGGCGGCCGCTCGAGCACCTGGAACTCCTCCACCTTCAGACGACTCCAGCTCTGCTGGCGGGCGAGCCGTTCCGCCGGTCCCGCCAGCAGCGGATGGGGGGCAGGCAGCGGCCGGCGCAGGCTGCCGCTGACCCGCAGCAACCAACCCTGGCGCAGGCTGGGACAGGGCTCGAACTGCAGCTCCGTGCGGCCTCCGGCGGTTTGCATCAGCACCCGACAGGCCGGAGCCGCAGTGGCCGGGATCGAGACCCTCGGGGTCGAAGCGGCCGGGGTCGAGGCGGCCGGGGTCGAAGCGGCCGCCGTTGACCCGGTCGCCAGCCCTGCCGCCGCCAGTCCCTCGGCCGTCCGGGGGAGCAGCACCGCCCGTGGATCCTCCAGCAAGGTGCCCCGCAACAGGGCCGCGACCGGTCCATCCCCCCGGCCCAGCAATCGCACCGGATCCTCGGACCCAGGCAGGACCGGCCGCAGCAGGTGGACCAGAAACAGCCCCGTCAGCAGCAGCGTCAGCCCCGCCAGCCCCAGCCGGCGGCAGTGAACAGCCGATCCCATTCGCCCTCGCGGCGGCACCACGATCAGGATTCCCAGCCAGACCCAGGGCAGAAACCGGATCGGGCCACAGGGGCTGCCCCAGCCGAAGGCCTGCCTGGGCTTGCCCCAGCGTCGGGAAGGCTGCTGGCCCCGGGTCCGCCCTCCGCCAGTCCTCACCTGACAGCGAGCTACCGCTGCGCCACAGGGTGGTGAACCACGGTGAGCCTGTCCAGACTGGGCCGCTGTGATGGCCCTGCCCCTCTCCCATGTCTGCTGATCTCGGCGCGGCCCGTACGGCGCTCAGCCACGGTGATCTGGACCGGGCTCAGGTGCTGCTGGAGCGGCTGCTGGCCCAGAACCCGGACGATGCCGATGTGCTGGAACGGCTGGCGATCGTGCACTGCCGGCGCGGCGCTCTGGCCTGCGGTGAAGCCCTGCTGGAGCGGGCGCTGAGCATCCAGCCGGAGCATGCCGCTGCCCTCAACAGTCTCGGCGCCGTCCTTCAGAACCAGAACCGCCTCGAGCAGGCCCGTTCGGTCCTCGAGCGGGCCGTCACCCTCCAGCCGGATGCCGCCGGCAGCTGGTGCAACCTCGGCATCGTCCTGCAGGGGCTGCAGCGGCCGGGGCCGGCCCAGGAGGCCCTGGCCAGAGCCCTGCAGCTCCAGCCCGGCCATCTACTGGCGCTGCGGGCCAGCGTCCATGGCCTGCGAATCCAGGGCCGGGCGATCGAGGCGATCACCCTGCTGCGAGATGCGGCCAGCCACGATCCCTCCCGGTGGGACGAGCTGGTGGATCTCGGCAACACTCTCTATCAGCAGGGCCAGTACCGCTCCGCCGCCAAGGCCTACGAGACGACGCTGGCGGGCTGCGGTGAGTCGGCGGAGCTGCACGCCAACCTCGGCGCCGCCCAGCTGGCCCTGCATCAGCCGCGGCTGGCGCTCGCCAGTGTCGAGAGGGCGCTGCAACTGCGGCCGGCCTATCCGGAGGCCCTCGCCAATCTCTCGGAAGCGCTGCGGCTGCTGGATCGCCCTGCCGAAGCCCTGCTGCCCTGCGATCAGGCCCTGGCGCTGCGGCCCGACTTTGCAGCGGCCCACATCGCCCGTGGCCAGGCCCTTCGGGATCTGCTGCAGCCCGAACAGGCCCTGGCGGCGCTGGCGAGCGCCCACGCTCTGCAACCTGATGACCTCGATCTGCGGGGTGATCTGGCCCTGAGTTTTCAGGAGTGCGGTCTCCTGGTGGAGGCCCTGGAGCGCTTCGAAGCCGCGCTGGCCGCCCAGCCAGGCAACGCCGACATCCGCACCAACCGCGGCATCTGCCGCCTGCTGGCCAGCGATCAGCGCCAGGGTTGGGACGATTACGAAGCGCGCTTTCAGCGGCGCCAGCCGGTCGTACCCCAGGTGCGGCCCGCCAGTCCTCGCTGGCGAGGCGGTGCGGTCAGCGCCGGCCCACTGCTGTTGGTGGGCGAACAGGGGCTGGGGGACATGCTGCAGTTTTCGCGCTATGCCCCCAGCCTGCGGGCCGTGGCCGGCAGTGTGGCTCTCTGCCTGAGCGAGCCCTTGGTGGACCTGGTGGCTGCCGCCGGCATCGCTGACGCTGTCTGGACTCCAGAGCAGGCCGCCCAGCATCGGGGACCCTGGCTGCCGCTGCTGTCGGTGTTCCAGGCCCTGGGCCAAAGCCCCGACGCCCTGGCCGCCGCCGTGCCTTACCTGCAGGTGCCGGCGGCGAGGATCGAGCACTGGCGGCAGCGAATCCAGCGGGGCCCTGGACCGCTGATCGGGCTGAACTGGCAGGGGAATCCGGAGGCGGAGCTGGGCAGTGGGCGCGGACGCTCGCTGCCGTTGGCCTCGCTGGAGCCCCTCAGTCATCTGTCCCAGCTCCAGTTCCTGTCGCTGCAGAAAGGCCCTGGGGCCGAACAGCTGGCCAGCTGCTCCTTTCGCGAGCGGTTCTGCGTGGGCCAGGAGCAGGTCGAGGCGGCCTGGTCCTTCCTCGACACGGCGGCGATCATCTGCGCCTGCGACCTGATCATCAGCAGCGACAGCGTCGTGGCCCATCTGGCCGGCGCCCTGGGCAGGCCGGTGTGGCTGCTGCTCAAGTGGGTGCCGGACTGGCGCTGGGGCCTGGAGGGCGACAGCAGCCACTGGTATCCCTCGATGCGCCTGTTCCGCCAGCGTCAGGGCGGTGACTGGTCCGAGCCGATCGAGCGCCTCGCGGCCGAACTGGCGCTTGAAGTCCCACGGTTGATCGCGGCCAGAAGCGACTGATCGGGTCGTCCTGTGGGCTGTCGGCGGGGCGTCAGGACAGGCTCCCGCAAAGCCCGCTCAGCGGCAGGTCAATTCGGCAGGTCAATTCGAAGGTGGCTGGATCAGAACGAGGGCACCAGCAGCAGCAGCTCGCACAGTTGGGCGCTGGGCATGGCCTGGCCCAGCAGCGGAGCCACCAACGCCGCCACCGGCCGCAGGCGACAGGGCCAGGTCGCTCGCTCCGCCAGCCGCCCAGCCTGAAAACTGCCCAGCAGCAGGACAGCTGACAACAGCAGGGTTGGGCGTTTCACAGCAGGTTGCGGCTCTGGTACAGCAAGAGTTGTCGGCGGCAATCATCGCAGCGGCAGCCTTGTCATCAGCAACCTTGTCATCAGCAGCCTTGGCATCGGTAGCTTTGGTATCGGTAGCTTTGGCAGTGGCTGGGTCTTGCCAAGCATCCTTCAGGGCAGCCTGGAGGCCATGGCGTTGCCGGCCAACGATCAGGACGCTGCTGACAGCTGGGCGGCAGAGGATTGAGGGATTCTGGGCTTCCTGGCCACGATGTCGATGACCACCTGCTTGATCAGATTGCCAAAAATGTCGGCGTACAGATGGGCGTCCTGCTCGGCAATCACGATGCCGACTTTGGCGAGGTTCTGCAGAGTTGAGGCATCGGCCTGGTATTGAATGTTCTGCAGAGCGAAATCCACCTCACAGATGTCGGCGAAGGGAGTATTGGACGCGCCGATCGAGCGACAGAACTCGCACACCTCCCGCGAAAACATAGCCAGGGTTTCAGGTCTGATCGGCCTCACATGGGAGGGATCGGCGCTGAAGTCGGCGTGATTGGGATGGGGCACAGTGACATGAATCACACAGCCATCCCGAGAAACTCGGTACAGCTCCTTGATGATGTCAAGAAAGACAGCTGTTTGCTGGCCGAGACGTTCGAGCACATGATGGAGCTCAATCTCCTCGGCCACATCGTCGTCAAATGGCCAGGGAAAACTCTCAAGATCGACGATGCGATCAGGTTGGCAGCCCGCCTGGGCGTCAACGTTGACGAAACCCTACAGATGGCGGCTGCCACAACCGAGATTCAGTCGCAAGTTCCAGCCTTCGACTAAGCCATTTCAACAGCTCTGTCGCGGTTTTGCAACTCAGGCCGTCAGGGCCGGCGAACGGGCTTCGCTCTGTTGCCAGTGCGCCCGCTGCTGCGCGCTCAGCAACGGGAAACCGAGAGCCTGCCGTTCCGCCAGCCAGGCTTCGGCCACCTGCTTGGCCAGATGGCGGATACGGGCGATGGTGGCGGTGCGCTCGGTCACGGAAATGACGCCCCGGGCCTCCAGCAGATTGAAGGTGTGGCTGCACTTGAGTACAAAATCGAGGGCTGGGGCCGGTAGGGCCTGGGTGATCAGGTCATGGGCTTCGGCTTCGTAAATCGCGAACAGCTGCTGCAGGCGCTCCGGGTTAGAGGCCTCGAAGTTGTACGTGCACCGTCCCTTTTCAAATGGCAGCCAGATCTCGCCATAGCTGCGCTG
>JBAPUA010000064.1:0-5132 GCA_049282435.1 Cyanobium sp. | reverse complement strand
TCACCCTGCCCTCGGTGCGCTGGGCAGCGCTCTATGGCCTGATTCTCACCACCGCCCGGGCCCTGGGAGAGTTCGGCGCCGTCTCGGTGGTCAGCGGCAACATCCGCGCCGAAACCCAGACCCTGCCCCTGTTCGTCGAAGACGCCTACAAGCAATATCAGACCGAACTCGCCTTCGGGGCCGCCATGGTGCTGGGGGGCGTGGCGATTGTGTCGCTGCTGCTCAAGTTGCTGGTGGAGCAGCTGCTCGAACACGACAAGAAAGTGGCCCGACTCGATCAGGAAGGCTGACACGGGCGTCGACCCCAAAGGTTCTGATCAACAGGCTGCGCCTGCCTAGCAGCGCAGCCTGGAGACCGTCCCGCCACCCCAGCAGGCCGAAGATGCAGCGAGCGAATCAACGGAAGCGGCGCACGTTCCGCGGCCGAAGATGCAGACGGGAGCCCCGGCTGAGGTTGTTCTCCGTGGCATGGAAGCGCTCACGCGGCACCTGGGCATCGATCAGCTGACCGCTGTCGAGCAGCAGCTCGGCATGGATGTCCTCGCCGAAGTGGATCAGGCGCTGGAGCACGGCTGGAAAACTGCGCTGTTGCGGTTCGTCCAGCAGCTCCCTCGCCCTCGCGACCAACCCCAGCGCCGGCCTGGAGCAAGCTGGCGCCGGAGACCACGTTCACCTCCCCCACAAACCGCATCACAAACGGACTGGCCGGCTCGTCATCGATCTGGGCCGGGCTGCCGATCTGCTCGATGTGTCCCTCGTGCATCACCACGACCTTGTCGGCTACCTCCATCGCCTCCTCCTGATCGTGGGTGACGATCACGGTGGTGACGCCGGTCTGCGCCTGCAGGTTGCGCAGCCAGGCCCGCAACTCCTTGCGCACCTTGGCATCGAGGGCGCTGAACGGTTCATCCAGCAACAGCACCTGGGGTTGCACGGCCAGGGCCAGGGCCAGGGAGACCCCCTGCCGCTGCCCGCCCGAGAGCTGGGAGGGGAAGCGATTGCCGTAGCCCTGCAGCTGCACCAGATTGAGCAGTTCTTCCACCCGATGCTGGATCTTCGGCTTCGACCACTGGCGCAGCTCAAGACCGAAGGCCAGGTTCTGGCGCACGGTGCGGTGCTTGAACAGGGCAAAGTGCTGGAACACGAAGCCCACGTGGCGCTCCTGCACCGACAGGCCTGTGGCCTCCTGGCCGTTGATGTAGACGTGGCCGGCATCCACGCTCTCCAGCCCGGCGATCAGCCGCAGCAGGGTGCTCTTGCCGCAACCGGAAGGTCCCAACAGGGCCACCAGCGAACCCGTTTCGACATCAAGACTGAGATCGTCGACGGCCGTGAACCCACCGAACCGCTTGCTCACATGGCTGACGCGGATTCCCATGGGTTGCGATCAGCGATTCGGCTGGGGAGTGAACCGCAGGTACGGACGCACCTCGGTCACACCTTTGGGAAAGCGGCCATGGGCCTCCTCGGTGGAGATCGAGGGAACCACCACCACGGCATCGCCGTCCTTCCAGTTCACCGGCGTGGCCACCTGGTGGTAGTCCGTGAGCTGCAGGGAGTCGATCACCCGCAGAATTTCGTCGAAGTTGCGGCCGGTGCTGGCCGGGTAGATGATCTGCAGGCGCAGTTTCTTGCTGGGGTCGATGATCAGCACCGAGCGCACCGTCAGAGTGCTGCTGGCATTGGGATGGATGAAGCCGTACAGCTCACTCACACTCCGGTCGGCATCGGCCAGGATCGGGTAGTCAACTGTGGTGTGCTGGGTTTCATTGATGTCGCCGATCCAGCTGCGATGGCTTTCGGCCGTATCGACGCTGAGGGCGATCGTCTTGACGTTGCGCTTGTCCCATTCGGGCCGGAGTCGGGCCACTTCCCCCAGCTCGGTGGTGCACACCGGCGTGTAGTCGGCCGGGTGGGAGAACAGCACCACCCAGCTGTCAGCGGCGAAGTCGTAGAAGTGAATCGGGCCGAGCTGGGAGTCCTGGCTGAAATCGGGAACGACATCACCGAGCTGCAGGGTCATGGGAACAGGAGGGTGCAACGGATGGCCTCACCCTCAGGCCGGCGCGCCCGTGCGGATGTGGGCGCCGCCAGCCTCAAATGTTCTTGCCAATACATCCCAACCCTTGCGGCGGGCCTGAAAGCTGCCCAGGCCTTTAGTTCCCCTTGTACCGACAACCTGCTGTCAGTGCCGTTCCACAGCCGCCACAGCGCCGCTCAGTCCCGGTAGTGGGCATCAACCCAGCAGCGCGGCAGGGCTTCACCGGAGGGGAAGCTGAGCTCGGTCTTATTGAAGTGATGGGGTTCCTGCAGCTCCTCGCCGTTATGCATGCGGGCCCGAACCGCGGGGGCAAACGGATCGACCAGCTGCTTGAAATCGAGCACCTCGACCACGGCCCCTTCGGTTTCGTGTTGATGCAGGGTCAGAAACATCGGGGCGCTCCGCGGCGAACAGCTCCAGTGTGGGCAGGCCACAGCCGTGTGGATCACAGCCGGCGCGGGCCCTCAGTCCGGGCCGCGGACCAGAAGCCCCACCCCCGGCCCCAGCTCCTGACCCTGACCCAGATGCAGCCGGTTTCGGTAACAGTTCGCCAGAGGATGAACACCGGGGCTGACGGCAGCAAGCGGCGGGTGTAGATCCTGAGCATCAAGACCCACGCTCGCACCGACACAGGCGCCATGCCCCATCACCAGATTCTGATCGTCGGCGGCGGCGCCGCGGGGCTCACGGCGGCCAGCCAGCTGAAACGGGCCCGGCCCCAGCTGGAGATCGCCATCCTCGAGCCTGCGGCCGATCACTACTACCAACCGGGCTGGACCCTGGTGGGAGCCGGCGTCTTCAGCCTGGAGCAGACCCGCCGCGAGGAAGCGTCCCTGATCCCCCAGGGCGTGCACTGGATCCGGGAGTCCGCCGCCAGCTTTGACCCGGACGCCGGCAGGGTGACCACCAGCGGCGGCTCCAGCCTCAGCTACGACGTCCTGATCGTGGCCACAGGCATCAAACTCTGCTGGGATCGGATCAAGGGATTGCCCGAAGCCCTCGGCAGCCAGGGCATCACCAGCAACTACCGCAAGGATCTGCTGGCCTACACCTGGAAGACGATCCAGGAGTTCCAGGGTGGCAACGCCCTATTCACCTTCCCGCAGACGCCGATCAAGTGCGCGGGAGCGCCTCAGAAAATCATGTATCTGGCGGACGATGTCTTCCAACGCTCCGCCGACGTGGCCGAACGAACGACGATCAGCTATTGCACCGCCACGCCAGGGATCTTTGCGATCCCCACCTTCGCGGAACCGCTCAGGAAGGTGGTGGCGCGCCGCGGCATCCAGACCCGCTTTCTCCACACCCTCAAGGAGATCCGGGCCACCAGCAAGGAGGCCGTGTTCGACGTCAAGGACGGAGACAGCAGCCGCGAAGAGGTGATCCCGTTCGGAATGATCCATGTCACACCGCCGATGTCAGCCCCTGATGTGGTGGCCGACAGCCCCCTGGCGCTGCAGGGCCCCGGTGGCTGGGTGGAGGTCGATAAGTTCAGCACCCAGCATGTGCGCTATCCCAATGTCTTCTCCCTGGGAGATGTCTCCTCACTGCCCAACTCCAAGACCGCAGCGGCGATCCGGGGGCAGGCGCCGGTGCTGGTGGCCAACCTGCTGGCCTTCCTCGACGGCCAGCCCCTGAGTGCCCGCTACGACGGCTATGCCTGCTGCCCGTTGATCACTGGCTACGGCAAAGCCATCATGGCCGAGTTCAACTACGACGGTCAACCGATGCCGTCATTCCCACTCGATCCCACCCAGGAGCGCGCCAGCATGTGGCTGGTTAAGAAGAATCTGTTGCCCTGGCTCTACTGGAATCGCATGCTCAAGGGCTATGAGCACGAACGCCGCTTTATGCCGGGCCTGCGGTCCCAGGTGTCTTAGGCCTCGTTCTAGCGAACCCTGCTAGGCGGACGGTGATGGTGCAAATCAGCCGGCCAGGCGCAGGCACAGATGCAGCGATCAGCCATGACAGCACATGAAAGATGCAAGCCAGCAGCTCATGCTGCCGATTTGAGACCGCCAGCGCGCAAGATAGACAGGACACACGACTAACGCGCCGGATGCGATGGGCGCAACCGGAGGAGACAGGGAGACTAAGAACAGCTGAGTAGCGAGGATTCAATCAGATAAGCAGCGAGGTTACTGATTGAACGCCCTTGGGATTGGCTATCTTTAACCAGCCGCTCATAGGTAATCCAAGGCAACGTGACAGAGATGCTGACCGACGCCTTGAAACGCTGAAATCTCATCAGAATCAACCGCTTTACTCAGCAAATTTACAGACAGATGATGGCCAAGGCCCATGAAGCAATGACAGTTGTGCGAAGAGAGCTATCCGTTAGCCAACCCATGGACTGGCCGAAGCTCAGAAGGCAAGGATCCCAACCACCGACACAGATTCAATCAAAAGTGCAGATTTTCAGTTTCACAAGGTCAACAAGATTCGAAACGGTCAGGCGATGGATACCAGTCCAAGGTTCGAGGTGGCCTGAGCCGAGGCCTGGAACAAAAAAATCCTGAGACCGTGCTCTGGCAACGGCACCCAGGATCTAAAGATCTGCAAGCTCAGGAACCGGACTGTTCGACGGATTCAGTCTCGTCCAACCACTCTGGCGGAATGATGAGATTATTCGACTGACGCGGGCGGCCACGCCAGAAGTTAGGCGCCGAATCGGCGGGCGTCAGTTCTTGCATCTCTTCAAACCCTTCAAGGCCAAGAGGGACTTTGGTACGGATGCCGGCCAACATCCAGAAGGCCAAAGCATAGGCAGCACTGATCACCCCTTGCTTGAACCACTGGGCCACGCCATTTTCCAAGCGCAACTTCTTGACCTCGGAGATACGAGTTTCGAGCAGCGGTACCTGACGATTGAGCTGGGCCAGCACCTGGGCTTTGACAACAGGCACCGGCACAGTGAGTTTCTGCCCATTGGGCCGCGGTGCTCCAGGCAGGAGTGAAAGTCCTTCAATCAGGGAGGTTTCGTTGTTAGCTTTGCTGATCACCTCCGTCGCCTGTTGCAACTGGCTCAGTCTCTGCTGGACATCCTTAGTTTCGGTACTCCAGACAAGAAAGCCAGCAATCGGCTGCAGAG
>JBAPUA010000063.1:0-4645 GCA_049282435.1 Cyanobium sp. | reverse complement strand
TGAACCGCGCTGGTCTGGGCATGGAAGTGATGCACGAGCGCAACGCTCACAACTTCCCCCTCGATCTGGCTGCCGCCACCGCCACCCCCGTGGCGCTGACCGCTCCCGCGATCGGCTGATCCAGCAAAGCTGGATCACACATTCAAAGATCGATTACCAGCTACGGCTGGAGAAAGCCCCCTCTCATGAGGGGGCTTTTTGCTGGGCGAGGACAATCATCAGTGCCGCAACCGGATCGATCTAAAGAAAGGACTCAGCAGTTCAGATTGATTCCTCGACAATGTGATAGCACTCACGCTCATCATCGGAACAACACAGATCACTGTAATAACGCTCCAGAACCATATGAGCCTTGTCATGGCTTGAAAATGACTGCCCTGCGATTGCATCGTTGATGCCGTCATCCCTGATGATTCGGTACCTAACCATCTTTGCTCTTGGACCGATCGCAACTGAGGGAGGCTACTGTCCAAACCGTTGCTTCCGAACAGAAAAGCAATAGGAGCAGCAGCAGTCAGTTCCACGCCGGATCTACCAGCCATAACCCCCTTTAAGGGCTGGCTCTCGACAGTGAGCCTCCAACAGGGCTGCTATTAGTGCGAACAACAACACGATCCAATTCTTCAAGACGTGCAGCGATGGCCGCCATGTCCTCCACTGGGAGCTGAGCCGAGAGGAGGCCCTTAGGCTCCGGGCCGAAACCGCCAGCAGGGCTGGCAGGCCTGTCCCCCGCAGTGGACTCTCCCAAGCGAGCGGCAGTCGCGGGATGGCGTTGCGGCCAGCAGCATGGGGAGATCTGTGAGCCCGCCATGCTGCTGAACCCCTTTTGCCCCCTCACCACGGCGAAGGTTCTGGCCCTCAAGGCCACCATCCTCGTGCTGTTGACGCTGCTGATCAAGGCCAGGGTGCAGATCGTGGCAGGGTCAGCCCTGGGGATTGCTCTGCTGCTGCTCCAGACCCTGGTGTTCCTGGCTGTCAGCGGCGGCCTGGTGCTGGCGGCCGGTGGAGCAGCGCTTTTCGCCACGCAGCAGCGCAAAACAGCCACGGCCTGAGAGCGATCCATGGCGGTTGAAGTCGCCTTAGCGATGCTGCATCTGGAGGGCCGCTGGTTGATGCAGCTGCGCGACGAGATCCCCACGATCGTCGCCCCCGGTTGCTGGGGGCTCTTTGGGGGGCATCTCGATCCGGGAGAGACGCCCGAGCAGGCCTTGCGGCGCGAGCTGCTGGAGGAGATCAGCTGGCAACCACCAGCGCTGGAGCTTGTGATGGTCCATCACATCCACCGGCGCACGGCCCATGTTTTCCGGGCTGAACTCTCGGTATCGATGGAGCAGTTGCGGCTCCTGGAGGGTCAGGACATGGGCCTGGTGAGCCCAGAGGAACTATTGGCGGGGTCGATCTGGAGCACCAAGCTCGGCACCTATCGCCCCCTGGCCGATGGGCTGCTGGAGGTGATGCAGCACGTACTCAGAGGGGAGGCCTGAGAACAACAAAGCCCGGAGCGTTGGCCCCGGGCGTTTGTCTGCTCAGCCGTGGTGCCCGCAAGGACGTCGGGGCTTGGCTGTGCGCTTTCGCTGCGTATTTGCTGCATAAAAACAGGCTGATCGATTTCAGATCAGGAGATCTTTAGTTGTGGGGTGGAACTTCCTGCGCTGGCACCTGGGGCCAGGTGTCGAATGGGACGTTTCGTCGAGTTTATTGCATTGAATGTGATGACAGCGTGCTCCGCGGAACCACCGTCACCCACGCGGCGCGCCTATGCTCATTTTGGTTGAAATAGTCCCAAGTTCTTCATCCATCCAAATGTTGACTCTCAATCGCTCGCTGCGCGCAGGCGTCGCTGCTCTATCTCTGAGCCTGTTGGCTTCAACAAGCGCTTTCGCAGGGGGCACCACAATGCCCTCTAAGGACATCGTCGACACGGCTGTTTCGGCGGGCAGCTTCAAGACGCTCACGGCTGCGCTCGAGGCGGCCGGGCTCGTCAAAACGCTGAAGGGGAAAGGCCCATTCACCGTTTTTGCTCCCACCGATGAGGCCTTTGCAAAGCTGCCGGAAGGCACGGTGAAATCGCTTCTGAAGCCTGAGAACAAACAGAAGCTAACAGCCATTCTTACTTATCACGTCGTGGCCGGCAATGTGAAAGCCGCCGATGTCATCAAGCTCTCGAGCGCAAAGACATTGAACGGACAGTCGGTCATGATCAAGGTCGTAGGAGGCAAGGTCTTGATTAACGGCGCTACCGTCGTCAAGGCCGATATCTCAGCGACGAACGGCACGATTCACGTGATTGACACCGTACTGATGCCGAAGTGATCTGCTGTTAGGCGAATTGAACGGGTGCCGCTCCTGGCCTGCGGCACCCCAGCGAACAGCTTCGCCTGACCCTCAGGGCAGTACCAACAACAGCAGGCGGTTGTCCTCAGGGTCCAGCAGCCAGGTCTCGGCACCGAAAGGTTCCTGGCGCGGCGGATCTTTGATAGAGGTGCCCAGCTCCAGGGCCGTGGTGATCCAGTTGTTGAGCAGCGCAAAGGTGGCCGTTCCCTCCGCCTGACGTTGCAGGCAGAGGGCGAGGCGACCCTGCTGGTGGGGCTGCGGCCGGCTCCTGGATGGGGCGTAGACCTCCAGCCAGCCCCCCGCCGGCCAAGGGACCCGCCAGTGGGTGCCGCTGAGGCCCGGCAGCGGCTCCACGTGGAGCAGAGCGCCATAGAGCTGCACCAGGGCGGCGGGATCGTCGGCGGCCAGCACGAGCGAGCTGGTGATCGAGTCGGTGATGGCCGTGGCCTCGGGCTCAGGCATCCCAGCTCAGTGGCAGAGAACTGCAGAGCGCCGGACCGCCCGGATCGTGCTGATCGCCGGGGAGGGGACGCGGCGCACTCGCACCCGGACGGTGCAATGGGCCGGTCCCAGGTGCTCGATCAGGGCCTCGCGGGCCTCGTGCTGAAGCTCCTCGAGGGTGGGAGCACTGATGTGGATCGGCAGGGTTTCGGCCTGGGCTTCCAAGTGGCCGGGGCGTTCAACCAGAACGCGGAACACGACCTCACGCATGCGGGGTTATCTCTTTCTTTCCGGCTCCATCCTTGGCCTGCCGAGGCGTTCTTGTAGGTGCAGCCGGATACGGGGAAACGGCCCTGCGGGCACCTGTCGCTGCAGTCTCAGGGAAGCCACCCCCGCCCAGCGGCCAGGCGTGAGGCCTCCTGCACCGCCTCGATGCAGCGCTGGGCACGGCGCTTGGCGTCATCCTGGCCCTGGGCCCGCAGCAGGTAGGCCTGCATCGCCTCCGGTGTTTCGATCACTGCCAGCAACCCGGTCGGCCGTGCACCAAGGGAACCATCGGCGAGCAGGCGGCTCACCAAGCCCAGCTCCCAGAGCTGCTGGCCGGTGGAACCGGAAGCAAAGAGTTGCTGGTGCAGCACCGCCAGCAGTTCAGCTTTGAGGCTTTCAAGCTGACCGGACCGGAGCCGGCGGCTGTTGGGCAGCCCTTGGGCCACGCCCGCCGGAATCGCCACAGGCCGATCGGGCGTGTTCTCCATGCTCCAGCTCAGGCCGGTGCCCGGCAGGCCCACCGTGCTGCGCGGACCGCCCCTGCGCGCGACCGGAATGTTGAACGAAGCCCCGCGACCACCCACGGAAATGGAGCTCAACCCGGCCTTGTCAAAGTTGAAGCGCAGCGGGCCCAGACGGGCGGAGCGGCGGAAGCGAAAAGCCATGGTGTTCAGTGATTGTTGACGCAGTAGGAACCGGAGCTGATCCAGCCCAGCGGGCAAGCACACGCCCCCAGTGGCGGGATTAGTAGGTTGGCTATGGCGTAGTGATTAACTATAGAACTTTTGCATTTCGGCTTGAATATCTAGAAGGAATACGGAATCAATTTACGCCACAGGCTGTATCTGCGCTCCAGTGTCCACGGGTACGGAATTGCGGTTTCGGCTGGCAATCATGGCTGGCCTTCCTCGGTGGATTTCCCCAGACGCCGCTGCTCGGGCCGCCTCACCTGGTTGCGGCAGCGATCGGAGCAGTAGCGCGCCTCCTCCCAGACCTCCTGCCACTTGCGGCGCCACTGGAAGGGGCGGCCGCAGCAGGCGCAGGTCTTGGTTGGGCGATTGGCGTGGTGGGGCATGGCAGCGCATTGTTGCTGAAAGCCTGGCATGAATCATCCCACTCCAGCGAGGGATATCAGCGGAGGAGTATAGGCCCTCTGTTTTCCAGCGTTCACACCCAGAACATCCAGATTCCTGTAAGTCTGGATCCCTGCCAGCCATCCTTTTAGGCGGATCTCAAAGTTGGCGGATCAGGCACTCGATTAACTCCATCCCATCTTCTATCAACTGACGCGCCTGAAGTTCACAACCGCCAATGCTTGCGTCATTCGTAGAGGGTGATCATGTGAATCTCCAGTGCCTGGGTGGACTCGGTGCAGCTCTGGCGAAAAGGAGGCCCCATCCACCGGCGAACATCAACCTTGAAGGCCTCGCTGTGAGGACGCATCGATCGGTTTCATCAGGCTCCCTGGTGCCTGAATTGGTCAGGCTGGAGTGGCGTCAAGTTCCAGGGCAAAGGGGCGCCAAGCGACCAAAGCCCCTGGATGACAAAGCCTTACAGGCCCTCGTGTCGTTTTGACTCGCAAAGTTGCTGCATATCACAGCAC
>JBAPUA010000062.1:0-11351 GCA_049282435.1 Cyanobium sp. | reverse complement strand
CCGGGGGGTGGTGCTGGTCGGCCATTCCCTCGGGGCGCTGACGGCCCTGCTGGCGGCCGGAGTGGAGCCCAGACCGGGTCTGGAGGCCCGTTGTCGCCGGGCCATCGACCGTCTGCCGATCAGCAATCCGTCCCGCCTGTTGCAATGCCAGCTGGCCAGCACGGGCTTGCCCGCGGCCCTGCCCCGCCCGGCCGATCTGCGGGGCGTGATCCTGTTCAACAGCTTCGGCAGCCTGCTCTGGCCCCGCGGCGCCCTGCGGACCCTGCCGGTGCCCACCCTGATGGTGGGGGGCAGCCTCGATCTGGTCACCCCGCCGCTGGAGGAGCAGCTCAATCTGTTTCTGCCGGCCTCCCAGGCCAGCAGCCGGCTGGTGCTGATCGATGGCGGCAGCCATTTTTCGCCGGTGCGCATGGCCGAGCGGGAGGAGGTCGTCTTCCGGCTCGGCAGGGAGCTGGTGGGGGTGGAACCGTTGATGGTGCAGGACCTGCTGCTGAGCCTCAGCACCGACTTTCTGCAGAGCCTGGATCAGCCGCAGATGCTCCCTTCCCAGGAGCGCCGTCAGCAGGAGGTGACCGCCTATGTGCTCGATCAGCCGGCGGCCCGCCAGTGGCGCGATGGGCTGGCGCCCTAGGCCGGCGCTCTAGAAGCGGATGCGCGGATCCAGCAGGGCCACCAGCAGATCCACGGCCACCGTGACCAGCACCACCAGGGCCGCCACCACCACCACGATCCCCTGCACCAGCGGGTAGTCCCGCTGGGCGATCGCCTCCTGCAGCCGGGAGGCGATGCCGGGCCAGGAGTAGGTCACTTCGATCAGCAGGGCGCCGCCGATCAGGGAGGCGACGGTGATGCCGGTGATCGTCAGCACCGGCAGCAGGGCATTGGGCAGGGCGTGGCGCAGCACCACCCGCCGCTCGCTCAGGCCGCGGCTGCGGGCGGCCTCGACATAGTCCGAGCCCAGGGCCCGGCGCAGGTTCAGGCGCAGGGCATTGGTGAAGATGCCGCTCAGCAGCACCCCGAGCGTCGCCGCCGGCAGCACCAGATGGCGCAGCGCCCCCCGGAACTGCTCGCCGCTGCCGGCGCGCAGGCTGTCGAACAGATAGAAGCCGCTGCCCTCCGGCGGCAGCAAGGTCGGCGGGAAGCGACCGCCCACCGGCAGCCAGCCCAGCCAGACGGCGAACACCAGCTGCACCACCATGGCGGCCCAGAACGGCGGCAGGGCATAGGTGCCGATGCCGAACAGGCGACCGGCCAGGTCCACCTTGCCCTCGGGGCGGGCGATGCCGCTGAAGCCCACGGCCAGCCCGAGCAGCGCCGCCAGCGCCAGGGCCACCACCCCCAGCTCCAGGCTGGCCGGCAGGCTGGCGCGGATGATGCCGAGCACCGGCTCCTGGCTGTTCTGGGAGAGACCCAGATCGCCGTGCAGCAGCTGGCTCAGAAAATGGCCGTACTGGCTGAGCAGGGGCTGATCGAGACCGAGTTGGTGGCGCAGGGCGGCCCGGGCGGCTGCCGGCGCCTTGGGGCCGAGCAGGGCATCGATCGGATCCCCCGGTGCCACCCGCAGCAGCAGGAACACCAGGCTGGCGATCAGCCACAGCATCAGCGGCGCCAGGGCCAGGCGGGCGCCGAGGTAGCGCAGCAGGTCGGAGCGGCGGCTCATGGCCGGGCCTCCCGGGGGGATTCACGGCGCTGCAGCTCGCCCAGCAGCACCCGGCCGGAGCCATCGAAGCGGGGCAGGCTGACCTCGGGACGGCTCCAGGCCACCGGCGCCGACAGCCAGAGCGGCAGGTAGGGGCTGGCGGCGGCGGCCCGCCGCTGGATCGAACGCAGCAGGGCAAGGCGGGCGTCGCCGTCCAGCTGGCTGCTCTGCCGCAGCGCCTCGTCCAGGCCGGGGGCACTCCAGAAGCTGCCGCTCAGGGCGCTGTTGCCCTTGAGGCAGCGATGGCCGCGGCGCTGCTCGCAGCCCAGCAACGGCACCAGGAAGTTCTCGGCGTCGGGATAGTCGGCGCTCCAGTCGTAGAAGAACATCACCAACGCACCCTTGCCGAGCTGGTCATAGGCGGTGGTGGATTCCATGCCGGTCGGCTCCAGGCTGATGCAGTCGCCCAGATCGCGCCGCAGCTGGGCCTGCCAAGTGAGGGCCACCAGGCGATCGGTGGGGATGTCGGAGCGGAAGGTGAGCGGCAGCGTCAAGCGTTTGCCCCGGCAGTAGCCCGCCTGGCGGAACAGCCGGCGGGCGCGGGCGGGGTCGTAGGCGGGCCAGACATCGGGATCGGAGCCGGGCAGGCTGGGCGGCACCAGCTGGCGCAGGGGGGGCCTGATGCCGAGGCTGGCCCGCTCGCTGAGGGTGCGGCGATCGAGGCTGTGGGCGATCGCCTGGCGCAGCACCTGGGAATCCAGCGGCGGCTGGTCGCTGAGCAGCGACAGAAAGCCGATCTCCAGGGCCGGACCGACCGCTTCGCGCAGGCGGCCGGCCTGGGCATCGCCGTGCAGGGCGCGCTGATGGTCGATCTCCAGGCCGCTGGAGAGCAGCAGGTCCACCTCGCCGCTGCGCAGGGCGCCGAACAGGGCGGTGGAGTTGCTCAGGGTCACCAGGGAGAGACCGCCGTTGCGGGGCCGGGAGCCCCAGTAGCGGGGCCAGGGGCTGAGGCGCTGCTGCTGGGGGCTGAAGAAGCTGAGCCGGTAGGGGCCGGTGCCGACGAAGCGCTCCGCCAGCGGCTTGTCGCGGTAGGCCCGGTAGGCCGTGGGGGAGACGGGGGTCAGGAAGATGGCGCTCAGCAGCCGCGGCAGGGGGCTGAAGGGCTGTTTCAGCTCCAGCTCGATTTCATCGGGGCCCGTGGCCCGCACGGCCCGCACCCGGTCGCCCAGCTGGAAGCCGAGGGTGCCGATCGCGAGGAAGCGCCGCAGCGAGAACACCATCGCCTCGGCATTGAATGGGGTGCCGTCGTGGAACAGCACGCCCTGGCGCAGGGGGATGCGGGCCCGCAGGCCATCGCTGCTGAGGCGGGGCAGGGCCGTGGCCAGCCGCGGTTCGATCCGCCCGCCCTCGGCGATGGCATAGAGCGGATCGCCGAGGGCGCTGAGCACCTGCATGATCCCCACCCGCGAGGCGGCGGCGGGATCGAGGGAGTCGATGCGGCTCTTGCTGGCCACGATCAGAACCCCCTCGGGCCGGCGCGGCTGGCAGGCGCCGAGGGCGGGCAGCAGCAGCAGGCTGGCCAGCAGCAGGGCGAGCCGCCGCGGCGCAGGGCGCGGGGCGGCGGGCGGCGGGATCAGGCCGGTGACGGGAGGCAAGCCCGAATGCTCAAGTCGACCCCATTCAAGGGGGTCGGTGGGCGGGATTCAGGGCGGTTGCGCCAGGGCAGGGGCCTTCGCCCCAAGGTGGCGGAGGCCAGGCATGTTGCCGGCTGTGAGGGTACGGCAATGAATGGGTAGGGAATTGGGGGGAATGTCGCCGAGCCAATCAATGGCGCTGCCGAATAATCGGCCGAGTTGTTTCGCGTTGGCGCATTGATAAAGAGGCGATCTGCAGCGGTCTGATGTCTTTGCGAATCAAGGTGAATCATTTTTGCGGTTTAATGTCGGCTCGCGTCAATATTCGCAACGTTGAAAATGCCTTAAGGTTGGTTAGCTTTTCCTTGTGAAGTCAATCGCAATTCTTAGAACTGCTTTTGAGCATCAGTGGAATCGCCTGTTCCGCCATCCTTCACTGTCTTGATGATCATGCTCTCAACCACCAACAAGGTCCGTACAACCAAGCTTGCGAAAGCTCTCCTCACCGCCGGGCTGCTGGGCGGCGTTGCTTGCTCCATCCTCAGCGCTGGCTTGGCCAGTGCGAGAACATACATCAATTGGGATCATGTCTTTAATCCTTATAATCCTGAGGTGCCCTTCAGTCACCAGGAGGGCGACAAACTTTTTACCAACTTTAAAACCAATATCACGAATCAGAAGAAAGGTTTCATAAGCTTTGATACAACCCCTGAAGATCCTGCTGTTCCCGGTGATTCCGATATTTATGATGTTCTTGCCTATTTTGATTTTACCGTCCCGCTGGCCAAGGATGATTATTATTCTTACGATGTAGCCATTACCGATCCCGGTAAATATTTTAAGACTGTTTCTTTTAGGTATGATGGTCTTGATCCGGATAGGGTTGCAGAAAAAGTGATTTCTTACGGGGCGGGTCTGTCAGAAACACTCCAAAATAATGAAGCGTTTGCATTTGCAGGTCAATACACAACTTTGTCAGTTGTCGACAAAGTTACGGGAACGGGCAAATTTGTTTCTATGACCAATGACTACACCCAGGAGGCCCCCGGCCCCCTGCCCCTGTTCGGTGCCGGTGCCGCCTTCGGCTTCAGCCGCCGGATCCGCAGCCGGATCAAGAAGGCCCACCTGGCCTGATGGTGCCTGTTGGGCTGCGGCCCGATGTTCGCCTGTTGCCCCGCCATCCGGCGGGGTTTTTTCATGGCCGCCTGCGCAGGGGCCTTCTGGGTCAGGGTAAGTGGATCTTCTGCGCCCGACGGCGTGTCCTCTCAGGCCCTGGGTTCCTTGGACCTCCTATGGATCCGGGGTCATTCCTTAGCTGGGAGTGGGCCACGAGGGCGGCCGCTTCGACTGCAGCGGCTGCAGGGGGGATCTCGAACACCGGCGAGCTGTGGCGGGCCAGGGGCCAGGCCGGTGACGGGAGGCAAGCCCGAATGCTCGAGTCGGCCCCATTCAAGGGGGTCGGTGGGCCGGATTCAGGGCGGTTGCGCCTGGGCATGGGCCATCAGGCCCGAGGTGGCGAGGACCAAGGGCGTTGGGGACTGTGAGGGTACGGCAATCAATGGTCAGAAAATTGGGAAAAACGTCGCCGAGTAAATCAACAGCGCTGCAGATGAATCGACCGAGTTGTTTGGCGTCAGTGCACTGATAAAGGAGCAGGCTGCAGCAGCCTGAAGCTGTTATGAATCAAGGTGAATCATTTTTGTGGATCCATGTCATCTCGCATCAATACTCTCATCGGGGAAAGTGCTTTAAGGTCAGGCAGCCTTTCATTGTGAAGCTTATTGCAATTCCCAGAACTGCTTTTTGAGCTTCACTGGAATCGCCTGTTTCGCCAACCTTCTCTACCTTGATGATCATGCTCTCAACTTCCAACAAGGTCCGAACAACTAAGCTTACGAAAGCTCTCCTCACCGCCGGGCTGCTGGGCGGCGCCTCCCTCTCCGTCCTCAGCGCTGGATCAGCTAGCGCTGCCACTTGTCCTGAATCCACCCTTTGGACCGATGCCTTCAACGGCGGCTCTCCCTTTCCTTGCACTTTGGGAGACAAACAGTTCGATAAGTTTTCCACGAACATTCCTAGTATTGGCACGAGCGCGATTGAAATACAACAAACTGGCGATCTCTGGGATGTCAATGCGAATTTCGATCCCGCTGCCAGTCTCTCTGTGAACGATTACTATGAGTATGAGGTTAAAATCAACGAATCCAGCCAAACCTTTGGCCAGGCATTCCTTGCCTGGATCACCAATCCCCCATCCACGAGCGGAGTGAAAAAAGAAATTTTTAACGTATCAACCGGTGCCCTCCTGGGCGGGATTACGGACAACGGTGGTTCATTTACCTTCGGTCCCAATGTGTCCAACATCAGAGTGAGGGATACAATTACAGTTGCCGGCAGCTATGACAACATCAGTAACAACTTAAGTCAGGTCCCCGGCCCCCTGCCCTTGTTCGGCGCCGGTGCCGCCTTCGGCTTCAGCCGCCGGATCCGCAGCCGGATCAAGAAGGCCCACCTGGCCTGATGGTGCCCGTTGGGCTGCGGTCCAGCGTTCGCCTGTCGCCCCGCCATCCGGCGGGGTTTTTTCATGGCCGAGTGCTAAGGGCCCCTAGGAGCCTGTTGCGCATAGATCCCGGACGTCAGCGGACACACGCAATAAGCCCGTTCCTGCCATCTTGAGGCGCAAGTTGATCCGAGCGAGACTGAGCTGACAATGAGAGTCAGCTCAACTTGACTGCTGTAGCTGCGTTTTGCGGTCTCGTCACCGAAGCACTGCCCGGAGCAAATCTCAGCATCAGTCCGCACTGGTCGCGTTATTTGTTAATTTGCCCATAACAAATCTATGCGCAACAGGCTCCTAGGGCCAGGGCCCTCAGGGCCAAGGCCAAGGCCAGCGGCCCTTCAGCGCCCGGCGGCGCGTCCTCTCAGGCCCTGGGTTGCCTGGAGCTTCTAGGAAGCCGGGGTCTTGCTTCAGCTGGGAAGCGGGCCGCGGGGGCCGGGTCCGGGCTGTCTCGCCTGAGCCCTTCAGCCCTCGTGCCGGCCCGCCGGCCCGCGCCGCTGCGGCCGCTTCGACTGCAGCTGATGCAGGGAGATCTCGAACACGGGCGAGCCTCGGCGGGCCAGGGGCCAGGCCCGCAGCCAGCAGCGATCGCCGCGATCGTCGACGCCGATGACCTGATACAGCGGCCCGTCCTCACCGTCAGCCGGCAGCCGGATGCAGTCGCCCTGATGAAGGTTGGCGGTGGAGCGCGTCATGAGGGATATGGAAGGGGATCGGGCGGGGGAATCAGAAAAGGAGGCCGGTCCACGGCCCCTCGACAGGCCCGCAAGGCGATTCAGGAGAGAGCTGAAGGATCAACAACGGAGCCGGGGCCTGGTGGAGCCCCGGAACTGGCTGAAACCAGCCTTCCGGCTCCCTTGCGCTCAGAACGTTCGAAATAATGCAAAAAGTGACAATGGTGCGCAGATCCTGATAGGGCGTGCGTCCACGGGATCGCGGAGCGCCGTCGGAGGGGCCGCTGTCCGCCGAGGTGGGACAGGGGAGTTCAGCATTGCTTCCGCTTTTTCCCAGGCTGCTCCCGGGGGGCGCAAGGGCCAGGGCTCGCGATCGGAGGGCGGGGAGATGACTGGAGCGAGGAGAGGAGAGGGCAGGCGAAGGCGCTGAACGTGAAGCAATGGCAACAGATCCAGCTGATGCGATGCAGATCAGCAAACTTTTGCAAGCGGAAGGGTAAGCGATTGCTGCATGTTGATCCTGTTGGCATCACTTAATCTGATCCGAGTTCAACCTCTCTGAACCATGTTTTCACTGCTTCTTCAAGAATCCCGATTCAGGTCAGGCCTCGCGCTGAAATCGACCATCCCCGCGATGATGGCTGCCGCCATGGTTGGCGGCGGTGGTTTGTTGTTGTCGGCTGGTTCGGCTCAGGCGCTTGACACGTGCTTTTTCGGTGGTGCGATAGGTCCCTCGGGATATACAGCTTGTTCCACTGGTCTTGTCCTTACTACCGGGGATAAGAATGTTAAGTTGACAACGCTGCCAACCGTGGGCAGTGGGCAGATAGATTTCGCTAATCTTGTTGGCGACTTGTTTACCGTAAGAACTTTTTTCACTCCTGTCTTGAACGCTCAATTCAGCAATGCTAAGTTTCAATATGACATAGACATCATTTCGGGGACGCAGAAATTTGCGGGCATCAAGCTTGCCGTCAATGCGGTGCAGGCTGTCGATGTCAGCAAGGCCGACGCTACTCCGGGCGGCCCATACTTTGAGACGCTGTTCTCTGCTGATTCTTTGTCTCCAATTCCTTCCGGATTGGGTTTTTATGCTGTATCTGGGGACCGAACTTCATTAAGTGTGCTTGATACCTACACTGTTGGGCCAACCTCGTCGCTGACAAGCTTCACCAACACTTTTCAGCAAACCGAGGTCCCCGGTCCCTTGCCTCTCGTCGGAGCCGGCATGGCCTTCGGCTTCAGCCGCAAGCTGAGGAACCGCATCAAGACCAGCGCCCGCGCCAAGGCCTGATTAGGTTCAGTTCCGCTCAGATCACGTACCGGCCGGCTCAGGTCGGTGCTGGGTCTCTGTTCACAGCAGATCCTTCGGTCTGAGTGTCCAGCCCGCAGAAGTCCCAGCCTGGGCCCCGTGATTGACGGGGCCTTTTTTGTGGCTGAGCTTGCTGGCTGCTCAGGTCAGCGCTGTCGCTTACAGCGTGCGCAGGCAGGCCGCCACTGAGGTCACCTCGCTGAGATTGGCGATCGCCGCCAGGGCCTGGCGGAAGTGGGCTTCCTGCACCTCATGCGTGATCACCACGATTTCGGCGCCGGGTTCAGCGCCGGCTTCGCCTTTGCCCTCCCCTTCCGCCGGCTCCCGGGCCTCGAACTGCACGATCGACTGGATCGAGACCCCCGCCGCGCCGAAGCAGGTGCCGATGCGGCCGATCACGCCTGCCTCATCGCGGGTGTGCAGGCGCACGTAGTTGCGATGGCGGGTGCTGGAGCCATCCACCAGCTGGCAGCGGCGCCAGCTGCTGGCCGCCAGCAGCGGATCGAGGCCCGCTTCGGCGCCGCCCACCTGGCGGATGCCGGCGATGTTGAGGATGTCGGCGACCACCGCCGAGGCCGTGGGGCCGGCGCCGGCGCCGGGGCCGTAGAACATCACCTGGCCGACCGGATCTCCCTCCACCAGGATCGCGTTGTTGACCCCATGCACCCCCGCCAGCGGGTGTTGCTTCGGCAGCAGCGTCGGATGGACGCGCACATCGAGCTGGATCGGTTCGCCGGGGGCTGGGGCGTCCGCGCTTGTGGCGCCCGTGCTTGTGGCGCCCGCGCCCTGGCGCTCGGCGGTGGCCACCAGCTTGACCACGTAGCCCAGCTGGGCCGCGTAGGCCACATCGCGGGCATCGAGGCGGTCGATGCCCTCGGTGGCGATGCCGGCCCGGGCCACCGGCCCGCCATAGGCCAGACCCGCCAGGATCGCGATCTTGTCGGCGGCGTCTCCCCCCTGCACATCGGCGGCCGGATCGGCCTCGGCGTAGCCCAGGCGCTGGGCGTCGGCCAGCACCTCGCCATAGGCCGCCCCCTCATCGGCCATGCGGCTGAGGATGTAGTTGGTGGTGCCATTGATGATGCCGCTGACCCGCTGGATGCGATTGCCGCCCAGCGACTGCTTCAGCGGCTCGATGATCGGGATGCCGCCGCCCACCGCCGCCTCGATCAGCACATAGACGCCCCGGGCGGCGGCGGCGGCGGCGATCTCCTCGCCGTAGCGGGCGATCACCGCCTTGTTGGCCGTCACCACCGGCTTGCCGGCGGCGATGGCGCGCAGGATCAGGCTGCGGGCCGGCTCCAGGCCGCCCATCACCTCGACGACGATCTCGACGGCGGGATCGTCGATCACCGCCTCGGGGCTGGTGCTCAGCAGCTCCGGCGCCAGTTGCAGCGGCCTGGGGCGCTCCAGATCGCGCACGGCCACCCGGCGCAGCTGCAGCTCCGCCACCAGCGGATGGCGCCCCTCCGGGCTGGCCAGAATCGCCGCCACGCCGGCTCCCACCGTGCCCAGCCCCAACAAGCCGATGCCGATGGTCATGCGCCGCAACCCTGCAAACCCCGCATCCTAGAAATGTGGTCGCCGCATCAGTCAGCGGCGTCCGCTGCCGGGACGGCGGGGTCAGCCAGCAGGCTGCGGGCCTGGGCCTGCATCATCCGCAGGATGTTGAGGAAACCATTGGCCCTGGAGGGCGTCAGGCTGCCCTGTAGGCCCGTGTCGGCGATGAAGGCCGGATCGATCGCCACCACCTCGGCCGGGGTCAGCCCCTCCAGCCCTTCGATCAGCAGCGCCAGCAACCCCTTGGTGATCGCCGCATCGGAATCCCCCTGCCAGTGGAGCCGGCCGTCCTGCAGCTGGCCCACCACATGCACCTGGGAGACGCAGCCTCGCACCTTGTAGGCCTCCTGCTGGAAGGCCTCGGGCAGGGGCGCCAGTTTCTTGGCCAGCCAGAGCACGTACTCGTAGCGGCGTCTGGGATCGCTGGTGCTGCCGAGGCGCTCGACGATGCGATCGAGGGCGGCGCTGCCGGTGGTCACGGGAAGGGGGGCTCGGGGGGAGGGGCGGTGTTGCGGAACTGAGCCACGCGCCGTCGCTGTGGAGAGGGCCATGCGGGATCGTGGCATCCGCTCGTTCGCCGACGCCGGGCCCATCCTGAGTCAGGGACGCTGGCGGCGCATCAGCAGGCCGGCGGCGGCGCCCAGGAGTCCGACCAGGCCCAGACTGCCCAGATGGCGCAGCGCCAGCAGCGGCCCGGTTTCGCTGTGGCTGATGGTGGCGGCGGGCTGGGGCCGGCCGGGTGGCAGCTCCAGATAGTCGCGATGACCCGGGCCCGCATCCACCTGGATCTCCCAGTCGGCCTGGGCATGGGCGGGCAGCTGGAAGCTGAGCTTGCCCGCCGCGTCGGTGCGGCCCAGCGGGATCGCCTCGCCACCAGGCACCAGCAGGCGCACATTGGCGTCGCCGGCGGGCAGGCCGTTGGAATAGTGGCTCTCCAGGCCGGCTGAAAGGTTGCCGAGGCGCTGCAGGCTGGATTCCAGTCCATGGGCCCGGGCGCCGGCCGGCAGCAGCAACAGGCCGGCGGAGCCCAGCAGCAGGGGCAGCAGCAGACGGGTCATGGCCGTGGGTTCAGGACGATTTCCAGCGACTATCGCTGCTTTTGCCCGCCTGCACCATCCTGGCGATCGAGCTGACCATCATCGAGAGGGCATCGGGCGCGGCGCCACGCACCTGCAGCTCGGCCGCCAGGATCCGCTCGGAGGCGGTGCGGGTCCGGCCGTCGCTCTCCAGATGGCGGCGCTCCAGGCCGGCCGGGCTGTGGTCGAGACTCCGCAGGGCCTGGTTTTGCAGCGCGGTCAGGTCCAAAGGGGGCGTGAACGTTTCTGCGGGGATCCTGGCAAATCACGGACGCGACGGCGAGCGACGGCCGACACCGTTACGAGCTTGCAATGTTTAAGAGCCTGCAGGGAGGCCCGTGTCGCGGATCCGGTGCAGGCCGGTCTCGTCCAGCCAGCCAGCAAAGGGCACATCCCAGCCATCCCGGGGCAGGGCCTCGACCACGCAGGCGGCCGGCAGCACCGCCAGGGCCGGCACCGCCCGCCAGGCCGGCTCGGCCCGCAGCCGGTCGTACCAGCCACCGCCGTAGCCGAGGCGCACTCCCTGCCGATCGATCGCCAGGGCCGGCACCAGCAGCAGGCCCAGGGCCGCAGGGGGCAGTCCTGCCGCAGGCGGCACACCAGGCAGCGCCCCATCTTCTTGAGGTGGCTCCTGTTCGCCTGCTTCGCCAGCAGCGGGCTCGGACCGGGTGGGTTGGCCGCTGGCCAGGGGCGCCGGGATGCCGCAGTGATCCGGCGCCAGGGGGTCTTCGGGGTGCCAGGGGCGGTAGAGCAGGCGCGGCCCCGACTCCGGCTCCGGCCCCGGCCCCGGGCCGGAGCCGGCAGGGCCAGCACGGTCGAGGCCAGCCAGGGCTGTGGCGGCCTGATCGGCAGGGGCGGGTGGCGGCGGCCCGGCCGCCACCGCCGGCAGAGCCAGGGGC
>JBAPUA010000061.1:0-11322 GCA_049282435.1 Cyanobium sp. | reverse complement strand
GCTCCAACCTCAACCCCAAACGCCTGCAGGAGCGCTGCCGAGACTGGGACGGCGAGGGAATGGTGGTGCAGCTGGATGGCTGGAGCTGGGCGATCGACAAGCAAGCCTGGGGTAAGTCCACAAGCGGCTATGCCGGAATCCAGCCCTGCAGCGGCGCCGTCACCTGGGGGGTGGTGACACACCACTCAGCTGCCGACCTGGCCGAGCTGGATGAGGCGGAGGGGGTCGACTACGGGCACTACCGCCAGGAGCGGGTGATGGTTCGCAGCCACTGCGGCGCCATGTTTGAGGCGTTGGCCTATGTGCCCTGTGACCACAGGCGCCGTTCTGGCCTACGGGCAGAAGCGTCCTACAAGCGCCACATCCTTTGCGGCATTGATCACTGGGATCTGCCGGTTGCCTGGCGCACCGCGGTTGTCGAATCCCTCAACACCACCACGTAGGGAGGCTCCAGCCGCCAGGTGTTCCATGCCCGCTCACGGCAGATCACCTTCCTGTCGGGATGCTCTTTGAGCACCCCACTGGTCACGTACTCCCAGCGGGGCTCTTTGTCGGGCTTGACCAGATGACCATCGTCGCGCGTCAGAAATCGATCCTGGACTGCCGCAGAAGAAAGCCCCCTGTTGCCTCCGAGAGGCACTGTCGCGGCATCAGCCAGCACCTGCGCCACGCCCACGAGCACACGCGCGGGAAAGTTGGGACTGCGCAGTTGGCTGCCCCGGCCCTGCTTGCCGATGCTCTCCACCGTGGTGTCCACCACCAGCCAGCCCTCCTGGGCCAGTTCATCCAGGTGGGCCTGGGCCAGCCATTCGCTCAACACCACGGTCTTGGAGCGCTCGCCCAGTGGCTGGATGAATAGCTTCAGGCCAGTGGTGCGGTGCCGGCCCTGGTCTTCATAGAGCTGATCCAGCAGCTGGGGCTCACTGCCCTGGCAGAGCAGCAGCAGCTCCAGCAGGCACGTGGTGGGCTCCTGCACCAGCACATCCAGCGACGGTGCACCCGGCCGCTCCATTCCTTCCTGCCGGTAGCGCTGCACCAGCTCCCGCAGGGCCTCATCGTCGATGCGGCCCTCTCCCCTCAGCCTGCAGACCGTGCGGTACAGCCGGGCCCGGGTCAGCTCACCGCTGCCCTGCAGCACCACATCCAGCAGCCTTGATGCCTGCTCCCACTGCTGGTTGCGCATCGCCACATGGGCCAGCCGGTAGCGGAAGCGATCCAGAACCACCGCTCCAGCAGCCGACAGCCCCTTGGCGTCGGTCAGCGCAATTGCCGTCAGCTCATCCAGCCCGCTGGTCGCCGTCAGCGAATGGCGCACCTTGGCATCCAGCAGCTCCTGAATCCAGCTCTCCAGCTGCCGTTCGGCCTCGCGGCGGGCATCGGCAACGGGTCCCGAGACCATCGCCTCCAGCACAGCCTTCAGCTGCTCGGCTTCCACCATCGCGACCGCACCTTGCTTCCAGTCAGCCTGCCCCAACGGGCCGCGCAACTCAATTCAGGTCTCGCCATGGGGCTGTTCGCATAGATTCGATAGCAGTCGCAGCGGAAGAATGACGGTTAATTTATGCAGAAACCGCATAGTTCTCGTTGCCCTTGCTCTGATCGCATCGACCGGCGCGGCGATCGGTGCTCCTCGAGAACAGCTTGCGGCTCCCAGAAGCAATCCAGCCAATGTGGATCTGGAGGGCGTTGGCTACTCCGCTGATCTCAAGGGCAAGATCGTGGTCTACAAGGTGAAGCTTTCAGGCGGTAATGCCTGGGTTTCAGGCGCGCCCAACAGCTGGGCCATCTTTGATGTAGTGGATGGCCGCAGTGTGATCATCAAGCAGAGCACCTTGATTGTGAATGGCTGGACTGGCTACTCCAAGTGGTGGGATCACAGCGTCATTGCGGCTCGAGCATGCAAGCAGACCCAGTCCGGCTGGGATGACCCTGCCAGCTGCGTGATTGGTAACGGCAATGTTGTCAAGCTGCCAGAAGGAGAGTCGATCTTTGATTACTTCTTTGAATTCAAGTGGGAAGAGAACGGCGGCGTGCAGGTCGGGAAGACAGCCATCGATCCCAAGGCCAAGCCCACCGACGTGCGGTCCGTGAACTGAGAAACGCCCATGAGCTTTCGTCGCACTCTTCCCGTTCTGCTGACGGCCCAGCTACTTTTCATCCCCGTGGCGGTCCAGGCGGGCTCCTACGAAGCCCGCTGCTCCAGCAAACGCGACTGCGTGGTCAAGATCCTTGGTGATCGCTTGATCGTTGATGGCAAGACCGTGCCCGTTGATGCTGTCACCAGCTGGGCCAAGGGAGGGCCAGGCAGCCAATCCAACGCCGTACTGGGTGCAGGCGCCACCCTTCTCTTTGGGGCGCCAGGCTTGCTCGCCTTCGGGCTGCGCTCCTTTAAGTCGACGTTTTCGATTGCTTATTACACACCGGAAGGAGAGGTCGCTGAGCTCGCATTCGCATTCGACAACGGGGACGCCAGCCGCTTCTTTGAAACTGAGATACAGGCTGCAACCGGTTTGCCACTCGGCAAGGTCAGACGCGAGGCAAAGGACTTCAAGTGGAAGGAGTCTGATTTCCCTGCGGTCAGATAAAGAGTCAGGCCGCCCGAGGCCATGGGCCGATCGGCCCATGGTGATTCCCTTCTCGGCCCATGGCCCCGGGCGGCAGCGGCAGCGGCCCACTGCAGCTGAGGGGCCTGGCCCTACAGGGTGCCGGTGTGATCTGACTGCAGGAAGTCTGGAGTCTGAGACCTCTTGCGCCAGCCAGTTGGCAGAGATGCCCGCAACGTGGAGCTGTATTAGGGCAAGCCTATGGCGAAAGCCAGGCGTTTCTGCCGCCCAGTGGTCTCTGCCGCCGCTGGGCCTCTGTCAACTCCAGGGCTGCAGCAGCCGGGAGACAATCAACCTCCAGGCGCTCGCCGGGGGAGGTGTTCCCCATCCAGGAGGCCCTGATGACCAATTCTTTCGTCTATTACGCCAAGGAGGATCCCTGGCAGGACGACCTCGACGGCAACCACGGTCTGCCGGTGCTGCTGGCTCGACGTAGCGGCGAGCCAGGCAGTGAGGCCGTGTGGCGTGGCATCCGCGGCGCCTGGGAGCCGTTCCCGGATCTCTTTGCGCGGTTGATGGGAGGTGATTGGTGGGATCAGATCCCGGAGCAGCGTGCCCGCCAGTATTTCGATGCTGCAGCTTTTGACGGTGGACCGATTGAGGAGCCGCTGCCACCAGAGGAGTGGGAGCGCCTGCTGCAGGAGCACCGGCAGCGGCAGCAGGCCCAATCCCAGCTGTGAACAACTCGCTTGATGACAGACCCCACACCACAGGAGAGCCATGACTGAGAACCAAGCGCAGCAGGCCCACAGCCAGCGCTACATCGATGCCCTCGGATGGGCCGCTGATCTGCACCGCCGCCAGCGGCGCAAAGAAAAGGCCGTCCCCTATGTGGCCCACCTGATTGCCGTCAGCGCGCTCATCTGGGAAGACGGTGGCGATGAGGACCAGGCCATCGCGGGCCTGCTCCACGACGCCATCGAGGATGCCGGCGTGAGCGATAGCCAGATCGCCGCCCGCTTTGGCTTGCGGGTGGCCCAGATCGTCCGCGATTGCACCGACACCACCGGTGCGGTGGAAGCGGGAGGGGAGAAAGAGCCTTGGCTGCTGCGCAAGACCCGCTACATCGAGCACCTGCAGAGCGCCTCACCCGAGTCGCTACTGGTGAGCGCCGCCGACAAGGCTCACAACGCCCGCGATATGGTGCTCGATGCCCGCAGGGACGCGGGGATGTGGACCAAGTTCAACGCTGGTCTGGAGGGCTCGGCCTGGTACCTGCTGCGTCTGCAGCAGACCTTCTCCCATCGGCTGACGGGCAGCCGCTCAGTGGAGCTGCTGGGCGAGTCGGTGGAGGAGATCCTGGCCAGCAAGCCCTACCGCGCCTGCGTGCCAGAAGGAATCGCCCCAGCGGTTTGGGCTGCGGGCTACGCCGAGCGGTGCCAGCGCGCTGACCCCAGCAAAGCCGGAGCCGTTGCATGAGCTCTCTACTGGATCGCTGAGTGCCGCTTGCTCGGGTCCTCTCCAGTCTGGGGCCCTCCTGCGGTCGGGCCCCCACTGGGATCGGTCCCGTCGCTGCGCCGCTCTCGGCGCCGATTCCATGGCCCTGCTTTCTGCTGCTGCCTCCCCGTTCTGCCGTCCTGAGGAGGATCCGTTTCTGCTTCTCGAATCCACGCTGCGCTCAGTCGAGGAAATCCTTCTGCGTCGGCGGGGGCTGCCGCTGCGCCGCACCTGGATCGAGCAGCCCTATGGAGAAGAGGAGATCACGATCCTGGAGGAGGAGGTGCTTCCAGCGATCCAGCAGTGCCTGGCGCGGGTGGATGAGCTTGATGAGCGGCTTCTGGCCCAGCAGGAGCTGCTGCAGCGCTGCCAGCTGGAGGCCGATCGTGAGGCGCTGGGTGATCTGAGGCTGCAGATGGCCTGAGGCCCAGGGCCCGCCGGGAGCCCTGATCCCGGCTTCTCTCCTCTGATGTGACCAGGCCGGCAGTGGGCTGGGCCAGTCCGGGGACGAGGCCCAGGGCGGACTGCTCATGCCGGCGGTGTCTGAGCGCAGCGGCAGGTCAGTGCGGGGTTGGCGGTGGTCCACGGCACTGGAGAGCACGTCCCCGATGGTCCGCCCCTCGGCCAGTAGCCCCTAGAGGCGGTGGGCTGGCAGCGCCACAGCGTCAAGGCCAAGGCGAGCACCCAACGGGTGGCCTTGACCCCGTGGCTCAGGGGCGTGGAGGGGGGCGTTTCTTCTCCAGTTCGTTATGGAAGCCACCACCACCACTCCCTGCCGTTCCCGCCAGCGCAAGCCACAGCGCCGTCACCCAGCACAGGTCGCCCGGCAGCTGCTGCTCTTCTCCCTGCCGGTTCCGCAGCCGATCGGCTGCTGCTGGGATCTGATCTGCCCAGAGGCCGGCTGGGAGGAGCCGCTGCGCTGGAGCGTGTAGAGCCAGCCGGTTCTCAGCGCCGTTTGCCCGTGGCGCGCTCGAGCTGGCTGAGCTCCTGCGCCTCGGCGGCCTGGAGGTGCTGCAACCAGGCCTGGCGCAGATCGTTGTGGGTCACCCGGTACCCCAACCGCCGAGCCGTCTGCAGCAGGTCGGTGCGGCTGCGGCAACGGCGCAGGTCGGCCTGGAGTTGGGCACTGGCTTCTGCATCAACCACCAACCGCTCCAGATCCGACCAGCTCATCTCTCAGCGCTCTGGGGATCTGGTCACCATCGCGCAGGTGGCGAGGTTCACCAGGTTCAGCGCGGCACGCTGAGCGCGATCCGTTGCATTCAGCTGGGGGCGACCCTGATGGGCTCTTGGATGTCGTGTCTCAGATCCCCCTCGGCCAGAGCAGGCCGGTAGAAGGTCGCGTCGGTCCGCCGCCTGCTTCCCCGCCACCACTGCTTCCTCCTCCCCCGGCGCCAGATCCCGAAAGCAGTGGTCCCTGCTGGGGGTGCTGACGGGCGCCCACGGCGCTCATGGGCGGGAAGTGGCGGATGAAGTCCGCCGTGCCCGTCACCAGCTGCAACCCCTGAGGGGGAAGGCTGCTGATGAAGTGCAGCTCGTTGCATTCCCGCCAGTGGCTCAGGGAGGTGGCGGAGGCCCAGGGGCTGGCCTGGTTGTGGCTGGTACCCGACGGCACCCACAGCCACACGTCCCGGTCGCTGGAGCGTTGGCCCAGCTGCAACATCACCCCATCAGGGCGGGTCACCTTGCCGAAGTGGGTGCTGGCACCGCGGATGGTTGTGGAGCCGATGAACAACGGCGCCGGCAGCTGGATCAGTGGCGGCGGCGCATCAAACAGCCCCTGGGCCTGGAGCACGAAGTCGTAGTGGCCCAGGGCGATACCGCTGCGCAGCTGGTGGCCGTTGGCAGTGATGCTGGAGCCAATGGCCGATGGCAGGCCACCAAAGCGGTTGCCCGAATAGCCGTGCAGCACCACCTGCCCGTAGAACTGCTTGCTGGTGCGGGGGAAGACGGCGATCGAGTTCCAGCCCGTCGTGCCCGGGCTCTTGTAGAGGGCATGGCAGCTGTCGCGGTGCAGGTCATCGTTGCCGCCATGGGTCTTGAGGGCCCAGCAGAAGAACTCCTTGCCGGGGGTGGTGTCGCGTGCGATCAGCAGGATCGCGCCAATCGACGTGGCCCCGGTCAGGGTGCTGTCGACGTACGCCAGCGCGGTGCTGTTGATGGAGGAGTTGTTGTAGGAGCCGTAGCCGCCGTTGCTGGTGTTGTTGGTGAAGGTGCTGGCCAGCGCGTTCCCAAAGACCGCACTGCTGCTGGACTGGGTCTCGCCCTGGGCGGTGGTGCTGTCGGCAAGGAACCAGAGGTGGGCTGGTTCCACGGGATGGCCCAGCTGCCAGGTGTAGCCCCAGCGGTTGGCGGTCGCATCGGCATGGGAGCGGATCACCGACAGGGGCGTGCTGGCGTTGCCGGGCAGGACGTTGACGGCGGCGGCAAAGGCGCGGAAGGCCCCGTCGAGCTGCATGCCGACCCCAGCGGGGTCCTTGCTGGTCCACTTCCAGCTGCCGGGGGCAAAGCTCTGGCAGAACACCTGATAGGTCATGGCCCCGTTCCTCCCTCGCCCCCTTGTGGGGCGGGGGCGTCTTTGGTTCGCAGCAGCAGGCCGTGGCCGCCGATCGCCAGCCACTCGTTGCCATCGGGCGCCTTGTAGTAGCTCATCGCCGCGCTGCTCAGATTCACCGTCGCGAAGTCAGGCGGCAGCAGGAGGGGCTCCCAGAACTGGGCGGGTTCGTTGGCGACCTCGTAGTAGCTCCAGTCGGTGGTGGCGATCACCAGCTCGGCGGGCCGGCTGATCCGCACCACGGTGAGCAGCCCATCCCGCAGCAGGCCGCGGGAGCCGGAGGGCTGGCCGGAGCGGACGTTCCAGCTCACGGCCCGCAATCCGTCGAAGCTGGAGGTGGAGGGGGGCGAGGCCGCCAGGATCCAGTGGCCGGACACTTGGTCACGGGCGATCAGCAGCGGCACCGCCTGCCTGTTCGTGAAGCGGTGCTGGCTGTAGGCGAACACGAAGTATTCAGTCCCAGGGGTCAGCGACCAGCCCACCTGGGCATTGAAGGGAAGCGGCGTGGTGCTCCAGGTGCCGCTGGTGTAGCCCACGTCTCCAGCGGGGTACACCCAGCCCTGTTCGGTGTCGGCCCCCAAGTAGGGCTCGGTGTTGCCGATGCCCGGGCGAATCTGAAGGGTGGTGCCGGTGAGAAACACCTCCAGCAGCAGCACCGCCGGATTGCCGCCGGGTGTGAGCTGCGACAGGGTCGCCTCCAGGCGCCAGCCGCAGGGGTCCGTGGCAGTGGCGTTGGGGTTGGGAGTGGTGGCGATGCGCAGCTGGTGCTGGCTCACCTGGGCATTGGCGGCAGTGAGCCAGTTCTGCAGGTAGCCATTCACCTCCACCGCCACCGAGGGCCAGGTGGTGTCGGTGCCGAGGCGGCTGATGTCGATCAGGGTTCGGCTGCTCATGGGTCAGTCCTCAGGGCGCCAGCACGACGGCGGTCACGGTCACGGCGATGGCGGCCTGGGCGGTGCCGGTGTTGCGCACCAACGCCCGCAGCAGCGGAGCGGAGTTGGGGGCCGTTCCTCCGTCGCTTGTGAAGTAGGTGCCCCCGGGGGGTGCCGTGATCGTCAGGGCGGCGGTGGTGGTGGCCAGATCGAGCAGCACCCCGCTCCCCGGAACCGGGTCCTGGGTGATCGGGCGGCTGCCATCGGCTTCTCGGGCGCCAGCTGAGCTGTAGAAGCTCACCCAGGCCGGTGCATCGGTGCTCACGGCCAGGAAATGGCCCAGTCGCCCCAGGCCCGGCAGATCGAGCAGGGCACTGGCCCCGGGGAGCAGGGGCGTGGTGGTGCCGCTCACGCTCAGCCGCTGGCCTGGAACCTGGGTGCGCGGCAGCCAGCTGGCCATCAGCCCTTCACCCTCAGCACCAGACGGTCGGGCGGCGCATCAGGGCAGCACCTGGATGCGGCGGATGGCGCGCACCTGGGTGGCGGAGGCGATCGTCTTGCTCTCGGCGAACTGATCGCCCATGTAGGTCATCCGCTGGTAGGCGGTGCCGCTCGCGACCTGGGTGGAGGTCCAGTGCAGGAAGGGATCGTCGCCGTAGGCCTCGTCGAAGTGCTTGAGCGTCTCCGCCCCACCAGCGCGGAAGGCGAGCACATTCGTCAGCGCTGGGTTGCTGTCGGTGTAGTTGCCGCCCGCCGGCACCGCATAGGGGTTGGCGCCATAACCCGCCCCCGAATAGGTGCCGTTGGCCGTCGCCTCCGGCTTGAAGGCCCGCCAGAGGATGTCCCACTCCTGGGTGGCGGGCAGGTACCAGTCGTCGTAGCCGCCGATGTTGAGCGAGCGGCAGAACTGGGCTGCCGGATGGCTGGCGTTGTTCATCGCCTCGCTGTTGGCCCAGCCATCGAAGACGCTCGTGGTGCCGGTGCTGGCCGTGTTGGCGGTCTTCCAGGCCACATTCAGCAGCGAGCCGGCGGCCTTGGGCGAAATGATCAGCGCATGGGTGGCCACCCCATTGGCCGTGTGGCTGATCAGACCGGCGTAGGTGCCGCCCTGGAAGGAGCTGCCGATGGCGGGCAGATCAGCCACGCGGATCGGGCCAAGTTGATAGACGGTGCCCGTCAGCAGGTCGAGGTAAAGGTCGCCATCCACCGCACCAGGGATGTTCAGCGGTGGAGCCCCGCTGCCGGTGAACCAGCCCGTACCGCGGGGACCGATCAGGCCATCGATGCCGGCAGGTCCCTGAATGCCCTGGGGGCCCTGCGGGCCGGCCGGGCCCTGAGGTCCGGCGGCACCAGCGGGGCCGGCCACGCCTGCAGGACCTTGCGGGCCCTGGATCGAGCCGCCATTCACCCAGCTGCTGGTGCCGCTGTCCCACACCCGCAGCGAGTCATCGGCCTGCACCAGGTAGGCATCGCCCTGGGCGGCATTGGCGGGCAGGTTGGCGAGTGCCGCCACCGAGCCCTTGAAGTTGATGCCGATCCCGGCTGGCCCCTGGATGCCCTGCGATCCGGTCGGACCAGCAGGACCGGAGGGCCCCGCCGGACCTTCTGGACCTTGCAACCCAGCTGGCCCTTGGGCCCCCTGGGGACCAGCAGGCCCCTGGTTGCCTTGAACGCCAGGTGAGCCCTGCGGGCCGGCGGGTCCCTCAGGACCGCGGATTGAACCGGTGGAACTCCAGGACCCCATGGCAGCCAGGCAGCGCTGTTCTGCTGGCTATTGCCATTGATGATTCCGGAACCACCAGCACGGGCCTGACCCTGACTGCAGCAATACAATGTCCATACAGCTCGCGAGAGGGCAATGGGGCGCGATCAGGTGCTGCAGCTGCGGGCCACGGCCGAACAGCGGCAGCTGATTGACCAGGCCGCCGCGGCAGAAGGCGTCAGTCGCACCGAATTCATCCTGCGCAGCTGCCAGGAACGCGCCCACGCGGTGCTGCTGGATCAGACCCTCTTCTCGCTCAGCCCTGAGCAGAGCCAGGCCCTGCTGGCTGATCTGGCCGATGTGCAGCAGGGCAAGGCTGATCAGGCGGTGATCAACCAACTCCTGGCCGCATCGGTGCCCTGGGATGCACCCTCCTGAAGCACTCGCTGCCCACCACCAGCTGGGGGCGTTTGACTGCGGCACCGAGTCGCTCAACCACTGGCTGCAGCGGCGGGCCCTGCTCAACCAGCTGGCGGGGGTGTCGCGCACGTCGGTGGTCTGTCAGGACCAGCAGGAGGTGGTGGCCTACATGAGCCTGGCGGCCGGGTCGATCGTGCTGGCCGATGTCCCCGGTGCCCTGCGCCGCAACATGCCCAACCCCTTGCCGGTGGTGGTGCTCGGCCGGCTGGCGGTGGACCGTCGCCATCAGGGCCTTGGTCTGGGGCGTGCCCTGGTGGCCCATGCCATCAGCCAGAGCCTGCAGGCCCAGCAACTGATCGGTGCTCGGGTCCTGCTGGTGCATGCCCTCGATGAGCGGGTTGCCGCCTTCTACCGCCGCCTGGGCTTTCGCCCCTCACCCATCAGCCCCCTCACGCTGATGCTGCAGTTGCAGCCACCAGCACTGGCCAGCTGACCATCGCCCAGGCCGCTGACTCCAGGCGTCAACAGGGGAGCTCTTGTGTCAGCTGGATTGCAGCACCAGCGAGACCATCAACCCCGCCGGACTGCCGGACACCGCGGTGACCTCCAGCCACAGCCAGTGACCAGCGGGAAAGATGGGGCTCTGAAAGCTGGTGCTCGTGCTGCCAGTGGTGGTGCTGGTGGCCGTGATCGGATCCGTTGTCGCGGCTGTGCCAGCAGCGGACACATCGGCGCCATGGCGCAGCGAGAAGCTGACGCTGGGGCTGGTGCCGCCCGTGAGCACGGCATCAACGCGGCTGATGATCAGGTCCTGGGGTGCTCGCAGCAGGATGCGCCGGTCATTGACCTGGGGGCTGGGCATCGAGAGCACCAGCGGTGCCACCGGCCCTGGCGGTCCGAGCAGTGAAGCGAGCTGACGCCAGGAGAGGGGCATGGAGAGCAGGGGGCGGCGTCACTGGCTCTTGCCAGCGCCCACGGGCCGGGCTGCCCCAACTCCAAGCGAACTCCTAATCGACGCCAAATTTGGAGTTGCGCTCAGCGCTGCTCCAGGAGCTGGCCGAGTCGCTGGGAAATCAGCTGCAACTGCTTCTGCAGGCGTTGCTGCTGCTCGCCACCGGTCTCGGGTTCCCCGACGTCATAGAGGGCCAGCAGCAGTCCCTGGCTGCGCCCTGCACTGCTGCAACCCACAGGACAGACCAGGATCACGCCGTTGCTGCCTGCCGGCGAACGCACCGCCATCGGCAGGGCCGCGGGCCCCTCAGTGGCACAGAGGCCCAACGCCACATGGCCCAGGGCCTCGGCCATCTCCACACCCAGCAGCGGTTGTTGTCCCGGCGTCAGAGCCAGCTGGCCGTGGCGCCCATCGACCGCCAGCACGGTGACGCTGCCGCCGCCCTCCCACTGCAGCAGAGCCAGGGTGTGGAGACCATCGCCGCTGCTCTCGATCGAGCTGCGCAGGAGGGTTTGCACCTGCCCCTGATGCGCGCTCACCTGTTCCTGCAGGGTGGCGGCGGTGGTGGTGCTCATCCGCTTGGCCAGGTCCGGTTGAAGGGTGATCAGCAGCCAGGCGGTGTAGAGCACCAGCCCCAGCAGCACGATGCGCGAGAGCCGGTAGAGCAGCTGCCAGGGGTTGCGGGCATCAAGAACCTCGCCGTCGGCTTTCTGCAGGGCATCGCTGGTGGCACGGGTGAACACCTCCACCCGCTCGGCCAGCCCCTTGTTGAGCTCAGGCAC
>JBAPUA010000060.1:0-12740 GCA_049282435.1 Cyanobium sp. | reverse complement strand
CCCTTCGTTGACGACGGCGATGCTGCGTTCTCGATCACCGGCAGCCCTGCCGTGGGTCTGGTCCTCACCGCCTCCAACACGGCCGTTGACCCTGATGGCAACGGCAGCTTCTCCTACACCTGGCAGTCGTTCAACGGCAGCACCTGGTCGTCCATCGGTACCGATACCTCCACCTACACCCTGAGGTCCGCAGAAGAAGGCAAACAGGTCCGGGTTCTGGTCTCCTACACCGATAGCCAGGGCTTCGCAGAGGCCGTCACCGCTAACGCCGTCTCTGTGCCCTTCGTTGACGACGGCGATGCTGCGTTCTCGATCACCGGCACCCCCGCCGTGGGTCAGATCCTCACCGCCACCAACACGGCCGCTGATCCCGATGGCAACGGCAGCTTCTCCTATGCCTGGCAGTCGTTCAACGGCAGCACCTGGTCGGCTATTGGATCCGATGCCTCCACCTACACCCTGAACGCAACCGAGGGAGGCAAACAGGTCCGGGTTCAGGTCTCCTACACCGATAGCCAGGGGTTTTCGGAGTTGGTCAGTACCAGCGCCGTCACCATCTTGAAGATCTCCAAGACCGCCACGATCACAGGCGTCAGTGACAACGTTGGCTTGATCAAGGGCAACATCGCGCCCGGTGGCAGCACGGACGATCGAACCCCCACGATCAGCGGGACCTTGTCAACGCCGTTGGCGAGTGGCGAAAAGCTTGGGATCTTCAATGGCAGCACCCAGCTGGGCAAGGCCACGGTCAACAACACAGCGGGGACGTGGAGTTACACGCCGACGCTGCCGGCCACTGCCGGCACCAGCTATTCGATCGTTGCCCGGGTGTCGGATGCGGCGGGGAATCAGGGAGCACCATCGCCCAGCTCTGGGTTTGTGCTCGACACCACAGCCCCGACGACAACGGCCACGATCACGGGTGTGGCAGACGACGTGGGCTGGATCCAAGGCAATGTTGTCTCCGGCGGCCACACCGATGACGGGACCCCCACGATCCATGGCAGCCTGTCAGGGCCGTTGCTGAGTGGCGAGAGCCTGCTGATGTTCAACGGCAGCAGCCTGCTGGGTGCGGCAACGGTGGATGCCTCCGGAACCACCTGGAGCTACTCGCCGACCCTGCCGGCCAGCGACGGCACCCCTTACACGATCATCGCCCGGGTGTCGGATCCGTTGGGGAACCTGGGGACAGCATCGCCCAGCTACCGCTTCCGGCTGGACACCACAACGCCGACGGCATCCGCCACGATCACAGGTGTCAGTGACAACGTTGGCTTGATCAAGGGCAACATCGCGCCCGATGGCAGCACGGACGATCGCACGCCCACGATCTCGGGCACCCTTTCTGCCGCGCTGGCAACAGGTGAAACTCTGCGGATCTTCAACGGCAGCACCCTGCTCGGTAGCGCCATCGTTGATCACGCCGCCCGCACCTGGTCCTTGACGCCAACGCTGCCGGCGACAGCAGGCACCAGTTATTCGATCACGGCTCGTGTGGCGGATGCGGCGGGGAATCGTGGAGTGTCGGATGCCGCGAGAACCTTCACGCTGGATAGCATCGCCCCATCGGTTGTTTCCTTCACGCCAATCGATGGTGCCATCGGTGTTAATCCAGCCGCCGACATCAGCCTCAGCCTTTCGGAAGACATTCAGCGCGGCGGTGGCGCCATCCAGTTGCGGACAGGTTCTGCCGCCGGTCCGATCCTTGAAAGCTTTGATGCCACCACCAGTAGCCGGCTCAGCATCACCGGCAGCAGCCTCACGATCGACCCCATCAGCAATCTGGCACCCAATACCCAATACTTCCTCACCTTCCCCTCCGGATCGTTGATCGATCGCGCAGGTAATCCGTTCGCCGGCACCAGCACCTACGACTTCCGCACCACCAATGTGGTCTCTGGCACCCCTGCCAACGACATCCTTTCGTTCACCTCCACCGTTGATCTCCTCACCGGCCTCGCCGGTGTCGACACTTTCCGCCTCACCTCCCTCAGCCATTCCCGGCTCCCTGCGAGCCCGACCCCACCCATCGATCGAATCACCGATCTGGTCACCGGCCTCGACGTCATCGACACACCCGTGGCCCGTACTTTGGCCACGGCGCTAATACCCACCGCGCTCGGCGTTGTGACGGAGCTCAGCGCTGCCGCCATTGCTGCGGTGCTCACCCCCGACAACTTCCCCGCTCTCAGCACCACCTCCAGCGGTGGCGCGGCCACCTTCACCTTTGAGGATGTCGCCAAGGGCAGCCGCACCTTCCTAGCGATCAACGATGGCGTCTCCGGCTTCTCCGCCGCCGCCGATTCCATCCTGGAGATCAGCGGCTACAGCGGCAGCCTGAGCCAGTTGCAGGTGTTCTAAACCATCGCCAGCTCACGCACCATCTGCCAGGCGTTCGGTGAGCTCAGCCATTGGTGGTAAGCAGCGACGTAACAAGGCGGAAGCCGATATGCGAGGTGCCGGTGTCGGGGCTCTGGGCCTCCCGAGCTGCCGGCCGATAACGGCTGCAGTAGTTCGCCGCGCAGAGGAACGAGCCCCCCTTGATGACATGCTTGGCGACGCCCGGATCCCGGGGATCGCCCGTCGCCGCTTCACTGCTGACCATCGGATCGCTGCCTTCGGCGAGGGGCCCGTGGCCCACGGCATACCAATCCTGGGTCCACTCCCAGACGTTGCCAGTCATGTCGAACAAGCCGTAACCGTTGGCTGGGAAGGACCCGACGGGCGCCGTTCCGCCATAGCCATCCTCGGCTGTGTTGCTGCTTGGAAACGCACCCTGCCAGGTGTTGGCACTGCGTGAGTTCCAGGTGTTGCCCCAGGCGAAGACCCGATCCTTGAGGCCCCCCCGGGCCGCGAATTCCCACTGGGCTTCGCTGGGCAGGGACCCACCGGCCCAGCGGGCGAAGGCCTCGGCGTCTTCGTAGGCGACCTGCACCACCGGGTGCTGGCCGCGTCCGGCCAGATCGCTGCCAGGACCTTCGGGATGGCGCCAGTCGGCGCCGGGAACCCAGTGCCACCAGCTGAGCTCCTCGATCGGCCCGCTGCCGCCCACGGGCTGGAACACCAGCGAACCCGGGGCACGCTCGCTGGCCTTCAGCTCGGGAAACTGTTCGGCAGACAGGGGGCGTTCCGCCACCGTGACATAGCCGGTAGCCGCCACGAAGGCCGCGAAACGGTCATTGCTGACCTCTGTGCGGTCGAGGCAGAAGGGGCTGATCCGCAGGCTGCGAACCGGCTGTTCTTCCGGCAGCTGGGCAGCGGCGCCCATGCGGTAGCTACCGCCGGGGATGGGCGCCATCGAGGGCGGGCAAAGGTCCGCCGCCAGGGCCGGCATGGGCTGCAGGAGCAGGAGCAGCAGCAGCTGGACCACAGCCAGCGAGAACAACAAACAGGCCCTTTGGAGGAAACTGGGGCGAGGAACGGGCAAGGGTTCGGTTGGCTCAGCGGGACCAACATTCAAGGCTTCTGGAACACGGGACCCTCAACGGAGATCGAAGTCGAACGAGTCGGGGCGGCCCCCGCTGGAGAGGGTGGCAGAGCCAGCGGCAAAGGAGCTGGTTTTACCTGTTCCTAGTGTAGCGCCGGTGTAGTCTGAGCTATCAGTAGTTCCGCTGATGCCGTAGTAAACGGTTAAGGCGCTGGTGGTGGGGCCAGTGAATGTAACGGTATAGATCACATTGGTGGTGCCTTCCTCTGGCACCGCAGCAGGCGAAACGGAGATGGTGATCATGGGGAAGTCGTCATTGGTGCTGGTGACTGCTGACGTGGTGCCTATGGCGTACCAGGAGCCTGAGACGAGGGTGAGAGCAACGGTGGCCCTCAATCAGTGAGCCCTCGCGAGGGAGCTTATTGTGACCGTGACCGGCAAATGGTTGCAATCCAGCGGCTTCAGAACCAGACCTGCATGCCTGTTTGCCAGGGATAGCCAAAGTTCTGGACCCAGTAGGTTGTGCCTATCTTGTAGCTTTGGGCTGTCATGTCGCCCACTTCATTGTCAAACTCGAAGCCGATGCCGATCTCCTTGGTGTATGGATCCAGGATCGCGGCACGATGGCCTGGGCTGTTCATCCAGGCGTTCACAACTTCAGCAGGTGTCTTTTGCCCCGATGCGGCGTTCTCACTACTGATCATGCGTAGCTGTCCGTTGCCGAGATCAACCAAGCCACCCTTGTAACCCGTTGCCGCGATTCGGGTTACGGGGTCGCTGCCATTGCTGCCGGTGTGGGCGAGATACCTGTTGCTGGCATCCATGTCAGCAACATGAGCCTGGGCCGCAGATTCAAGAAGTTGGTTGCGCGTCAACGGGTTTAGGCCAACCTGCAGACGCTGGGCATTGGTGAGACTCACCACCTCATTCTTGACGGCTTCTCGGTTGATCAAGGAGAGTTTGAGTTCGTAGTCACCCAGAAATCCAGTTTGAGTACCTACATTTAGCGTGGCTTTGCCCGTGATCAGGTCGAACATGCCTAGATCTGCGAAATCCTTGCTGTAGGTCAATGAGCCTTTAAGCAAGCTGCTGCTGGTATCAAATAGATTGATCAGTGGGTACAAGCTCTGCTGGCTTGGTGTGGTGATTGATGCCGAAATAATCGTTCCAGGTGCAACGTCTACACTGTAAGAGTCAACTTCGTTGGGGGTCGCAAAGCTTCCGCTGTAGATTGTGCTTGTGCTGCTTGGGCTCGGAGTCAAAGTGAGTCCGATGCTGCCATCAGCATCGAGATCGAAGTTGAGGCTGGATTCTTCTGCATAGAGCTGGTCAGAGGTGAGAGTGGCTGAGGAAGTGAGTAAACCGGAAGCGTTGAGAGTCCAGCGAGCAAATTGGAGGGTAACACTGTTTTTCCAGTAGAGGCTGTAGGCCGAGCCTGCGGCCGCAGCGGCGACGGCGACCCAGTTGGCCCCGGGGCTGGAGGGCGAGGCGATCTGATTGGGATTAGAGGGAGTTGGGTAGGTGATCTGGATGGGTGAGGCGGTGCCATCTTTAAAGGCATAGCCAAACTGGGTGCTACCGAATTGGATGTTGCCAATGGTTGAGGAGGGTAAGAAAGAGAAGCCGGTTTTGCCATCACCGTCGAGATCAGTGGCAAGGTTGGTTTCTGCCTGGAGGAAATCAGAAGTGCTGATCACAGAGCCACTGGTCAGCGCAGCGGAGCTGTTGAGGATCCATTTGGCGTAGGTGCCATTGGCATTTTTCCAGTAGAGGTCATAGCCACTGCCTGCAGTTGCTGCTGCAATGGCACTCCAGCCACCAGCTTCTGTTGCAACGGCGCCAGCATTGGTAATGGAAAGGAGTGGATTGCTGCCATTTTTAAGGGCATAGCCGAGCTGGCTGCTACCGAATTGAATGGTTCCAATGGTTTTGGCGGGTGAGAAGGAGAAGCCGGTTTTGCCATCACCGTCGAGATCAGTGGCAAGGTTGGTTTCTGCCTGGAGGAAATCAGCCGTGCTGATCACAAAGCCACTGGTCAGCGCAGCGGACAGGGCCGCCTAAAAGTCTGTCCAAATAGCCCTTGTCGGGTCTGTCAGCGTTGGTTTTGGTGGGTGGTTCTCACCGCTCCCCAATGCTCGACACCCTTTTCGCTGCAGTCGATCAGCCTGCTCCGGATGATCTGATCAGCTTCCTCAAGGCGATCCCGGATGGTCGTTACCGCCGTGGGGTGCGTTACCCGCAGTGGTTCCTGCTGCTGGTAGCGGTACTGGGGATCTTGAGCGGCTGCCGCAGCTCCCGTGATCTGGAGGCCTTTGCCCGCCGGCACCGGGAAGCGCTGAACCAGGCGCTGGGGCTGGAGTTCAAGCGCTGGCCGTCCGATGCCACCTTCCTTTACCTGTTCAATAGGGCCCACCTGCAGGAATTCGGGGAGGTGCTGCAGGCCTGGATGCTCAGCCAGATCCCAGGCGGGGCTGAGGGCCTGGACCAGTTGGTATGTGACGGCAAAACGCTGCGGGGCTCTGCTGTTGAGCAGGAGGACGGCAGTCACCGATTTGTCGCCCAGGTCACCGTCTATGCCAGAGCCCTTGGCATGGCCCTGGCCCAGAAGAGCTACGACACCGGCGAATCCAGCGAGCGCGCCGCCCTCAAAGAGCTCCTGAGCACGCTGGATCTTGAGGGGGTGCTGATTCAGGCGGATGCCCTGCACACCACCCGGCCGTTTTTCAGTGGTGTCAAGAGCAGGGCGCCGACCTGCTCTTGACCGTCAAAACCAACCAGAAGACCCTGCATCGACAGATCCAGAGCCAGTTTCAGGGAAAACGGCACATCCCTTTCACGGCAAGGGCTCAAGACGACAAGCATGGCCGAGACACCATCTGGGAACTGCGGGCGAAAGAGGCACCGGAGCACATCAAGGAGAACTGGCCCGGCTGCAGCTGGATCATTGAGCTGACCAGCACCACCGTGACCCGCAAGGGCAAGCGAGCAACTCGCACCTTATGTTTCCTCACCACCCTGCGAACCGCACCAGAAGCCCTGCTACGACTGATCCGCCAGCGCTGGAGCATTGAGAACGAGTGGCACTGGGCCCGCGACACCCAGCTCGGTGAGGACGCCCACCGATACGCCAACCGCACCGGCGCTCCGGTGTTTGCGTTTCTGAGAACCATCGTGATGAACCTGCTGCGTCGCGGTGGCTACCGCTCGATACGCCAGGGCTTGCGGGAGCTGGCCTACGACATCAAGGGAATGCTGGCTCTGGGAGGAATGGCGGCGGAACCAATCACGGCTTAATCACACTTTTAGGCAGCCCTGAGGATGAAGCGCCGCAGCCGAGCAATCGCATCCGGCGCTTCACTGATCCGTTCGAAATGGGCCAGCAATTGCTCGGCGTTCATCGCAGCAGCGCCTCCGCCAGGATCGTCTTGAGCTGGTCGCGCAACTCGGCAGCTTGCTGCTCCGCCGCCTGCAGGTTGGCCAGCAGTTCCTCGGGGTCGCCGTGGTCGGCGGCCACGGTGTGGGGATTCTTGAGATCGAGGTTGTAGTTGCGCTCCTGGATCTGCGCGATCGGCACGCGCCAGGCCTGCTCGGTTTCGACGCGGCCCTCGCGGCTGGGGCCGCCCCACCAGGCGACGCAATCGGCGAAATGCTCCTGCTTGATCGGGCGGGTCATCGAATAGGCATTCTGGCCCTCGGGCACGCGGTGCTCGTAGTACCAGATCTCCTGGGTGGGGGATCCCTTCTCAAAAAACAGCAAATTGGTGCCGATGCTGGCGTAGGGGCGGAACACCGAATTGGGCAGCCGCACGATCGTGTGCAGGTTGCATTCGGCCAGCAGGCGCTCCTTCAACCGTGTTTTGACGCCCTCGCCAAACAGGGTGCCATCCGGCAGCACAATCGCGGCTCGGCCTCCGGGCTTCAGCAAGCGCATGAACAACGCCAGAAACAGATCGGCGGTTTCGCGGGTGCGGAACTGGGCCGGGAAGTTGTCCTGAATGCCATCTTCCTCCTGGCCGCCGAATGGTGGATTGGTGACGATCACGTTCACCTGATCGGCCGGCCCATAATCGCGATAGGGCCTGGCCAAGGTGTTGTCGTGCACAACGAAGCTGGGATCCTCGATCCCATGCAGCAACATGTTCGTAACGCACAGCATGTGAGGTAGCTGCTTTTTCTCGATCAGCCGCAGCGCCGCCTGCATCATCTGTTCATCGGCAATGGTCTTCACATAGCGTTCTCGCATGTGGCGGATTGCGCAGGTCATGAAGCCACCGGTGCCACCCGACGTATCGAGCAATAGCTCGCCGGGCTTGGGATCAACTCGATCGATCATGAAGCTGGTCACCCCGCGCGGCGTGTAGTACTCTCCAGCGTTGCCGGCGCTCTGCAGGTCGTTAAGCAGCTGCTCGTAAATATCGCCGAAGTGTTTGCGCTCGCTGAGATTGTTGAAATCAACGCCGTTGATCTTGTTCACCACCTGCCGTAGCAGCTGGCCCGACTTCATGTAGTTGTAGGCGTCACGAAACACCTCCTGCACCACCTTGGCCCGATTGGGGTGAGAGCCCTTGAGGGGCATCTCCTTGAGATAAAGAAATAGCTCTTGGTTGATGAACTCCAACAGGCCATCCCCCGTGATCCCCTCCCCATCGGCGGCCCAGCTGCGCCATTGCAGGTGCTCAGGGATGGGGGAGCGGTAGTTGTCTTCCGTGACCTCCAGGGCCTTGTCCTGGTCGTCGATGATCTTGAGAAAGAACATCCAGCACAGCTGGGACAGCCGCTGGGCATCGCCATCGACGCCCACGTCTTTGCGCATGATGTCCTGGATCGCCTTGACCGTGGTGCGGGCTGACATCTCAGGCGGCCTCCGCGTAGAGGGCGGTCTGCAGGTCATGCACTGCCCGCTCAAAGCCAGCCTTGGAGCCGAAGGGACGCAGCAGCTCCAGCTGGGTGCCCATCGCACTGAACGGTGGAATCTGCAGGATTTTCACGTCGGCCAGCTCGTCCACCACACCGCCATCCTGGTACTTGGCCAACAGAGCCTCCAGCACGGCCCGCGCCTGGGGGCCATAGCGGCTGAACCCATCCTGCTTCTGTACCCGGGCGGCACGCTCGCGCCGGGACAGGGGCGGCTGGTCGTAGGCGATATGGCAGATCAGATCGAAGGGATCCAGCTCCTGGCCCAGCTCCTCCTGCAAGGGCTCCAGCAGCAGGCCTTCTTCCGCCAGCTCTTGGATGATCGTGGCCTTGCGTTCCTCCCCCCGCCAGCGCCGTAGGAAGAGATCGAGACTGGCGTACTGCTCGCGCACCGTCTTGCGGCTGTAATCGCGTAGAGATTCCGTCACCAGCTTGCCGTTTTCATCCAGATACTCCACCCGTTCTGTCAACACCCGTACGGGTTTGCCCTTGATGTAGTACTTCTGGCAGCGTTCTCCGGGGACTTCGTGGACCAGAGCATCAGGGAACGCTGGAACCTGGCCGTCGCCCAGAAGCGGCGTTTCGCCTTCGCTGCTCTCTTCGGCTTCCGGCCAGAGGTCGTCGTCTTCTGCTCTGGGCGGGTCCGCCTCCTCCGGCGGTAGGGGATCATCGCCCTCACCCGGCTCGTAGATCTGCACCGGCTCGCCATCAAAATCGGGATCGGCGAAGTGGTTGCTGGCTTTGCGAAAATCCACCAGAGTGAAGTAAAACTTCTGGCTGTCGGCATGCACCCGCGTACCGCGGCCGACGATCTGCTTGAACTCGGTCATTGAGCCCACTTCGCGGTCCAGCACGATCAGCCGGCAGGTCTGTGCGTCCACACCCGTGGAGAGCAGCCGCGAGGTGGTGACAAGCACCGGATAGGGATTCATCGGGTCGATGAAATCATCGAGGGATTTCATGCCCTCCTCGTCGTTGCCGGTGATGCGCACCACGTAGCGGCCGTTGGCAGCCACCAGATCTTGATTTTCGTTGATCAAGGCCTGGCGCATCATCAGGGCGTGCTCGGTGTCCACACAGAACACGATCGTTTTCTGCATGCGGTCGCCGCTGGCCTTGAGGTAATCGCTGATCCACTTCGCCACCCGGAGGGTGCGTGCATCGATCACCAGGTTGCGATCGAAATCCTTCTGGTTGTAGAGGCGATCCTCGATCTCCACGCCGCGATCATCTACCTCTCCAGCCTTCGGGCGGTAGCCTTCCACATCCACATCCAAATGCACACGAATCACCTTGTAAGGCGCCAGGAAGCCATCGCGGATGCCCTGCTTGAGCGAATAGCTGTAGAGCGGTTCGCCGAAATACTCGATGTTCGACACATATTTGGTTTCCTTTGGTGTGGCAGTGAGGCCGATTTGGGTGGCGGCATTGAAATAGGTGAGAATCTCGCGCCAGGCGGAGTTCTCCTCGGCGCTACCGCGGTGGCATTCATCCACCACAATCAGATCAAAGAAGCCTGAGGAGAACTCCTTGAAGAGCTTCTGGCGCTCCTCTGGCCCGGTGAGTGCCTGATAGAGCCCCAGGTAGATCTCATGCGACTTGTTGATCTGGCGCTGGCGGTTCAGGGCGATCGCGATCGTTTCCAGGGTGCCATCCCGCTCGATTGTTTTCGAGGCGGTGCTCAGCTTGGCCATCGCCGGCCCGAAGGGGCGGAAGTCGCCGACCATCGTCTGGTTCACCAGCACATTGCGATCGGCCAGAAACAGAATGCGTTTCTTCTGGCCCGCCTTCCATAGCCGCCAGATGATCTGGAAGGCCGTGTAGGTCTTGCCGGTGCCGGTGGCCATCACCAGCAGGATGCGTTGCTGCCCCAGGGTGATCGCCTCGACCGTGGCCTGGATGGCATTGATCTGGTAGTAGCGCGGATCCTTTTTGCTGCCTCCGTCGTAGTAGGGCTGGAGCACGACTTTCTGCTGCTGGGGCGTGAAGCCGCGCCAACGGCAGTACCGCTGCCAGAGATCCTCGGGGCTGGGGAAGGCGTCAAGGGCCAGGCTGGATTCAATCGTCTCGCTGTGTCCGGTGCGGTCGTGGAAGACAAAGCCATCGCCGTTGGAGGCGAACACAAACGGCGTGTTCAGGGCCTCGGCATAGGCCAGGGCCTGCTGCATCCCATCCCCCAGCGCATGGCTGTTGTCCTTGGCCTCGATCACCGCTAGGGGCACGCCCTCGTAGTGCAGCAGGTAATCCGCCCGTCGCCGCCGGCCCCGGCTCACCAGCCGCCCGCGCACGATGATGCGGCCATCGGTGAACGAATACTCCCGCCGCATCCGCTCCAACAGCCAGCCAGCCTGCTGCAGCGCCGGGGTGATGAAGCGGTCACAGATCTCGGTCTCGCTGAGGGAGCGCTTGTTCATCGGCCAACCATGGCATCTTGAAGACCAGGGAACATCCGAACGGTTAGAGCTAATCGCAGTTCCTCACCCGGCCCCACCAGATGCTGAGAAGGACCGAGAGGGACACCCCTCTGCTCCTTGAACCGTGGGATACCGACTGTCATTGCCCCTGATTCTGCTACCTGATGGCTCCCATCGCAGAACGATGCAAGAACTGCATAAAAGGTTTTCTGCAGGTCTCACCCGCTCACAGTGATACTGTCCGCCCTCAGTACCCTTACCGCCTGCGTCATCAGCTGCGCTGAGGCGACTTCCCGCTTTCCGGTGCCTACACCGGCGTCAGGAGGAGAGTCATCCTCTACTCCATGCCTTCCCTCATGCGGCTGGCTACTGCCGCCGCCTCCCATGGCCTGCTCATCGGCCAAGGGGGTTGACGCGGGACACCCTGGCCTTTGTCGGCGGCTCCGAGCTGCCCACCCCCCCCACTGTCAGGAAAAAAGTTCACTCGGTCTGACCCGTAGGGCTGCCTGAAAGTCCCGTTAACCAGGAATCCCGAAGGCTGCTCTTTCTCAGGGATCCAGTCGTCGATAGCGCCTGATCAGGCGGCACCACGTCGTTCAGGCGCCATTGCGGGCTGAGATCTCGACTTTGAGGCAGTCCTGGTCTGACCCGTCCACCAGGGGGCCTTACTGACGACGATGAAACCGCCCTATGACCCCACTCTGCGAGACGCCGTATGCCTGCGGATGACCCCACCGAACCGCGAGAGCATGACCGAGATCGCCCGTGACACGGGATTCACAACCCGGACTTTCTATAACTGGCGCAGCCAATGACAGAAGCAGGGCTTGCTGGTGCCTGCCACCGCCCTGCTTGCTGAGCAGTGGAGCTCTACCGACAAGCTGGCGGCCGTGATCCAGGCCGCAGGGCTAAACGAAAGCGACCTCGGGAGCTTCTGCCGTGAACGGGGTCTCTATCCCAAACAGGTTGGCCGCTGGCGCCAGGTCGCTGAGGATGCGAACGGCCCCAACGCTCCGAGCATGGCTGATCAGCGCGACCTGCAGAGAAAGAATCAGGAACAGGCTCGCGAGATTCGACGGCTGCAACGTGAACTGGAGAAGAAGGAGAAAGCCCTTGCCGAGGCGGCCACATTGCTGTAGCGGAACGCTTCGGCGAAGCGATTGCTCCCAAAAAAGCTCGACCCAGTTGTGGCCTCGGGATCAGGAGCACTGATTGAGAAAGAGGAGTTAAGACAGCTCGTTAAATTATTCCACGAAGGGCTCCGCCAAGTCCATCAATGCCCGCCAGGGATCGAAAAGGTGTTCGGTTGGATCAAGGCATTCGGCGGGCTGCGCCAGTTCAAACTGCGCGGCCAGGAGAACGTCACTGCCGTAGTTGGCCTGCATGTGATCGCCTACAACCTGATCCGCCTGGGCAACCTGCTCAAATTCGCGATGGAGGCGGCATGGACAGCCCGTTGCCCAGAGGTGTGCCCAAAAGGGCATAACCAAAGCCGTCCAGACAGGGCAACAATGCCGAAATCGGGCTGTTTGCGGACCTGATCGGCGTCGATCCATCATTGTGAACCGGAAATCAGCTCATGCCTGTGGAAAACTGGTTCGCGGGCTGGTTTTTCTGCAAACTCTTAGAGGGCGGGATCTGGATTTTGAGCGGAGGGAGCTGACAGTAAGGAATGGCAAAGGCGGCAAGGATCGCCACGCGCTGGTTCCCGGAAGCCAGTGCGAGGCTCTGAAACGGCACCCACAGAATGTTCGCCGCCTCCATCAGCAGGATCTGGCGGCGGGTTGGGGAGCGGTGATGCTGCCCCAAGCCTTGGCGGGAAAGTACCGCAATGCTGATCGGTAATGGAACTGGCAATGGGTGTTTCCCCAGCGAAACCACTGGAAAGACGAGGACAAGCTCAAGGAGGGCAGCTACCCCCTGGATCCAAGTCTGGTCCAGAAGGGTAGCGCCCCTCCGAGTGGTGTAACTCAGGAGGTCCTGTG
>JBAPUA010000059.1:0-12983 GCA_049282435.1 Cyanobium sp. | reverse complement strand
TTCTGGAGCCGCACATGGACAAGCAGGTTGGTCCCGATGGCCAGCCGATGTCCAGCGGCAAGGGCAAGTTCCTGATCGCGACGGTCAAGGGTGATGTGCATGACATCGGCAAGAATCTCGTCGATATCATTCTCACCAACAACGGCTATGAAGTGATCAATCTCGGCATCAAACAGAGTGTTGAGGCGATCGTCGAGGCCCAGCAACTCCATCAGGCTGATTGCATCGCCATGAGTGGTCTGCTGGTCAAGTCCACCGCCTTCATGAAGGACAACCTCGAAGCCTTCAACAGCGTCGGCATTGCGGTGCCGGTGATTCTCGGCGGCGCTGCCCTGACGCCGCGTTTCGTGCATGGCGATTGCCAGAAGGCCTATGGCGGCAAGGTGATCTACGGCCGCGATGCCTTCGCCGATCTGCGCTTCATGGATGCCCTGATGGAGGCCAAGGCCGCCGGCCGCTGGCATGACCAGCACGGCTTCCTCGATGGCGTGCCGGCGGGGATCGCCATGGGCAGCGCCGCTGCCGAGCCCGAGAGCCCCCCCGGCACCGCAGCGGCCGCCGAGGCCCCAGCCGCTGCCGGCGACAGCTCGGCCGCCGGCGCCTCCCAGGAACCGGCGGCGGCGAATGACAGTCGTTCCGCCTCCGTGCCTGAGGAACCGGCCCTGACACCCCCCTTCTGGGGCTCCCAGGTGCTGCTGGAGGATCAGATCGATCTGGCCGAGGTGTTCACCTATCTCGATCGCCAGGCCCTGTTCGCCGGCCAGTGGCAGCTGCGCAAGACCCAGCAGCAGAGCCGCCAGGAGTACGAGGCGATGCTGGTCGAGAAGGCCGAACCCGTGCTCCGTCTCTGGATCGAGCGCTGTCTCAGCGATGCTCTGCTCACCCCCCGGATCGCCTACGGCTATTACCCCTGTGGCCGCCAGGGCAATGCCGTCGTCGTCTTCGATCCTGCTGGCATGGCCACTGGAGCCGAACCGGCGGCAGCCGGGGCCGAGCTGGGTCGCTTTCTGCTGCCGCGTCAGAAGGGCGGCAACCGCTACTGCATCGCCGACTTCTATCGCGATCTCGCGCCCCAGGACGGGGTGAGGTCCCGCCCCGTCGACGTGCTGCCGATGCAGGCGGTGACCATGGGGGAGCGGGCCAGCGCCTTCGCCCAGGGGTTGTTCAAGGCAGATCAGTACAGCGATTACCTCTATTTTCACGGCCTTGCCGTGCAGATGGCCGAAGCCCTGGCGGAGTGGACCCATGCCCGCATCCGCCGCGAGCTGGGTTTTGCCGGGCAGGAGCCCCGGCAGCTGCGCGATGTGCTGGCCCAGCGCTACCGGGGCAGCCGCTATTCCTTCGGCTATCCCGCCTGTCCCAATGTCGCCGATTCCCGCCCCCAGCTGCACTGGCTCGGAGCCGATCGCATCGGTCTGACGATCGACGACAGCGACCAGCTGGAGCCGGAGCAGAGCACCACCGCTCTGGTGGCCCTGCACAGCCGCGCGCGGTACTTCAGCGCCTGAAGGCCCCGAGCAGCGGTTCCGGTGGCCGTGGCAGGCTCGACAGGCCCTTCTGCGTGTTCGCCATGGCCATTGCCGGACCTGACGGTGTCGATGCCGCCATCGCCTCGGGAGTCGATCTCGATGGCAGTCCCATTCCCGCAGCGATGCTGGCCCTCTACGGGGAGGTGATGGAGCTCGAGAGTCGCCGCGCCCGCAGTGGCGTCAAAAAGTCGATGCGCAACCGGATCGTCAAGACCGGCTCCAAGCATCTCGATCAGGCCACCCTGGATCGGCGCCTGCAGGAGGCCGGCTGGGAGGGACTGAAGGACAAGGAGATCGCCTTCTTCTACAGCTGATCTCCAGCCCTCCAGGGGCCGGTGCGGCCGTCCGGGCCTGATGCCGACCGCCGCCGGAGCTGGAGCCTGCGCCAGCCTGGCCAAACGGACTTCAGCGGTGGCCGTGCCACCAGGGGTCGCTCCGGCCCCGGAGCGACGCTTCCATGCCCTTCAGGGGCGATGGCCGGCCGCTGACAAGGCCTGGGGGCCTGGAGGGCCTGCCAGGGGAATCTGCGGGCCTGGGAGGCCTCAGCCGCAGAGCTCCTCGAGGGTGTCGATCACCTCCTGCTGGAACTCCTCCAGGTCATCGGAGTCACTCAGGTCAATCCCTTCGCCCGCGGCGTTCTGGGATAGCTCCTGAAAGTGGAAGGCCCCTTCGCCATGGGCGAGGAACTCCATGGCGGAGGGCTCACCGCTTTCCTTGTAGGCGTCGCAGAGGGCCAGGAAGGCCGCGTCCTCGGTGAAGTCCCAGCTCATGTAGGGGGTCGGGCCGAAAATCGGGATTGGTTCTGAATGACCTTTAACGCCTACCCCCCGGAATTCGTCAACCTCCTGGAGGCACTTTGTGCCGGTCTTCCGTCAGACTGAGCCCCCACGACGTCGCCAGGTCCATGGCCCAGGCCGCCTCTGAGGCTGACGATTTGAGCCTTGCCGGACCCCTCAACGTGCTCGGCGAACCCCTGATCATCTGTGGCTGTGAGCCGATGACCGGTTGGTTTCGCGATGGCATCTGCCGCACCGATCCCGCCGATCTGGGTCGCCACACCGTCTGCTGCGTCGTGGATGAACCCTTCCTGAGCTACACCCGCGCCCAGGGCAATGACCTGAGCACCCCGGCTCCCGCCTATGGCTTCCCGGGACTCCAGAGCGGGGATCACTGGTGCATCTGTGCCGGCCGCTGGCTGGAGGCCTACGAAGACGGCATGGCGCCGCCGGTGCATCTCGAGTCCTGCGAGCGCAGCTGCCTGGAGCTGATCCCGATCGAGGTGCTGCGCAGCCACGCGGCCTGAGGCTCACCAGGGAATGGCGCTGCCATCCCAGGCCAGAAAGCGGCCGCTGGCGGCCGGTGACTGGCACTCCAGCAGATCCAGCAGCTGAGCAGCGGCCCGCTCTGGGCTGAACAGCTGCTGCGCCGGTACGCCCGAGCGAAAAGGCGCTGACAGCTCGGTGGCGGTCGTGCCCGGATGCAGCAAGGTGACACAGGCCAGCGGCAGCCGTCGCCGCCATTCGATCGCCAGGGTGGTGAGCAGCTGGTTCTGGGCCGCCTTGGCGGCGCGGTAGGCATACCAGCCCCCGAGGCGGTTATCGCCGATGCTGCCGACCCGGGCCGAGAGACTGGCCAGCAGCACCGGCTGGTCGCGGGGCAGGGCCGCTTCGACCGCCTGGGCCACCAGCAGTGGGCCCCAGGCGTTGACGTGGAAGCTGCGCTCCAGGGCGGGGCGGTTGACCTGGGAGAGCCGTTTCTCCGGGGTCATGGCCCCCTCGTGCAGCAGGCCGGCGGTGTAGATCACCAGGCGCAGGGGCTTGAGCCGCTCGAGGGCCAGCTGGTGCAGCTGCCGCAGGCTGTCGTCATCGCCCACATCCAGCCGGAACGCCTGCAGACCGCTGGCGAGCAGGGGATCGTCAGCGGCGAACTGCCGCCGCTGAGCGCACCACAGCTGCAGGCGTGGCGCCCGCACACTCAGCTCCTGCAGCAGCGCCCTGCCGATACCGCCGCCACCGACAACCAGGGCATGGCCGCTCCAGTCGTTCCAGGCGGACAGGGGCTCGGCAGACATGGCGTCGATGGCTTGATGGCGCATGATGGCCTGGACTCCACAGGAGATGGGTCTGCGGATCACGGTGCTGGGACGGGGAGCCTGGGGCGGCACACTGGCGCGGCTGTGGCAGGACCATGGCCATGCCGTGCGCAGCTGGTCGCGGCGCGATGGTGGCGATGCGGTGGCCCTGCTGCAGGACAGCGAGCTGGTGGTGTCGGCCGTTTCGATGGCGGCCGTCGGCGGTCTGGCCACAACCCTGGCGCCCCACTGGCCCGCTGCCGTGCCCCTGTTGAGCTGCAGTAAGGGGCTTGATCTGGAGGGCCTCTGCAGTGCCAGCCAGCTCTGGGGCCAGCAGCTGCCGGCGGTGCCCCTGGCCGTGCTCAGCGGCCCGAATCTGGCGGATGAACTGGATCGGGGCCTGCCGGCGGCCAGCGTCGTCGCCGCCAGCGACAGCGACCTGGCGCTGCGGCTGCAGCGGGCCCTGCGCGTGCCCAATCTGCGGCTCTATACCAACGCCGATCCGATCGGCACCGAGGCCGCCGGTGCCCTCAAGAATGTGATGGCCGTGGCGGCGGGCATCAGTGACGGGCTCGGCCTCGGCGCCAATGCCAAGGCCTCCCTGCTCACCCGCGGCCTGGCGGAAATCGGCGAGGTGCTGGTGGCGCTCGGCGGCCAGAGTTCGACCCTCTACGGTCTGGCCGGTCTCGGCGACCTCCTGGCCACCGCCAACAGCCCCCTGAGCCGCAACTACCGCTTCGGGCTGGCCATGGCGGAGGGCCTGAGCGAGGCCCAGGCCCTGGAGGCCATCGGCGCCACCGTCGAAGGGCCGCGCACCGCCCGGGCCGCCCTGCTGCTGGCCGGCCGTCAGGGCTGGAATCTGCCGATCTGTGACCAGGTGGTGCGCTTGCTCGACGGCCTGATCGATGCTCCCCAAGCCGTGCAGAGCCTGATGCAGCGGGATCTCAGAGCCGAGGTCGAGCTCTGAACCGGGCCGTGCTGATCGAGGCCTTCAGTGAGGGTCCCGGCGGTGGCAACGGGGCGGCGGTGGTGCTGCTCGAGCATCCGGCGCCCACGGCCTGGATGCAGCGGCTGGCGGGCAGTCTCAGGCAGTCGGAGACGGCCTTCCTGCTCCGGGTACGGAACCACTGGCTGTTGCGCTGGTTCACGCCCACCTGCGAAGTGCCCCTCTGCGGTCACGCCACCCTGGCCAGCCTGTTGGCCCTCGGCCACTGGGATCTGCTGCAGCCTGGCGACCACCTGGAGCTTTGGACCCGTAGTGGCCCCCTGAGCGTGAGCCTCAATCGCGACCATCGCCGCCGCGGCAGCATGGTGCTGCCCAGCGGCGAGCTGCGGGAGGCCGCCGCTCCCGCCGCGCTGCAGACCCTGCTGAGTCAACGCCTCGGCAGCGCTGCCGAGGCGTTCTGGACCTCCTCCCTCGGCTATGCCGTGGCCCTGCTGCCGACCGGCGCCCCGCTCGCCGCCTGCGGCGGTCTGGCCGCTGATCTGCCCGCGGCGCTGCGGCCGGGTCTGGTGCTGATGCAACCCCTCAGCGACACCACCCCGCCATCGCCAGCCAGACCCCCGGACCTGGACGGTCTGCCGCTGGATTTTCAGCTGCGTTTCTTCGCTCCGGGCCTGGGCATCGACGAGGATCCGGTCACCGGATCGGCCCATGCCCTGGTGGCTCCCTGGTGGCATCAGCACCTCGGTCGCGACTGGGTGGTGGGCTGGCAATGTTCCGACCGTCCGGGGGGGGTGGTCAGCAGGGCCGCTTCATCAGGCATGATCCGCGTGTTCGGATCGGGACATCTCCTGTGGGACGGCACCCTGCTGACGGAACCCCAGGGAGGCGCGGCATCTGGCGACAGCGTCTGCGGCTGGACCAACTCGATCGACGACGACAGCTGGCGCTGTCTGCTGCCGGCCGGTTGATCCGGGAGATCCGCCATCACCCCGTGCTGATTTCGGCCCCGCTGGCCGTGCTGGCCCTCGGTGCCGGCTTCGCAGCCCAGGCTCTGCTCAGACCCGCCGTACCGGAACGGGATCTGCTTGATGCCCTGATCGCCCAACCCGGAGCACAAGCGCCGGCCGCTGCCCAGGCTTCCCGTCCTGATCCGGATGCGGCTCTGGCCGCCCGTTCGATCCGGGCCGAGCGGGCCGCCGCCCCTCAGAACGATCCCCGCAGCCTGGCGGAGCCCGAGGCCGGCCCCTCGCTGGCGCTGGAGATTCGCGTCGCGCTGCTGAAACTTTCGGCCCAGCCCCGGCTCGGAGCCAGCGGACCCTGGAGCCTGAGCGATCGCTCCGGCAGGGTTCTGCAGAGTGGAGGAGCTCAGCAGGCACCGGCCGTTGCCTCCCTGCTGGCCCAAGAGCCGGAGCTCCTGTTCCAGACAGGTCCCGGCGATCACCTGCTGGCCGATGGCCGCGCCTACGACGGTCGTTTCCGCCTGCTGCGGGGCGGCAGCGGCGTCCTGGTCGTGAACCATCTCTCCCTGGAGAGTTACATCAGTTCGGTGGTGGGCGGCGAGATGCCGAGTGGCTGGAACATCGAGGCCCTGCGGGCCCAGGCGGTGGCGGCCCGGTCCTACGCCATGGCCCACATGGCCCGTCCCGCCAATGCCCACTGGCATCTCGGTGACACCACCCGCTGGCAGAACTACGAGGGACTCAGCAGCGTCACGGGCTCCACCCGTGAGGCCACGACCAGTACGGCCGGGATCATCCTCAGTTATCAGGGTGGCATCGTCGAAAGCCTCTATGCCGCCACCCAGCAGATTGTCGATGAGGCCCATGGCCATCTCGGCGCCAGCATGAGCCAGACCGGCGCTCAGGATCTGGCTCTGCAGGGTCTGCGCTACAACCAGATCCTCGGTCGCTATTACCAGGGGGCTTCCCTGGCCCGCCTCCAGGCTGGTGCGCGCTGAACACTTCTGGCGGCAGGCCTTGGCGGTCTCCGAGCGGGCCCTGGCCAGCGGGGCCCTGATTCCCCTCGACACTGAGCTGCTCGATCCGGCCGGGATTGAGCCGTTCGTGCTGCGCCAGCTGCTGTCGCGGCCCCCCCGGCACCTGGCGCCCGGCGGGCCCAAGCCCAACCCATTCCTGCCCTGGGATCCCCCCCTGCAGGTGGCGCTGCTGGCCAGCGGTCATGTGCTGCTGCTCAACAAGTTTCCGGTGCAGAGGGCCCACCTGCTGGTGATCACCCAGCAATGGCAGCCCCAGAGTGGCTGGCTGGGGCCTCTGGACTGGCAGGCGGTGGCGACGGTCAGCGCGGACACCGGCGGCCTGTGGTTCTTCAACAGCAGCGCCACCGCCGGAGCCAGCCAGCCGCATCGCCATCTGCAGTTGCTGCCTCGCCACGAGGCGGAGAGCAGTTGTCCGATGGCATCCAGGATCGAGGCCCAGCTGCTCGGCGAGGCGCCGCTCTGGCCCTGGGCCTACCGGCTCAGTCGCCGCCGGACTCCAGCCAGCGCCGAGGAACTGAGCGAGCTCTACCGCAGCCACTGCGACGATCTCGGCCTGGGTCAGCCGTCCCAGAACCCGTCCCCCGCCCACGCCTACAACCTGGTCTTCAACGATCACTGGTTCCTGACGGTGCGGCGCGTACGGGAGCACCAGGCCGGCTTCAGCATCAACGGCCTTGGCTTTGCCGGTTACCTGCTGTGCACGGACCACTCCGATCGCCGCTGGCTGGCCAGCCACGGTCCCTGGGCCCTGCTGGAGGCTGTGGCGGCGGAACATTCCGTAATTCCACGGTTGCGCTGCGTCGATCCCTAGGAGCTCTCTAGAAGGACGGGTGTCGTTCCAAAGGCCGCACCCGCCTTACATCGATTCTTCTATCCACCGTGTCCAAGTCCCCAGGCCGTGCCGCGACGGCCGTCGCTCTGCGCAATCACCGGGTCGAGCACTATCGCGATCTCGTGCGTCCCATTGCCCTCCATTACGCCAACTGCTGTCGTGAATCCAGTGAAGATCTTCTGCAGGTGGGTCTGCTGGGACTGATCCGGGCCGCCGAGCTCTACCGCCAGGAGTTGGAAACTCCATTTTCTGCCTTCGCCCGGCCCCACATTCGCGGTGCCATTCTCCATTACCTGAGGGACAGCGCTCCGACAGTGCGGCTGCCCAGGCGCCAGGCTGAACTGCAGGAGCGCATCCAGCGCCTGCTGCAGAGCGCATCGATGGACCCGAATCCGGGGCCGAAGGAGGAGCAGGTACGCCAACAGCTCGGGCTCAGCGAGCAGCAGTGGCATCTGCTGACCCAGCAGCGGCGATTGAACCGGCCCATGCCGCTGGAGGGAGAACTGTTGGAGTGGCTGGAAGCGCCTGTTGAGGATCAGAGACCGGATCGGGCCGACTTGCCGCCCGTGGAGACGCTCCTGGAGCGTCTGGAGCCTCGCCAACGCCAAGTGGTGCGCCAGGTGGTTCTGGCCGGCTGGAGCTACAGGCGGCTGGCCCAGACGATGAAGGTCAGTCCAATGACGGTCCAGCGCCTGCTGCACAGGGGACTGGCCGAGCTGCGCTGCCAGTTGGATCAGGCCGCCATCAAGCCTGGGACTCTGGTGTGTTCCGCCGGATCTGCTGCTCCAGGGTGCTGATGGCCGCATTCAGCGCCGCCAGTTGGCGCTCAGCGCCATCGCGCCAGAAGGTGAGCATCTGCAGCTTGCGCTGCTGATGACGGCGGCGGTGGGCGTTAGCGTCGTCAGGCCCGCCGCAGCAGCCGATCGGGGGAAACATCGCGATAGAGACCAAGGAGGTTTGTTCTAGCTACCTCACCGCTCCGATGGGGAGCCGTCCGCCGCCGACCCCCAGAGGTGGAGGGGAGCAGGCATGATCAGTTTCGTTAACAGCCGGCAACACCGCCGCCGGCAGGATGGAGTTGATCAGCCCCGCTCCGCCGTCGTCCAGTCGCTCTTACCTGGTTTGCATGAGGTCCGCTCCACTGGATTGTTAGCGCCCCTGCTGGGTGTGCTGATCGGTGGACCTCTGGTTCTCAACGTTGCCAGCGCTCAGGCCTACGTGGCCCTGATGGCTGACCAGAGTGCCCGTCCCCTCAACGGCACCTTCAACAGCGTGCCGGTGCTGCACTCCAATCAGCCGGAGGAGGTGGAGGGCCCGGGCATCCTGATCAACACGGCGCCGGGGGTGGCCTACACAAGCGAGACCGGGGAAGCGCTGCGCAATGCCGTTTACACCTTCAATGGTGAGTTCGGTATGCATCTCCATCACAAATATTTTCCGGTTGGTCGTGGTGCGATCTCGGCAGCGCGGCGGCGCGCGGAGCTCACCTTGGCGGCGATCCTGATCAATCCCGGGATGGTGCCCGTACACATTCGCTTCAAGAGCGGAGCCGTTCGCAACAGCTTCGAAGCCCCCTACCTGGCCGACAATCTGATGGGGGTCAAACCGCTCGGAGCCAGGCCCTGGAATACTGGTCCGGGCGATGCCACGGCGGTGCAGCTGTTGCGCGGCAAGCTTGATTCCCGTCTGAGCGATGAGATGACAATCCCTGCCCGATCAAGGATTGTGCTGTTTCAGACCGAGCTGCCGGCCCTTGGCATCGCCAATGCCCTGCTCAAGGGCAAGAGCGATGGTCCCTTCCAGATCGCGGTTGTGGCGGCTAAGAATCCCCAGAGCGACAACGAGATCCTCTGGGTGCTGGATCAGGGGAGACTGGCTCCGGGTCGGGTGTATCTCGATCGCATCAGCGAGATCAACAATCGGTCGGTCTTTTCCCGGGTCGGCGGCATTGCAATCGGTGACGCCTATCGGGCCACCATCAACCACGATCTGGATAGTCAGGGGCCCCTACATGTCCCCTTCACCAGCACGGATCGACACGAATTCGGTACCCGCGACATTCAGGTCAATCCCCTGATCAGTCGCATGGCCGATTCTTCACTTGACAACATCGGCACCTATGGCGTGCGCTTTGACATCGATCTGAACCTGCGGGGCCAGGGTCCCTACGAGCTGGTGATGAGCCATCCCTCCCCCATGGGGGGCAGAACCTTCACCGCCTTCCGCGGTTCCATCCAGATCCGCTCGGACGATGGCCTGCGGGAGGTGCATGTCGGGCTCAGATCCGGCGAGAGCCTCTCCCTTGGCCAGCTCAATCTGACGCCCGGTGTCGTCAATAGCGTGCGGGTCAGCATGGTGTATCCAGCCGATGCGACCCCCGGCCATCTGCTCAGCATCGTGCCTGTCAACCAGCTCGCTCAGGTTCAGGAGCAACAACGGCGGCTGAGTCTGGCCCGCATCAACGGCGGCCCTGCCACCAGGCCGCCTGGTCCCCCTCCCATGCCCGGGGCCGCCCCCGACCAGCAGCCAGCTGGGGCCAAGCCAGCCAGGAATGCAAAGCTGCCGGCGCGCCAGACTCCCGCCCGCAGACGGGTCCGCCCTCCAGGTCTGCCGCTGATGCCGCCGCCTGAGATCCTGCGGCCGTCACCGATCCCCTCCTGGTTGTCACCGCCGCCGCCTGCCTCCAGGCTCCCTGCTGTCGTCAAGCCTGCCGCCCAGATGTTCAATCCCAGGGGTCAGAACGAAGTCCAGACAGCTGACGATACCCTGGTCGATCGTTACCGTCGGGCGGTCGAAGCCCAACAACGGCAGATCCAGGGTTGGCAGCAGCCCTGAACCGAGCCTGAGGGAGGTACAGCGCGCCGATGGATCAAGCCCACGAGACCTGGAAACGCACCAGTCTGGCGCTGCCGCAGCAGACGGTCGACCATCTCGAGCAGCTGCGGCGGGAGTGGGGCCTGAAGCATCGGGGCGCCGTGCTGGAGCGGCTGTTGCAGCAGGTCTTCGGGGATGACGACGGCGAGGCGGACGCCGATCTGCTGCCGGAAGATCTGCAGGCGGTGGCGGAGCGGCGCGAGGCCGATGGGGAGCTCGATGAGCAGGTGGCCCTGGTGCTGATCGGGCGCGGTGCCCTGGAACCGCTGGCCAGCGAGACGGACAGCACCACCACGACCGAGAACCATCCCAGTCGCGGTAAGGGCGGAGGCATTGATCTGCCGGGCTTTGTGCGCAACCGCACCAGCAAGCTCAAGCGTGACCTGGACCCGAGTCGCCGCCAGGCTGCAGCGATCAATGTGGTACCGCTGCAGGTTTCGGCGGAGTTGCTGGAGCAGGCCCTCCAGGAGGCTCGCGACCACTGGATCAACGTCTACGGCAACGCCCCCAATGCCACGGTGCTGGAGAACGCGATGATCTGGCTGGCCTATGACATCTGGCCCCAGTGCGATCAGAGCGAGGGGCGGGTCTTCACCTGGACAGCCGTCTGCGAGGTGATGCGGGACATCGTGCCCGGATGGCGCGATGACCCCCCCAGCTTTGAACGGGTGATGGTCACCGCCGGGGTGCTCGAGGATCCGTTCAGTCCCGGCACCTTGGCCCTCCGGCTCCCCACTTTGATTCGGCGCTTCGTGCATCGCTTCCGGCGACGCGGTCGCGGCAGCTCCTTCCAGACCCTGGAACACACCATGACCCTGCAGGGTGCCCTCAGACTGCTCAAGCTGCCCACGGACCCAGGCAAACGTCTGGCTCTGTCGCAGATTCGTGAGTCTTACCGCGAGCTGGCCCTCAGCCATCACCCGGATGCCGGTGGCTCCGTGGAGGCGATGCGCCGCATCAACGAGGCCTACCAGTTGCTGAAGGAGCTCTACCGTCATCGACCCGAACCCAAGCCTTCATAGCGCAAGTCTCAAATGAGACTTTTTACGAGTCCCATGGCGGGACTCGTGCGGGGCTTATGAGCGCAGTTGTCTGTTGATCATGGCTAGGCAGGCCTGGGGTGGATACCTAAGGCTTCCCCGTCATGGTTCAAAAAAGTCCCGCGCAGCTCCGGGACCAGGCCTGAGCAGTCCCGAGCGCTGGCGTCCACCCCTTAGCCGCCTCGCACCATCACGTGGACGTGAGCCGTTACAGCCGGGCCAGATGCGGGGCTGAGTGCGGCTCACCAGCGACGGTGATGGCATCAGCGCAGCCAGGCACCCCTCGCCAGCGGCTCAAGCAAGATCGCCTGATCCTGATCAGCCATCTCTTTCGAGTCTCTTTATTGGTCCCGCATTGAGACCAGGTCAAGAGTCACGCGACGAGCCGCTTGCCCGTTTGTGGTGGCAGCGTCAGCAATCTCCAGCGCTTGAGTGTTAACCCCTGCGCGTGCACTGGTCGCCGAGGCAGCGCACCATTCAGCAGGAAATTCGGATCCCAGAGTTTCCCAACGATCAGGCCAATCCCTATGGACCCGCCGATCAAAGTCTCATCTGCAAGGCATGAGACCTTGAAAAATCGTCGATTCTGGCCGCAACCGTTATGTGCTGGCTCTGCTGGCTTCTGCCGGCGTTCGGGATTGTGGTTCTGCCAAATCTGCAGATCCAGCGCCCAAGGGGCGACCAAGCACCAGGCCATGACCTGGTCCAAGGGAAGCATTGTTGTCCAAAGGCATGGACAAGGCTGGGAGCAGGGCTCCAGAGTCACTGCCACAACTGAGCTAATCCAGGCAGAGTATCTGCCTTCGAGACAGATACTCAGGTTTTGCAGCCCCCTGACGCCGCCGTTTGGCCTTGTCGGCAGGCCAGGTTCCTGGCTTTCCTACGCCTTGCCGGTTCACCATCTCAAGCTGGCTGGCGATGCCAGAACTGACAAGTCAGCACAATCCCGCTAGTCTTATAATAGACGCATATTAAGTCCAAGCCTGGGATGCATATGGGATGATTGAGTGCCTTTCTGGTCTCGCCCTTCGAGATTGCGCGGATCCGTCGCTTCTTGTTGTGGATCTCTCGATTCAGAAGGACTGCGTACCGCTGGCCCAGATTGCTCGCGGCTTCAGGCGCCGGACCTTGACGGTGAGTCGCCACTTTCGCTCTCTCGCGGACTGCCTGACTCAAGCCGCTGCGAATCGAAAAAATTAATCTCAAAAGAGACATTTAAGTCTATTAATGAGTCTTGGCAAGGCTCCCATATGAGTTGAGCGATACTGATTTTGGGGCTTTCGGATCGCAAGCGATCTTGCCGACGCCGGCACAGAACTCGCTTGAGCCATTTGAGCCTTCCGCAGGGGCCTGCGCCGAACCGTGCCAACCTGTCAGCGTGGGTCCTCTGACATCGGCGACCCGTCTCACCGATCCCGTCCGAGATGCATTATTGGTCCAGAATTGAGTCTGGAACAAGACTCCTGAGTGCGTATTCGGAATGTCTCGACCGGATGGTGTCTTTGCCCTGTCTGGCCGGGAAGACAGGGACCGGTCATGGCACGGCACCACCCGATGACCGAGCCCGAGCTGCCGAATCTTGGCGCCGGCGACCCTGGGCTTGGGTATGGCGGCCGATCTCCATCGGCCCAGTTCCTGCTGGTGAGAAAACAGGCGCAATCCCGCCCAGGAGGCCAAGGCAGCAGCCCGATCAGC
>JBAPUA010000058.1:0-5255 GCA_049282435.1 Cyanobium sp. | reverse complement strand
GCCTTCTCGCAGCGGATGCCGCCGGTGCAGAACAGGGCCAGGGCCCGGGGCCGGCGAGATTCCACCAGGGGCCGCAGCTCCTGCTCCACCCAGCGTGGGAAATCCCGGAACGAGGCCGTGCCGGGATCCACGCTCCCGGCAAACGTCCCGACGGCCACCTCGTAGGCGTTGCGGGTGTCAATCAGCAACGTGTCGGGATCATCGATGAGGGCGTTCCAGTCCTGCGGCTCCACGTAGGCACCCACCGCGGCGGTGGGGTCCAGCTCCGGCCGTCCGATCGTGACGATCTCGCGCTTGATGCGCACCTTGAGCCTGTGGAAGGCCTGCTCCCCGCTCCAGTGTCGTTTCACCTCCAGGGAGGTCAGGCCCGGATCGGCCTGCTGCAGCAGCTGCAGCAGGGTCTCCACCCCGGCCTCCGGACCGCTGATCGTGCCGTTCACTCCTTCACGGGCCAGCAGCACGGTGCCCTTCACCGCGCCGTCGCCACCAGTGACGAGGAGCCGCTGACGCAACTCCGGCAGCAGCGCTTCGCCCAGGGGGGCGAAGCGGTAAAAGGCGGCCACCCGCAGACTCATCGCGCCAGGGCGGGCTGGCAGACGGGCGCGGCGGCCTCCCGCTGCACCTGCACCCCGGCGGCCGCCAGCAGGGCCTGGTCAGCGGCCACATCCGGGTTGCCGGTGGTGAGCAGGATGTCGCCATAGAAGATCGAATCGGCACCGGCCAGCAGGCAGAGGATCTGGGCCTCGCGGTTCAGCTGCTGGCGGCCCGCACTGAGTCGGACCCGGCTGTGGGGCATGAGGATGCGGGTGGTGGCGACCATGCGCACCAGCTCCAGCGGATCCACCGCCGGCAGATCTGCCAGCGGGGTCCCCTCCACCGCCACCAGAGCGTTGATCGGCACGCTCTCAGGATGGGGATCGAGGTTGGCCAGCACCTCCAGCAGACCGGCGCGATCGGCAGGGCCTTCCCCCATGCCGATGATGCCGCCACAGCAGAGGGTGATGCCCGCCGATCGCACCCGGCTCAGGGTTTCAAGCCGCTCCTGGTAAGTGCGGGTGCTGATGATCCGCTCGTAGTGCTCCGGGCTGGTATCGAGATTGTGGTTGTAAGCGGTGAGTCCGGCCTCGGCCAGACGCCGGGCCTGCTGGTCACTGAGCATGCCGGCGGTGACGCAGGCCTCCAGCCCCAGCTCCCTCACCCCCCGGACCATCGCCAGCATGGCCTCGAAGGGGGCGCCATCGCGGATCTCACGCCATGCCCAGCCCATGCAGAAGCGATGGGCTCCAGCGTCGCGGGCGGCCCGGGCCCGCGTCAGCACCGGCTGCACATCCAGCTCCGGGCGGCCGCCGAGATCGGCGCTGTGGTGCATCGACTGGGGGCAGTAGGCGCAGTCCTCCTCACAGCCGCCGGTCTTGACGCTGAGCAGGGAGGCCAGCTGGACGTGATAGCCGGGGTTCGCCGCCCGATGCACCTGCTGGGCCTGCCAGAGCAGATCGACCAGGGGCAGATCGAGCAGGGCCTGAATCTCCGAACGGGACCAGTCGTGACGCGTGATCATGAAGGTGTGGGGATGCCGCCGAAACGGCGGGTGCGGCCCTGATAATCCAGCAGAGCCCTGAGCAGGGCCGCCTGATCGAAGTCGGGCCAGAGCACTTCGGTGATGTGGAGCTCGGCGTAGGCCAGCTGCCACAGCAGGAAATTACTGATGCGCTGCTCACCGCTGGTGCGGATCAGCAGGTCAGGATCCACCTCGCCGGCGGTGAACAGTTCAGCGGCGAACAGGCCCTCGTCGATGCTGGCCGGGTCCAGCGCACCGGCAGCGGCCCGCTCGGCCAGGTGGCGGGCGGCTCGCACCAGCTCGTGGCGGCCGCCGTAGTTCGTGCACACATTGAAGTGAATGCCGTCATTGACAGCGGTGCGGGCCGTGGCGTCGGCGATCAGGTTCTGCAGCCTCTGGGGCAGGGCCTCGAGATCGCCGAGGAAGCGGATCCGCACTTGCTCCCGCTCCAGCGCCTCCAGCTCCCGGGCCAGCACGCTCTCGAACAGCGCCATCAGGAAGGTGACCTCCTCGCCGGGCCGGGTCCAGTTTTCCGTGGAGAAGGCATAGGCCGTCAGAGCCCCGATGCCCCAGTCACTGCAGAGGCGCAGGGTGCGCTTGAGGGCCTCGACGCCAGCCCGGTGGCCCATCACCCTGGGTAGTCCCCGCTGCCGTGCCCAGCGGCCGTTGCCATCCATGATCACGGCCACATGGGTGGGCAACCGTGCCCCATCGAGCTGGGAGGGCAGCGGTTGGGGGTGGCTTGGGGTGGTCGCCAGGGCGCCACTCATCCGCGGGCTTCCGGCAGGTCCGGGCTCAGGCTACGCCCAGACGGCACGGAGGCCAGGCTGGCGGTGAGCAGGTCGTGGAGCCTACTGCTGGTGATCGGCCGCTCCAGACGGCCCTGGCGGGCGAGTGACAGGGTGCCTGTTTCCTCGGAGACGACGATGCACAGGCATCGGGCATGGCGCTCGGTGAGACCGAGGGCTGCCAGATGGCGGGTGCCGTAGCGATTGAGACCCTGGCGGGACAACGGCAGGATCACGCCGGCGGCGGCAATGCGGTTGTGCTGTACCAGCACCGCACCATCGTGCAGGGGGGTGTCCACGGCAAACAGGTTGAGCACCAGATCCACCGAGAGCTGGGCATCGAGCGGGATGCCCGGGTTGAGGAAATCCTCGGGACGCAGATCACTGCCCAGATCGAGCACGATCAATCCGCCGCGGCGTGCCTGGGAGAGCCGACCGGCGGCCTCGGTGAGAATGCTCACCGAACCGGAGGCCAGCTGATCCCGGCTGCGATCGGCAAACACCACGCCGAAGCGCCCCGTGCCCAGCAGCTCCATCAGCCGCCTCAGCTCCCCCTGCCAGAGGATGGCCAGAGCCATGCTGCAGGCCAGCACCAGGGCATCCACCAACTTGCTGGTCAGGGGCAGGTTGGCGTAGCGCTGCACCACCCAGGCCAGGGCCACCAGAAACAGATAGCCCCGCAACAACCACAGGGTGCGCGATTCAGTCACCCGGCCCAGGAGCAGGACTCCCAGGGCCGTGGCAAAGAACAGATCGAGCAGCAGGCGCAGGTCGAGATTCTGCAGCCAGGTCACGGGAAAGAGCTTGAAAATGCTGCGGAGAAGGTGGGGGCAGACGGGAACGACTGGAGCTCCAGGATCAGGCGATCGCGGATCGGAGGCCAGGTCGTCGAAGCGAAGACCCTCGACCCAGTCAACTTACCGACGAAAGCCGCACCGGCAGGACGTCGTAGCGCAGTAGGTCTTCCGGCTGTTCGCGGCGCTGGACCAGATCGGCGACACCATCGCCCACCAGCACCGCCGCCGGCCGGGGAATGCGGTTGTAGTTGGAGCTCATCGAGGCGTTGTAGGCGCCCGTGGCGAACACCGCCAGCACGTCACCGCTCGCCGCGGCGGGCAGGGCCAGATCCTTGAGCAGCACGTCGCCGGATTCACAGTGCTTGCCGGCCAGGGTGACCGTTTCGGTGGCCGGCGCCTGGGGGCGATCCGCCAGCACCGCCGTGTACTGCGACTGATAGGTGATCGGCCGCGGATTGTCGCTCATGCCGCCGTCCACCGAGAGATAGGTACGTAGGCCGGCGATGGTTTTACGGCTGCCGACGCTGTAAAGGGTGACGCCAGCTGTGGCGACCAGGGAGCGCCCCGGCTCGCAGAGCAGCCGGGGCAGGGCCAGGTCCCGTTGTCTGCAGGCGGCCACCACGGCCTCGGCCACCGTGCGCACCCAGGCCTCGATCGACGGAGGATCGTCGCCGGCGACGTAGCGGATCCCGAGGCCACCGCCGACATTGAGATCGGTGCAGCGATGGCCGAGGGAGCGGGCCAGCTGCAGAGCATCGGCCATCACTCCGACCAGATCGCGATGGGGTTCCAGCTCGAAGATCTGGGAACCGATGTGGGCGTGCAGCCCATCGAGATCAGCCCAGGGGCAGTCGGCGAGATGGCACAGCACCGCCTCCAGCTGATCGGGATCAAAGCCGAACTTGCTGTCGAGATGGCCGGTGCGGATGTACTCGTGGGTGTGGCACTCAATGCCGGGCGTGAAGCGCACCAGCAGGCGCACCGGAGCCCCCTGGGCCGGGGCGATGGCCGCCAGCAGCTCGACGTCGCGCCAGTTGTCGACCACCACGGTTACGCCCCGGGCGACGGCGAGCTCCAGTTCCTCTGCCGATTTGTTGTTGCCATGCAGCACGATCCGCTCCGGCGGCATGGCAGCGCCGAGGGCCGTCAGCAACTCCCCGGCGGACACCGCATCAAGGCCCAGCCCCTCGGAGGCGACCAGGGAGGAAATGGCCAGGGAGCTGTTGGCCTTCGAGGCGTAGAGGGCCAGCGAAGGGCCGGGGTAGAAGCGCTCCAGGGCCTGGCGATAGGCCCGGCAGGTGGCCCGCAGGGTGGCCTCATCGAGCACATAAAGAGGTGTGCCGTAGCGATGGGCCAGCTCACTCAGCTGGCAGCCGCCCACCTCCAGAGCCCCGTGTTCGTTGATGCGGGTGGTGATCGGTGTGAGATTGCGGTTGGGACTGAGAGGATCGGCGGGCAACTCAAAGCAGGACGTCTGCTGCAGATCGGTTTCGGCTGGGACGCCGCTTGCCGTGGCGCCGGAAGCCGTCGAGGCGGCGGACGACAGGACCATGGGCAGGGACTCCAAAAGCGATCGCAGTGTTCGATGGTAGAGAGCCAGGCTGCCCGAGACCGTGACTCCTGAATCGATCTCGCCCCTGCGACCCCTGAAGCCCTCCGATCGCGAAGCCTGCCTGGCGCTGGATGGGCTCGCCCTCGGTGGGCTCTGGACCCCGGGCCAGTGGCAAACGGAACTGGAGGACGACCGGCGCCCGGGGCTGGGGATCTGGCGCGGTGAGGAGCTGCTGGCCATGGCCAGTGGCTGGCTGGTCGTCGACGAGCTGCACATCACACTGGTGGCGGTGGCACCGACCGAGCGTCGCCGCGGCCTCGGTCGGCTGGTGCTGCAGGGCCTGCTGGCCACCGCCCGAGAGGGCGGAGCCGAGCGGGCCACCCTGGAGGTGGCCAGCGGCAACAGCGCCGCCCGGGCCCTCTACGGCTGCTGTGGTTTTCGCGACGCGGGCATCCGTCACGGTTACTACCGCAATGGCGACGATGCCCTGATCCAATGGCTCAAGCTGGAAGGCTGTGGCACAGGGTGCCCGAAGTGCGGTTAACCGAAGATTCCTAAGC
>JBAPUA010000057.1:0-5144 GCA_049282435.1 Cyanobium sp. | reverse complement strand
GGCTTCATCGGCGGGGCGAGGGTGAGGCGCCTGCTGAAAGAGACCACGGCCACGATGCTCCACCTCGCCAATTGCGGCAATGCCAGTGACCTCACCGGCATTGAACACCTGGATCCAGGGGAGGCGCAGCGCTATCGATTGCTCCGTGTGGATCTAGTGGATGCACAAGGGGCAGTTTTCTCGAACCTTGAGCAGCAGTTGGTTACTGCTGCGGTGGAGAGGCTCACCTGGCTCGACGTCATGGCTGGACTTACCTGCGGCGTGAGGCCTTCTTTCCATGGCGCTCAGCGCGGGAGCGGCTGTTGCCGGTGCGATAGGTCTTGGTGCTCACGGCTCTCCGTCTTTCTTGGCGCCTGCTGCCTTCGGGCTGGCTGGCGCATCTGATGGGTCGTCTACGTTCATCACGCTGAGTCTGCGCAGTTGAAGCTCTTTCTTCTCAACTCCAAGCCTGCCGATCCAAACGGCTACATCGTCCAGGCGTTGGTTCGGGCACTGAAACGGCAGCACCAGGGAGAGCTTGTGCTAGTTGATCCCGTGGATTTGGGCCAGATCCCCTGCGATCCCGAGGGCCAGTCGCTCCTGGTGTATGGCGGAGAGGAATTGCAGCAGATTCCCAGCCACCGCTTGCAGACCCCTTTTGGCCGCCGTGCCATTTGGTTCACAGAAGATCCCTATGAGCTCGCCACTAACCAGCGTCGAGCCGAGCTGTTCCAGTGCGTGTTTACCAACGACAGCGGCAGCGTCCAGGCTTACCGGGGTGGCCGCCATCTGCCCTTGGCGGCTGATGCCGATCTGTTGCCAGAAGCCGCTTCCTTGGAACCCTCATGCCTGGCCTTTTTCTCCGGTACCGCCTGGCCCAACCGCAAGCGTCTGCTAGGTCAGCTCCTGCAAGCTTTCGATGCTGCGGACGCTCTTGACCTGCATTTGGTGGCCAATGCTGTGGTGGAGGCTACGGGTCGTGAGTGTGGACTGGAGACAGGACTGGGCTTTAGCTCGCCGATCCCCATCACTGAGTTCGCGATGAGGGCAGCCTGCAGCCTCTGCACTCTTGTGATTGGCAGAGACTTCTCCGGCTCCGGTCGCCACGCCTACTCTCGTTCTCCAGGCCCGCGGCTGTTCGAGGCTGGAATTACGGGTTCTTGTCAGTTGGTCCATGCCGGTGAGATCCCCGACATGCCGCTCGATCTTGTGGAGGGAGAGCATTTCCTGCGTTTTCGAGATCTAGATGAACTGCTCGAACTGCTTACAGAGGCTTGCCGTGAGCCGCAGCGCTTCCGAGACATCGGTACTGCCATGGCTGGCCGCATCCGTCTCCATCACACCTACGACCAGCGAGCTCAAGTGCTGTTGGAAGTCCTCGGGCAGTGCCGGCCCGATCCGATCCGACTGCTGGCGGCGTTTCCTGCCAAGACACGGCTGCTGTTCGTGAGCCATGAACAGGTCCGACCCGGCTTCCATCACGGCGGAGCCGGTCTCTGTCTGGAGGCGATTTTGGCAGCAGCTCCTGCTGATACCGAAATCAGGGTCCTCTGCCGCGCCGGTGATGACGGGCGTGGCTTTGAGCTTCTGGATGCCGACGGCGCGGTGGTTGGTCGTTTCCGTTGCCGCCAGTCCGTGGATGAATTCAGCCTCTATCACCCGGAATTTGAGCATCAGTTTGAGCAACTGCTTGCCAGTTGGCAGCCCAGGCTGGTGCACGTAAACCATTTGATCGGATTCACTCCAGGAGTGCTGCCTCTGGCCCGCCGGGCCGGTGCGCGGGTGGTATTCACCCTGCACGACTACTTCGTGCTTTGCGACAGTTGGAATCTGCTCGATCCCCAGCAGCGCTTCTGCGGTATCGGCACTTTCTATGACGACCGATGCGATAGCTGTACCGCTGCACGCCACCCCCAGTACGGCAGTGTCGATCCTATGCAGCGGCGGGTGGTGATGGCGGAGGCCATTGCCCATGCCCATCAGCTGATCATTCCATCGGCCGCGGCTGAAGCCCAGCTACGGGCTGTGTTCCCCCATCTGCCGTCCACGGCGGTGATCGAACCAGCGATCGAGGCTCCGCCCATGCCGCTGCCCGCCGCGACGGGGGAGGAGCTCGTCGTGCTGTTGCCAGGCAACCTGGCCCCCAATAAGGGCTATGCCGATTTCCGCCGCCTGCTCGATCAGGTGGAGTTGCTCGAGCTGCCGATTCGTTTTCGTGTGCTGGGCCGAGTGGATGCCTACATCCGAAAGGAGTTGGCTGGCCAGCCGCGCGTCGAGCTGTTGGGGCGCTATTCCCAGGGTGAGTTCACGGTACGGGCAGCTGGCTGCGATCTTGCTCTCTTCCTTTCCCCCTGGCCTGAGACCTACTGCATCACCTTCGATGAGTGGGTGCTTGCTGGCCGTGCTTGCTTTTTCGTCGCCATCGGCGCCTTGGCTGAGACCCATCGCCAACGGCCGTTGCATCCTGCCTCACGACGCTTTAAGCCCCATGCTGTGAACGACCTGCTCGCCGCTTTGATTCAGGCCGCCACTCCGGATGGTTTGGCCCAGCTGCGCAGCCCCTGGAGTCTGGAGGCAGGTGTGATGGCGACCCGGCCGACCACGGGCTTTGGGCAACAGCACTGGCGTTTGTTTGAGCAGGTTCTGGAACGGCCACAGCCCCTGCGGCCACTGCCCTGGCAGGGTCGCCCTCACCAGCGCTGGGTGGAGAGTAGAGGTGAGTTTTCCTTGTATCCGAAATTTTTGCGGCGGGCTCTGTGGCGCTCTCGGCTGCGGCGCGTTGTCTATGGTTTGCCAGCTGGAAATCATATCGCCCGCCTCTTGCGGCAGCTGCGGGAAATCTGAGATGCGCGTACTGATTTGCGGTAGTTGTCCCGCCGCACTCAACTCCAATTATGGACTTCTGAAAGAGATTGCCAACGGCTTCGAACAGCTCGCCGCTCGGGGGGCCTCTGTGGAGGTCTGCCTGGTTCCGCTGGAGCAGTTGCTAACGGCAATCCAGGAGTGGCGACCTGCCTGCACTTTGTTGGTCGGGGGTCTGGCTCTCGACACAATCCCCTTGCCTCTGGTGCGCCATGTCTGCGTGCAAGTGGGGGCTCGTCTGGCCTTCTGGTCGCTGGAGGACCCCTACGAGCTCGACTTCATGCTGCGCCATGGGCACTGGATCGATCTGATCGTGACCACCGATGCCGCCAGCCTCTGCTTCTATCCCGGCGACTGGACGGTGCGGCATTTACCGCTGGCCTCCCAAGACCAACCGGAGTCTCGGCCTGGCCAGTACGTGCACCATCCCGCCCGTTGGCTGTTCTGTGGAATGGCATTCAAGAACCGATTGCTCTGGCTCGATCCCCTGGTTCAGGCCTATCCCGAAGCTTTGCTGATCGGTCCCGATTGGCCCAACTATCCTCCCCCCACCGTTGTGCGTCATCAACGGATCGCGCCGGTTGTGCTTCACACCCTTTATGCAGCCCTGCCGCTCACGCTGTATCTCGGCCGGGATCTGAATCTAGCGAATGCTGCCGGCGTGATGCCCTCCACGCCGGGGCCGCGCCTCTTCGAATGCGCCGGTGCCGGTGGTCGCCAGCTTGTCTGTGGGGCGGGTCTGGAGGTTGGTCGTTACTACGTGCCGGAGCAGGAGATTCTGGTGGCGAACACAGTCGAGGCAGCTTTGGATCGGCTGGCATGGGCCGACGCTGAGCCGGCTGCCCTTGCCGTAATTGGACAGCGGGCCTGGCGGCGGACCCAGGCGCATCATCTCTATAGGCACCGTGCCGAGCGTCTGCTCGGTTGGATTCGGGAGCTGTGAGGTGCCTAGGAGTTTGTCCCACAAGCCCGTAGCCCCCACGGCTCTATACTGAATACCTGACTCTGTGGCTCTGGCTCAATGAGGGCGGCTTTCCTGCGGTCCGTCTCTCAGGCTCCCGCCAGTGCAGCCCTGTGCATTTTGCGCAGGGCTGCCTGTAAGTCCCGTCAATCAGGAATCTCGAAGGCTGCTCTGCTTCAGGGATCCAGTCGTCGACAGCGCCTGATCAGACGGCACCGCGTCGTTCAGCCGCCATTGCGGGCTGAGATCTCGACTTTGAGGCAGCCCTGAGCGCCTCCCGCTGACGTCTGGCAAAGGCTTCCAGATCACGGGAGCTGCGACACAGCCGCTGAACAACCCGAGCACCGCCACCAGCAGCAGGAAACATAAAGGAGTGTAGCGGATCCCAATGCGGCAACGACCACCCGGGATGGCCTTGAGGAAGCTGATCAGGTCATCCTTTGCTGCCAGATCGACTGCGGCGGATTGAGTTTCGGGCATCGGAACCGGTGAGACCAGCCGACCCAATCCCGTACTGGCGGGCCAGCCAAGAGCTATGCGTACAGACCTTTAGGCGGCCATGCCTAGCTGGTGAACTTGGACGCCCATCTGGGGCTTATGGCGGCGATCAAGTTACCGCCTGGGATCAGATCTTCCCCAGCAGCCCCATGACCGTCGCCGCCGTGGATCGGCTGGTGCACCACTGCCACATCGTCGAGATCAGCGGCGACAGCCACCGCCGTGTGCAGGCCAGTCGGCGCAGCAGAAGCAAACAGCAGGAACGGCCGTAGAGCAGTGGAGTAAAGCTAGGGTAAATGTCGTCATGCGACAACCTGGAGCCGATGGCGGCAGACTCCGGTGGAGAGCTCTGCGGAGCAGGCCTAGCATTGGATCCGCAGGCTCATGCGCACCGCGACAAGCTTCAGCAGATATGTCGGCGCCCAACCGGCAAATTTGATTGACGCCAAAGAAGCGGCCGATGGGATTGAACCGGGAGAGCCGTCAGGCCAACACTCTGATCAGATTGCCAAAGATCCGAAATGGATTGGTATGTATTGACATGTCCCCCCTGAAAGGGTGCAAAAATCTTAACAGTCGTAATGCTGCTGCTACAGCGCCCCGATTCTATATGATTTTCTGAGCGATGACTTTCGTATCTCTGACGGTATTCCTTTTGAGACAAGTGTGTTTTTGAGTTCAGTTGAAAGCTTTGATTTTGTATTATCATCTATGTCATCGGATAAATTGTCCAATAGCTTATTGTGCATGTTGACAATAAAGCTGATTGGGAACGACCCGGCTGTGCTTAGGTCCATTTTTATAATTGGACATCCCAGGAAAACAGGATAAATGAATGCAGCGG
>JBAPUA010000056.1:0-4241 GCA_049282435.1 Cyanobium sp. | reverse complement strand
AAAATCGAGCAGTTTGTCGCGGCCTACAACAAAAATACCGCTCCATTCATCTGGACCGCCACAGCGGACTCGATCTTTGAAAAGCTACAAAGACTTTGCTCGCGCATCTCCGGGACGGTACACTAGTAACTCAGGGTCAAAGGTGGAGAAGTTGCCTTTGTGATCCACGCTCACGATCACAAAGGGTTTGTTCATGTCGGTTTGTTTGAGCCGAGCATCGGCATAGGCCAGTGAGTAGACGCTCTCGAACTCCCGCAGTACGAACTGTTCGCCCGTGGCCCTGGTCAGTTCCCAGAAGCGTTGCATGAAGGCGCTGAAGCGCCTTTCGCATTCACTTCCCTGCAGGCTGGAGGCGCGATTGATGCCTTCTGTTTCTTCCATGTTGAAGCCCACGTCGTGGATGCCCTGCTCCAGAAAGAACTGGAAGATGCTGTCGGCGTGATCGAGGCCCTGCTCCCCCAGCACGCTGATCACATGGAAGGGCAGTCCGTAGCGGCGCAGCCAGCCAATGCCCCGCATCGTGGCGGCATGGCTGCCCAGGCCGGTGCGGGTGCGGCGGTGGGCATCGTGGAGAAACGCGGGCCCGTCCAGGCTCACCCCCACGCTGATCTGGTGGCGCTGGAAGCACTCACACCATTGCTGATCGATCAACGTGCCGTTGGTCTGGATCGACTGGTGGATGGCGATGTGCCGTTCGGGATGACGCTCCAGCGCCGCCTGGATGCGGCGGCTGGCTTCGTCATAAAAGCTCACTGGCAGTGCCAATGGCTCTCCGGCATGCCAGAGCAGGGTGAAGTCGCCGTCGATGAAGGGGCTGCTGAGCAGCCGATCCAGGATTGGATCAAGCAACTCTGGCTTTAGGCGGGCGCGGTTGTCGCGATCTGGCAGGTAGCAGTAGTCGCAGTCCAAGTTGCAGTAGGGGGTGGCCTGGACCACCAGCAGGCTGATCGGCCCGTAGTTGGGCTCGCCAGCGGCTTGGTTCTGCCCCATGGTCTGCTCCCCTGCCGGCCCTACCAATTCACAAATCCGCCATTGCGAAAGCCGCCGCCATTGAGGAAGCCCCCATTGCGGAAACCACCGTTGCGGAAACCGCCGTTGCCATTGAGGAAGCCGACGCCCCCGCCGTAGTAGGGATGGGCATTGCCAAAGCCGCCATAGCGGCTGTTACCCCAGCCGCCACGGCCACCATTGACGAAGCCGGCGGCCAGGCGCAGGTCGGCCCCAGCGGCTGCCTCCACACCGCCTTGCAGCTGCTGTTCCCGCAGGGCGGCAGAGATGCGCTGCAGGCGCGCCTCGATCGAACCGGTGATCGAACCGGCGGGGGCTGGGTTGCCAGTGGCCTCGGCGCCGGCGCTAGCACTGGCCTGGCCGGCCGGGATCTGCAGGGTGGCCAGCACCATCAGGAAGGCGAACAGGCCGGAGCGGGTATTAATCGACATGGATCTGCTGCTATTTGGCGGAGGAGGGAGAGGCAACCTGGATCTGCTCATAGTTGAGCATTACGGCTGCGAAATAGGCCTTGATCATCGGGGTGGGCAGCTCGAGCATCCCCTGCGGGCCGAACCAGCGATTGACGATGGCCACGGCAGCCGGATCATCGTTGAGGTAACTCTGTAGCAGCCTGGCAATGGCTATATTTACCAGATTGCGGAAGGTGGAATTATTTTCCGGCATGATGCAGCCCACCGCATAGCGGGCCAGGGGCTGTTCGGGCCGTAATTCAAGGCCCTGTTTGCCCTTGAGCTTGCGGATTGCCATCAACAGCAGTGAATCGCCGGCCACTGCGTCCACCTTACCTGTCTGCAGGGCCGCCACCGCTTCGTTAAGGCCAGGGAAGGGTTGGCGCAGGGCCTTGGGCTGCAGGTCGGCGATGGTGGTGTCGCCGAGGCCGCCAGCCAGCACGCCAATGCGCTTGCCGACCAGGCTCTGGGGCGAGCCGTCAATGCGCCCATCTCTACTCAGCACCCGGATGCCGGAGAGGCTGTAGGGCAGCGAGAAATCAACAAACATCTCCCGCTCCCAGGTGAATTGGGCGCCGCAGGCCAGGTCGGTTTCACCATGGCTCACCTGGCGGAACAGGGTGGCGGGGTCGTTCACCACCTGGAACTCCAGTTTCACTGGCTTGCCCAGGTAGGCGGTTGCCTCCGCCTCGATCAGCCGGGCCACATCAATCGAGAAGCCCGTGACCGCTTTGCTGCCATCGAGAAAGGAGAAGGGGGGCAGATCGGTGCGGCCGCCCATGCTGATCACGCCGGTGCGGGCCGCCCGCTCCAGCACCGTTTCGGCCGCGGCGGCCAGGGGTGTCACCAGTCCGGGGGCCAGTAGGGCGAAGGCCAGCGCCAGGCCGCTCAGGCGCCGCCCTGAGGGGGAAAAATGATCGGGCATCGCGACGCCGCCTGAAGCCAGCGGCACGGAGGTTGACCCTCACTGTGCTCAACCTGGCAACGTCTAGGCAGCGAGAGGATAAAGCCGATGGTTTTCTTTACCTAGGGGCCCTGTTCAGCGGGCCATTTGTGACCTTGTTGCCAGGTTGCAGCGCTGCTGTCGCTAACTGCGCTGCTGGCCACGGCCGCATTTTTGTTGCAGCCTTAGCTGTTTTCGGGCCAGGCGGGGGCTAATGCCCAATTCGGCTGTTTTCCAGAGTTGGTCGATTTCAGCCTTGAAGTGGCGGGCGAGTAGAGCTGAATCGATCACCAGCAGGGTTTCGTCGTTTTGGAAGGAGGCGCTGGGGCTCCAGTTGAAGGAGCCGCTGATCACTCGTTCGTCGTCGATGATCGCTAATTTGTGATGCAATTTGTCGCCTCCGGGCAGGCGTGGTGTGCCTACCCCAGCGAGGGGTTGCTGCCAAGGCTTGTTGCCTGCCTCCAGCATGCAGCGGCGATCGGGCATGCGCGTGCCGAGCAGGTCAAGCACCTCGCTGAAGGAGCGATTTGCAAAACCTGGATCGGCCAGTAATCGAATCTTTATCCCGTGCTGCTGTAGAGCTTCCATCGTATCTGCCAGCCGTTGTTCGGACAGTACAAATAGGGCCAGATCCAGGCTCCTATGGGTTTCGGACAGCAAGTTGTCGATTACTGTCAGCCCATTATTGCCGTCGCGGCGGGGATGGGGCGCAAACAGCACCCCTACCGTTGTCTCGCCAATTTGCACCACCTGCAGTGGCCCTTCTTGCTTGGCTAAGCCAAATTGACTGTCGGCTGCACCGCCGGGGCCATCGCCCCAGATGCGGTTGAATTCGGCGGCGAACAACTCAGCCAGGGCAGGGCTCTGGAAGCGCAGTAGATGGTTGACGTTGCCCAGGGTGGTTGGATCATCCGGGTCGCCATGGACGCAGGAGGGGGAGATGTTGGTGGAACCGGTAATCACTTCCCGCCGATCAATTACCATGAATTTATGGTGCATCAAGCCGCTACCTTTGCTGCCATCTGCGGTATCGTCGATCATCGGCACATGGGCCTGTTGCATAATTGCTACCGCATCTCCCCAGCCCAGTTTTTGTAACTGGGTATTGCGGAGTCGCTGGTGGGGGCTGAGATCGGCGGCATGCTCTTGGCTCCAGGGCTTGCTGTAGGTGTTCTCTAGAATTACACGCACTGTGATACCTTCGCTCTGGCGGCGGGCCAATGCCTCGGCCACTTTTGGTAGCGATAATTCCTGCACTGCCACCAGTATTTCCCGCTGGGCGGAATTAATGCCCCGCAGGATGAAAGCCTCCAGGTCGTCGCCAGCTCGCCATTGGCCGCTGATGGGACTGCGGTAATGCTGCAGGGGGTTGTGGTTGAACACCAGCTCAATGCCGGCGGGCAGCGGCCCTGGCGTGGGCGGCTTGCCCACCAGCTGGGCAGTTGCTTGACAGCCCCCCAGGGGGAACAGCAGCAGAGCGGCACAGATGCGTAGCGCGGCAGCTGCTCTTAGGGCGGCAGGCTGGTGTCGCAGGGCAGGCTGCTGTTGCAAGGCTGCTTTGCCGGCTGGCGCTGGCTGGTGATGCCAAATCCAGAGCATTAAGATTCAGTCGCTGGCTTCAGGGTTGCCACAAGGCTCCTCCTGCAGCAACAAGGGTACTAATGTTCCCAGGCCAGCAGGGATAAATGCTATCGGGGGCCGGCATAAGTTTACTTGATTACCCATAAGCCTCCGCGACCCTGAGATCCCGTTCTGTGAGTGGCATGCAGGAGCAGACCGCATTGGCGATCCGCTCGGTCATCCCAGCCATCGAGAAGCGACGGTTGAAACGGAAGCAG
>JBAPUA010000055.1:0-3863 GCA_049282435.1 Cyanobium sp. | reverse complement strand
CGGCAGGCGGCAGGGTGCGAGCAGCAGGAGCGGGGGGGGCGTGAGCGCGGGAAAAGCGCGGGGTTGTCACGCTGGCGGTGCGGGTGCGCTGTGCCAAGATCCAGCACACTCACCCGCTACGGGTGTGATCCCCGCGGTTTTACTCGACCGAGCCCGCACCCCCGCGAGACTCGCAGCGGGCGGGCCGGCTCCGGGTCTGCGGCACCGGGCACTAGAAGCCCCCCCCGCTCCTGCTGCTCGCACCCTGCCGCCTGCCGCCTGCCGCCTGCCACCTGCCACCTGTCCGGCCTGCCGGCCGGACGTTACAATCACGGGCATGAGTCACGCCGGCCCCATCGTTGCGCACCCGAACCACACTGTCAGCCTGCACAAGTGCGGCCCGGCCGACTATCTTCCGCTTGCTGACTGGTGTGACGCTCACCTCGGCGGCGACTACTTTTTCCGACGCCGACACCTTGAGTCGATCATCAAGCGGCCCGACAACTGTGTTTACGCTGTGCTGATCGACGGCGACTTCGGCGGGTTCGTGATCATGTACCGCGGGTCCATCCTGCACAACCTTCACTTGGCACCGATTCACCGCACGGCCGGTATTGGCTCCGCGGTCCTCGAAGCTCTCAACCCTTCGCGAATCCGCTGCAAAACCAACATGCAGGCCGGCGACCCGACAGGCTTTTACGAGCGGAACGGGTACGCGCCGCAAACTCCAGACCCGGCCCGACCTCATATCGTTGACATGGTGAAGCTCTCCCCGGGGGCGGCGAACTCCGCCGCGCCGACTGCTCCGCCGCCGCCCCCGGTGGCTTCACCCGCCCTGCCGGCCCTGCCGCCGGGTGTCACTTACGAAGACCTCGCGAAGCTCGAACGGATGAAGAAGAACGCGAAGCGCACCGCTGAGTACCGCGAGCGCAAGAAAGCCGAGATGGCTGCACTTCCCACCGCTGCGCCTGAAACGCAGTACGATCCGCTTCAACACGCAGACTGACAGCCCGAGCGGTCCGAAGTCCGGCCCGGACAGCGGTCTGGTGCGGGTATGCGCCCGGAAAGCCCGGTCACGCGCTTGGTGTACACGTGCGCGCTGACTGTTTGCGCACTTGGCGGGGTTGTGCGGAATCTCGAAGATTACGAGCGCAGCGCAGCGGAGCGGTACGGCGCTGTGGCGTTGCTACGCTGGCGCGTCGCGACGACAAGCTGAGCAAACGCGTAATGCGTGCTCGAAGTCGCGAGGCGAAGCAACGCGGAACAACTCCAGCCGGAGGCGGAATCATGTCTGAACGAGGCGTTTTCCGGTCGATGTTGCGGAATCACGAGGAGAAGAAGAAGATTCTCCAGATGGAAGGTCAGGATCGCGAAGTCGATCGGGATGAAGGCGGCGAAGCTCCTCGGTTTCGCGCTGAAGTCGAGGAAGTTCGCGCAGGTACGGTGTCCGGCTTGCAAGAACAGATAGACCAGATCACGAAGTCGGGCCGGAGCGAAGAGCGATCGTTGTTTGATCGCATGCGGAAGAAGTTCGGGCTCGGCGGCGACCCTCGCAAACGGACGATGTTCTACAAGCGGGTGCAGGCGCTGTACGAGGAGCGCGGGCCGGTCGTCATGGCCTGCGTGCAAGAAGCTGCCGCCCAGGCGGTGAGTGCCAATCGGCCGGGTAACTACTTCTGCAAGGCGCTGGCGGCGAAGCTCCGTGAAGCGGGGCTGATCCTCGGCGCGAGCGGCGACGGCGGGCAGATTCTCTAACCGGGGGGCTGTGATGAGTAGTCGGAAGGTGAAATTTCCTGTCAATGCTCCGGCTCGCATGGTCGAGCGGGTGTTGGCTGAGATTCAACGTCCGCGGCCCGGATCCGTGTCGATTCGACAATGGGATCGGTACCGGCAGTGCTCGAAGGACTCGGCGAAGCTCTGGCTCAAAGTGAATGCGCTGTTTCGCGAGTTGGCGGCACAACGGCGAAGTCGCCGGCGGTCGTGATTTCAGAGGCAGTCTGATACCAAAGAAGCCCCGCAAGTCGCTCCTGAGCGATTTGCGGGGCTGTTTTTTTCGCTGGTGGTCAAGGTCCTGCGATGTAGACCTGATTGGTTGACAGTGTTGCGCCCTGGGCTCCGGTGATTGCGCTATCGCTCACCGTTGGATCGAATGACTCGTAGGCGATGTTGATGTTGCAAGTCACATAGACCGCGGTGGGTGAGTAAAGGCTGATGCTGCTGATCGTGGCGCCGTTGGTGAATACCCATTGGGGTATTCCGTTTAGGCTGATTGTCTGGTCGAATTCGCAGTAGAAGCTGGCCGGCGTTTCTTCCGGGCTGCTCGCGTTTACGACCTCGATGGGGTTAGGAAAAGGTGTAGCTGCCGCTGGCAACGTACCCTCCCAATGAATTGCGGACCGCGGGGTCCTCGAATGGGATTGTCAGGGGAATCGACGCGGTCAGTGCGCCGTTGAAGGTCAGGGCGACCGTGTTGCTTGTCGGTCTGGTCGCGGCGGTCACGGTGACTGCGCCGTTCGTGTACGCGGGGATTCCCGTCAGGCTCACGGGCTGGTTGAGTGTCATCGTGATGCTGGAGCCTGATTTCGCTCCGAAGGTTGGAGTGATCGGCGTTCTCGTGGTGAGTTGCGCCGCGGCACCTGGGCCTGACTCTTGCTTGCGTCGGCTTGGTCCCTTGTTGTACCGGCGCTTCGGTCGGCTGATCATGGTTCATCGTCTCCGTGTTCGTTGTGGTGTGTCGATCGGTATTGTTGCGCCCTGGCGGGCGGTTGGTTTAGGTGCTCGGGATGACGCAGGTCACTGCGGCGGACCATGGGCCGGTGAGTCCGGTTCTGGTTGTCCAGCGCGAGTACATGGTTGCGGTCTTGCCGGCGTCTTCGGCGTCGAACATGACTGCGAAGGGTTGGCGGGTCACGAGCCCGTAAAGCGGGGTCGCGGGTGGCGGGCCCAGCGTGGTGGTGCTGGCTCCTACATACAGCTCGAGCTGCAGGACTCCCTGCGGTTTTGCTCGGCTGGACGGGGTGTTGCTGTCGGCGTACCTGATGGTGGCGCTGCCAGGCGTGGTGCCGACAACGGTGATGATCGGGCTGGACGTCGGCGCCGGGATCGGGCTCGGGCTGTTGTTCGGCAGGTTTAGGCCGAGGTCCAGCTTTGCCTCGTTGGTGATACCGGCGTTTATCCGGATCTGGCTGGAATAGGTCCGGGCGATCCCGATGAAGACCTGCTTGAGGCTGTTTTTGCTGGCGACGGTGACGGAGGTCTTGGTACCGGGGTTGTCTACCAGTGCCTGGGCCGCGGCGTAGTTGTCGTAGGCGGTCTGGATCGTCAGGGCGTCGGCGGTGGTGAGCTGGTAGGTCGCTGGGTCGGCGGTGATGAGGTCGCTGAAGTTCGCACCCCATGCCAGGAGGTCGGCGTCTTTCGGCGGGATGTACGGAGAAGCCATTTTTCTGATCCTCGTGAAACAGACATTGTTGTACGTGACTCTTGTACACTATATCGCGAAAACTGTCACCACGTGCGTGAAACTCACGTGTGCTGGTGTGTGTGCGGCGGGAATGGATGTGAAACGGCGGTCACGTGGTGGAGGTGGCGGCGGTGGTTGCGCGTGCGGCGTCTTCGTGTGAACGGCGGATTGTGGTCGGTGCGCAAATGCTCGCGGCGGAAGTGGCTGTGATCGCCGGGAATACGGCCGGAGTTGCGGCCGGAGTTCCGGCGGTTACGGCCGGAGTGTGACGGACGGACGGCCGGTCGTGTCCGCGGTGTGTGGACGGCGGGGGGTTGGACGGTCGGCGGGGTGCGTGACGGTGTGGTGACGCTCAGGGCATCCTATCCGGGTTGTCTCCGGTGGCGGGCTGGGCGGGTCAAGCCGGCCCTGCGGGGCGGGCCGC
>JBAPUA010000054.1:0-18809 GCA_049282435.1 Cyanobium sp. | reverse complement strand
GCCGGAGTCCGTAGGCAGCCATCAGCTGAAACGCCATTCGCCAACGCGGATCAGGAATGACCTCCACCAAACCGAGCACATGGCTGACATCAATGGGTGTTGTAATCCCCCGTTCATCACGCTTGCGGCCAACATAGACAGAGAGATCAAGGGGAGGAGCCCAGGATGACGGCAGGCGTTCCGAATCGACACCCCAGCGCAGTAGCGCCGCCGTGAATTGCACTTGCAATTGACGCCCACGAGATCCGGGCCTGTCCTTCCATGACTCAATCACTGCCTGCAAAAGTTGCTTGGATGAGATGGGTCGCCGGTTGCCTCCAGCTGCATCCAGAATCACAGCCATACGCCGCCAGTAGATCTCGTCCCAAGTGCTCTGCTTGATCGCGCCGCTACTGAGCTTGTGATCCTTGAATGCTTGGATCAGCTGCGGCCAATTAATAGCCTCGCTGACAGTCGTCCCCAAGGGACTTGTTTCGTCTGACGGGTTTCTCGCATGCGTTTCAATGGCAAGATCAAGGGGCACGCCATCGCTGAAATCGGCATGAATGGCAAGAATTGCTGCATGGATGGTCTGCCGCTCCGAGGCGGCCCAGGCCAATGGCAAAACCCGCTGCTGGCGAGCACCACCCGCGGCAGATGCGGAAACGTTCAGCAGAACACGCCCACGCATTTCCGAAACCGTCCAGCCACTGCGAGGCCCCAGATCTGACGTGAGCGACAACCTCAGGGCTGCGACCCAGCCACGGTCCTTGGCTTGTCGGGCTGGTCGAGGGGCGGTGGTGGGCTTCGGCACGGCTCCAGGAAATCAGGCACGCACGACACCCCTTGCAAGAGAATGTGCAAGAGAATCGCCTTCCAAGCTTGGCACGCGCCGCCACAGCCCGCCATCGACTGGCAGGGTAAAAGCCAGTAACAGCAATGGTTTTGAGCCAGCAAATCCAGTCATTGCAGCCGGTCTGAGGTACCCTGTTTCGAGGGCTTTGGGAGCACTAGGTCGCAGGTTCGAATCCTGTCGCCCCGATTGACTTTTCAGGGATTGGCCAAGGGGCATGTGAGCAAATAGGTGAGCAAATCACCGGTTTGCTCACTGCTCGGTCCCAGGTGATCCCTCCAGGAGCGGGCCGGCTTCGGGCTCAGCCCTCTGCTTCGATCTGCTTGAGAGGTGGCCTCGGCGGTGGCCCTGGCGGCGAGCAGCCCGTTCAGCTGGCCCCTGCGCCTGCTTCCACTGATGGGCCTCTGGTCCATGGCCTGGCGCCTGCTGGCTCGGTTCCTGGCCCAGCGCTGCAGGGCCTTTGCACGGAGAATCCGCTGGAGAGGCTGCCGGCGGCAATGGAACCAGCTTCTGATCGCGGGGATGCTGGTCACGGCAACAGCCGACATGGCTGGTTGGGGACTGCCCCTGTTCGGTGGACCTGCCGATGGGCCGACCCAGGGGCATCGAGATCAATCCTGAGCAGCCGGCTCCTCCTTGCGCGACACCACGCAGGCCAGAGCGCTGATCCGAAACTCAAAGGCGTCTTTGCTCACTTCAGGTGAGCAGCGCAACCCCCTACTGCCGGAGGTTGCGCCGGCTCCAACCGGTGATGGTGGCCTCCACGTTCTCCAGGTGCCACTGCAGCGGCCCCCGGCCCTGGGTGCAGCCCCAGCGGCGGTAGTGCTTGCCGGGTTGCAGCACCCCCCGCAGCCGCAGCTGGCGGAGGGTTTCGCGGCTCATCCCCAGAGCTGCGCACGCTTCTGCCGTCGTGACCCAGACCCGCTGGCGGGATGACGTTGTCGGCGTGTCCATCAGTCTCCCCCCAGCTGGGCGCGGAACCGCTTGAGGGTGTCGATGAGCCAGGAGCGCCAATAGCTATTGACCTGGCAGGGGGCGCCATCATCCTTCTGATGTCGCAGCGGCGGCTTCTGAGCGAAGTCCTCCCGGTAGGCCTCGGCCACCCTCACCCTCTCCGAGCGGTACTTGGCGCGCGGGAGCACTTCCCCGAACACCTCCAGCCAGGCATCGCTGAGGGTGAGCTGATCCTTCACTGGAGCACCAGGCAACAGCCCGGCGCTGGCTGTGAGGAGGTTGCTGCGCACGATGTCCTTGAACAGCAGCTGGTCGCGCTCATCGAGCCCGCCCAGCCGTTCGAACAGACTGATGCTGCGCTCCACCAGGTCGATCACCTCGACCTCCCGGAGCCGTGGCGGGGTCGTTCCCAGCGGTGCCGGTGCGCTCTGCTGGAGGCTCTCCAGGAACCAGCCGTCCATCCACACGGCAAAGGGTGCACTGATCCAGCGGGCCAGATCGACTGCGACCTGGGGATGGATCCAGGTGCCGCCGCCACCGGCGCCGCCTGAGCGGGACTCAACGAGGGCGTGGACGGAAATTCCGGCCACGCTTTCCAGCGCATCCAAATAGAGCTGGCACCGACCTGACTCGCGGTAGTCAGACCACCTTTTGTTGTTGGCCTTGCACATGGCCGTGGCATTGACGTAGCCGTCGCTGGTGCGCCTAGAGATCGGCGTGCCGTTCCAGCGACGGGAGATCAGGGCATCGGTGGGCATCGATTCAGAGTGTGGTGTGTTTCTGCAGCTGTTCATGGCATCAGCTCACATGGCTGCCCGGCATTGAGAAGCCGTTTGAGGGCCTCGATCAACCAGCCGCGGCGGTAGCTCTTCACCTGTCGCGGTGCGCCATCGACGTATTGCATGCGCGTCGGAGGTTCCTGCTGGAACTCTTTGCGGAACATCGCAGCCAGGATTTTGCCGATGGCTGGCCCCTTCCCCTTGGGCAACAGCTGGCCGGTGACCTCCAGCCAGGCATCAGTGATGGATAGCTCCTCGTGATCGGCTGAGGCGGGCAATAGCAGGCCGCCGGCACCCCTGGCGGCGACATTGCGGACCATGTCACCGAACTGGATGCGGTCGCGCTCATCCACCACTCCCAAGCGCTCCAGCAGGTTGTAACTACGCTCGATCAGGCGGAGGGTCTCCTGGTGGTTGAGAGCGGGGCGATCCGTGGGCTCTTGCGGGGCGTTCCTGCGCTCGAACTCCTCACGGAACCATTGGTTCACGAAGACAGAGAAGGCGGGGCTGATCCACCGGGCGAGCTCGGTGGCCACGTCGGGGTGGATCCAGGTGCCACCGCTGCGCCCGGTGGTGGACTGAACCAGGCCCTCAGACCCAACTATCGCTTTTCCGATAGTTTCCGAGAGGGCCTCCAGGTACTGGCTGCAGCGGTCAGTCTCGAAGAAGTGTCCCCAGAGCTTGCCGTTCGCCTTGCACATGGCGGTGGCGTTCACGAAGCCGTCGGTGGTGCGGCGCTGGATCGGGGTGTCGTTCCAGCTGCGGGAGATCAGCGCATCGGTGGTCATCCGTTCAGGGGGTGGTGGTGTGTGCCCTTCCTGGCTCATGGCTCCAGCTCCCATGACTGCGGCAGTGCGTGGCGCAGGGTTTCGGTGGTAAGGCCGGTGTTTTCCTCAATGCAGCTGAGCGTCGCGGCCATCGCGACGCCCGGCGTCACGCCCGGGACTCGGGCGACGGCCTGGCCAATCAGCAGCAGGGCGCCGGCGCTGTCCTGCCTGTTTGTGGGCAAGGACCCCGGCGTGGTATCGAGGCCAGACACGGCGTAGCGCCCTGTCCGGCGGATCGCCGGCAGCACCTCGTGCCTCATCCAGCGCTTGAAGCGCTTGGCCTCTGGCTTGTGGCTGCCGAGGACCAAGGTGTAGAGCCCGGATTCATTCACCGTGGCCACGGACTGCACAACGCCAGGGGTGTCAGTTGAAATGACACCCCTTTCGTTGTCATCCAGTCGGGTCGTGGCCTGACGAGGATTGCCGATGCCCAGCACGTTGCAGACGTCGGTGGCGACAAACCAGGGGTCGCCCTGCTCGTCGGTGAAGACGCGGATCTGGCTGCCTTCGAAGTCAAAGGGAACCAGGGACGATTCGTTGCTGCTCATGGGACCTGGCGCGGTGTGACAGGGATGGATCCGGCTGCGGCGCTGATCAAGCTGCGAGATGTTGCTGGTGTCGGTGACAGTCGCGGCGGCACGGGCCCGGCGAGGACCAGCAGGATCGTGCTGAGCTGCAGGAACACCACCAGCAAGAGCAACCACAGGAGTTGCTGCAGGGTGCTCAGCCGCACGGTGGTGGTGACCCGCCGGCGCGTGCGGCAGAAGGCCGGCAGCTGGGTGGAGGGGCGACGGTTGACGCCGCCAGGACGGAGGTGGTCCATCAGAAGGGCACCTCCTCGGCGCTGATCGGCTGGCTGGACCAGCTCGGTGCTGCGGAAGCCGTGGTTGCGCTCCAGCCCGATGGTGTCGAGGCACTCGCTGCTGGGGTGGTGCTGGGTACCGGCGATGCGGCTGGCAGTGCGGCAGGCGTTGCCGCGGCATCGGGTGCTGTCGGCTGGGTGTTTCCGGCCTTAGTGCCCAGCAACGCCAGCCGCTCCACCTTGACGACGGCCTTACTGCGCAGCTCACCGCTGTTGCGGTCGGTCCATTGCTCGCTCGTCATCCGGCCGACGACGCCGATCAGCGAACCTTTGCGCACGTAATCCGCCGCCACCTGGGCCTGTTTGCCCCAGATCTCGAGATGGAACCAATCCGGCGCTTCGTCTTTGCCGGGCTTATTCACCGCCAGGGTGAAGTTGGAGACCACGGTGCCGCTTTCAAAGAAGCGGATCTCCGGGTCACGGCCGGCATGGCCGACCAGGGTGATCGTGTTGAGGCTCATGGCTGGGAATCGGCAGAAGAGTGGACGGCCTGTTGCTGGGCCTGCAGCAGGGAGGGGAGATCGATCAGGGGATGGGTGCGCAGCAGCTCGTGGATTGCTCCGCTCCAGGTGAGGTTGTGCAGCTGCGCATAGGCCCGCAGCTGCAGATAGGTGTCGGTATGGAGGGCCACGGCCTTCTTGTGGCGCCCCAGTGGCCGGCGTAATGGCCTGGGCTGGTGGTCGAGGCTTTCCATCAGCTGGCCCTCGGCTGTGGTTCTCCTGTGGGCTCGCCCTGGGAGTCCTCCAACTGGGGCGGCAGGCCCGGCGGCAGCAGCTCCTGGGCGTGGCGCCAGAGGCTGCGCACCAGGGCCACCCGTTCGGCCAGCTTGCTGAGCTGCAGCTGGGAGCGGACACCGCGGGCGACCTGGAACAGCCCCTGATCCCGGTCCTGCTCCGCCGCCTGCAGGGCCGCCTCCAACGCGGCGATCGCGGTGAGCATGTGGCAGCGGAAGCTCATGGCGTCACCTCTCCAGATCCATTGGCCTGGAGCTGTTGCACGCGGCGATCGATCACCGCCCAGAGCTGTTCGGCGCCGTCTTCCTGGATGCGGCCGCTGGCGAGCAGGCGATTGACACGGCTCCGGGCGCCCTCCAGGGCATCCAGGTTGGTGAGCCTGGGGATTTCACGCAGCCCCGTCTGCACCACATCCGCGGCCGAGAGCGAGGTCGGGTCGGCCGACTGGTCGGTGGTCGGCGCGGGAGGTGCAGCGACATTGCCCGGTGCAGCTGCAGGGGCAGCCAGTGTTGGGGTCTGCGTGGATGCAGGAGCTGGAACTGGGGCGGCTGTGGGAGTCGGGGCCGGAGCTGGTGCCGAGACAAGCTCCGCTTCCGTGGTGTCGTCGGTGCGCGAAACCCCTGCAGGAAGGAGTGACTGGTGCTCCGTCAGCTCCGGCGTGAATGGCGGCTCTGGGGGCTGGGTTTGCTCCCCGGCTCCGTCCCCATCGGACTCGGACTCCCCTTGGGTTGCCGTTGGGGAGTGCTCCGCTGCCTCTTCCGCCGCTGCAGCGGAACGACGGGGCCGGCCGTTGCTGCGTCGCGCCCGGCTGGTGGGTTCTGCCGGCTGATCTGCGACCGGCTCTGCCTCGAGGACGGTCGCTGGCTCGCTTGGCTCCTCGGCGTCAGTGGGACGGGCCTTAGGCGGAGCCGGCATCGCCCGGATCGGCTGCGGCACTGCCCCGGCGGCTGTGCCGCCCTTGTTGTCCTCGACTTCCCGCACCGTGACGGCCTGCACCACTGCCGCAGGCACTGCCGCCGGGGCGCTGCCATCGATCGCCTCGTCCTGGGTGATCAGACCCAGGCTGATCTCCGGGCAGTACACCCTGACCCAGAAGGTGGCAGCCCGATAGCGCAACATCTGGCCGGTCATCGATTGCCACTTGCTGCTCTCGTTGCCGTGGCGATCCTTGCGGCTCCACCAGCCTTCGCGTTTGGCCATGGCGATGCTGATCTTTTCGCCCTTGAGGCTTTCGCCGCTGCTCCGGTCACTGGCTTCCGCGTAACACCAGCTCGGGCTTTCTTCGTCATCGAAGTGGAAGCGCAGTGGCGTGAACCGCCCGGATGCATTGACCGTGGCGATCAGGAACGAACTCGACCAGCTCGGCCGGCCGTGAATCGGCGTCATGTTCTGCATCACCACCAGGGGCGAGAGCCCCATGCGGCCGGCGATCTCCAAGGCAATCAGCGAGTTGGCCAGGCCCTGCTGGCCGCGGTACTCGGTTGGCACCATCGTGCTCGAGCAGAGGCATTGGGCCATGCGTTGCGCTGCTTCAAAGGCAGCGATACCGGAAAAGACCCCGGCGCTGATGTCGCTGGCGGCCGCCTTGACCAGGGCTCCGCCCGTGGTGGGGGGCTGTGAGCTGGTCGTCATCCCGCCGGGCGGCGGTGCTGTGTCGTGAGGTGTCATCGCTGATGAGGGATTGGTTGGGATTGGAGGGGGGGGTGAAAGCGGCAAGGGATCCGTTGACGCCACTGCTGTGGCAGGTGGCCCTGGCGCTTCTGGCGCCTCAGAACAGGGCAAGCGACTCCATGGCGACAGCCTCGGGTTCGGCAGAGCGAGAGCCAATGGATACAGGCCGAAACGGCTGGCGGCCGTGGCTCGGCCAGGTGCCGCTCGCCTGGCATTCGGCGATGCGGCGGAAGGCTTCCTCGCGCCGCTCCAGGCCGATCGCCAGGTCCTGCGCATCGAGGATCAGCAGCCCGCAATCAAAAGGCTCCTCCCACTCAAAGGTGATCACTCCCACCTCCACCGGCGGCCGCCCATGGCGGTCTGTGTGGCCCAGGGCCAGGTGCGCCAGCTGCAGGTCGTAGGCCAGATCTTTCGCCTGCCAGTAGAAGCGGCGTGGCACCGCGCTGCGGGTCTTCTTGAGGTCAAACAGCCGGCCGTCGGTGGTGACGACATCAGGCAGGCAGCGGCAAGGCCGGCCGGCCTCGTCCTCCCAGAAGTGGGGGACCTGGCTGTGAGCGGGATCCAGCGCTGCCAGCAACTCACCGATCACCGGATCGGCGTGCATGGCATCACGGATGCGCTGGGCCTGCTCCACCAGCTCAAACGTCACCGGTGTCAGAGCTGCGGCCTCGGCCTCGGCGCAATTGGCGGCGCCCAGCTTGCTGTTGCGGGCGATCGTGCTGTACGCCGCAAAGCGCCCCTCGATCGAAAAGGGCGGCGTCAGCAGGGCATCGACCAGATCGCCCTTGACCATGTCCGGCGAGGGAACAAAAGCCGGTGCACCGGGGCCAAAGCGATGCCACCAGGCGGCCATGGTGCCGGTGACGGCGGCCTTGAGCGTGGTGGGAGACCAGGCGGGATGCTGGTGATAGGAGGTGTTCGTCACAACTGATACCATTTTTCAGGGTTCAGGAGTCCGAGAACAAGCAGTGACGCCTCGATCGGCGTGTCGCAGTAGCCCGATTCGATCGAGCCGCCCTCCACATGCAGCAACGTCGCCAGGTACTGGCCCTGATTCGTGCGGCTGAAACTCAGGGCCAGACCGCAGTCCTGCAGGCTGTGCGAGGGATGGCCCTGGTTCGGCTGGATCAACTGGCCCTGCCAGCGATTCAGCGAGCGGGTCAGGGCCGATTGACGCCAGAAGTGATCGTAAAGCGAGGATCCTGCAGTGGGACCCGTGTTGGAAGGGGACATGGCCTCAGGTGGCGCCCGCCAGAACAGCGGCGATCGGGCGCGGCCTTCAAGTTACCGACTGTTGCTCTTCTCGCGAGAAGGAAAACAGCCCTACTTCGGATCTGCATCATTTCGGCGACGGCGGCGGCTGCCACTGGCGATCGGTGCTGTCAGGCGCTCCTGCCAGCGGGCCAGCAGCTGCGTCGCCATCTGCAGCTCTGCTTGCGGCAGCACTTCGCCTTGGAGCAGGGCTCCTTCAATCGCCATCTGCTGCTGGGTGTCGAGATCTCCCGCCAGGTTGAGCAGCTGCACCAGAGCGGTGATCGGCCGCAGCTGGTGTTGCTCCACCAGCGAGCTGAACAGCTGGCGCAGCTGCTGGGTCTGCTCAGCCAGATCCGGTTCCTGCTCCCGCGGCCAGAGCGGTTCGGGGCCTTGGAGATTGCCGATGTAGCAAGCGAACCAGTCCTCCGGTCCCCAGGGGGTGCCATCGGCCTTGCGGATCGGCTGGCCACTGGCCACCCGTTGACGCAGCAGCTGATCCTTGATCGAGCCGCGCTTCTCGTTCGCCAGTGCCTGGTTCAGCACCGCCAGCTGCAGAAAGGTGCTGGGTTGCGCCTGCTTGATCTGGGCATTCTCGAGATTCGCCCACTGGCCGCTGGAGACGCGGAAGCCCGGCGGAATGATGTCGGGACAGGCCTTGGCCCAGTCCTGGGGCGTGGTGATCACCCAGTCATTGCTCTTGCGCCAGTTGCGCAGGAACTTGCCAAAGACCTCGCGGGCCCGGCCGAGCTGTAGATGCAGATCTTGCATAGTTCCCCAGATGCGCAGTAGTACATTCTGACTCGCGAGAGCGTCAGAACCCGGAAAGCTGAGCGTCGCATTGCTGTGGTCGTGACGCTGATCCGGTGTTGGTGTGACGTGGTCGTGGTCGTAACTATGGGTGTCGCGACGGAGTCCGTGGACTCCGCGGACTGTCCCGAGACATCTCGAGCTGTCTTGAGACGTCTCGGGACGCGGGTTTTGAGCGCATTCGCAAGGGCACAAGCCGCCGGCTCAGACTCAGGAGTCTGACTCATGCATCATCAGGTTTCGGATCAAAAGTCCGACTGAGGCGCCCTCGATCGGCAGGCGAGCACGACCACAGTCATGGTCAGGCTCGTAACCCTGACCACAGTCGCAGTCGCAGCCAGAGTCACAACCACAACCCACAACCACAACCACGGGCTTGGGCTTGGGCTCGGGCTTACGGCCTGATCGGGAGTTCCTACGCACTTGCGAGCCAGCCCCTGCTCGCGTTTCCCGCGATCAAGGCAGCTGCAGGATCTGCCGCGCCTCCTCCACGGACCGCGCCACACCGGCCAGGCCGCCGCGGCTGCGGATCACCTCCAGGAACTGCTGCTGCTCGGCCGTCGGCCGGCCAGTGGATGTCTTGATCTCCAGGGCGCAGAACACCGCCAGCTCCAGCCCCAGGTGCTCCTCCTCGATCCGCAGCTGGCGCAGACCGATCAGGTCGCTGCTGCCCGGGCAGAGGCCGTAGCGCACCAAGCGGCCCCGTTCATCGCGCAATGCACCGGTGTTGTTGCGCCACAGCCTGACCGGCCCCCGGCCGAGCTCCAGACGGATCTGCTGCTGGATTGCCTGCTCGTTCATGCCACCTGGCTCCAGTGCCCTCGGGTCTGGCGGGCCGCCAGGACATACCGCGCCCAGCCGCGCGGGTTCTTCATGCCGCGGCGCTGGCCCAGGGCGATCAGCTGCTCCATCGAATGGGCTTCGCCCTGCTCCTGTTTGCGGCGGACCTTGAGCTGCTCCTGGCTGATCTCCTGCAGCGAACCGGCCACCACCGCCGGCTTCTGGCGCTGGGGGCGGAACAGGTGGCCGCATTCGGGGCACTGGCTCACGCGCCGGGTGGTGGTGCAGAAGCACTGGGGGCAGACCTTGATCGCCGCCGCCGCCTGCCGCTCTCGCCTTTTGCTGCCCTGCAACGTCCAGTGCCGTTCCTCGAGGTGATGGCCCAGGCGCTCGAGATTGCCGACGTGATCGAGGATCACCGCCTCCTTGCCGGGCTGGGGCCGCAGGCAGCGGCCGATCATCTGCAGGTGCAGGGCTTCGCTCTGGGTGGGGCGCAGCAGGATGCAGCCCCCGACCGAGGGCACATCCACGCCTTCGCCGATCAGCGAGCAGGAGCTGAGCACCTTCAAGGCGCCGCTGCCCAGGTCCTCCAGCAGCTGGCGGCGTGTCGCGGCGTCCTGGGTTCCGTCGATGCTGGCGGCGTTAATGCCGCGCTGCTGAAACGCCTCAGCCACCGCCTGGGCATGGGCGATCGAGCAGCAGAAGGCAATCGTGGTGCGGCCCTGTAGGTGGCGTTCGTAGTGGCCGACCGCATCGCCGAGGATGCGGCTACCGCCCAGGGCCCCTGCGGCCTGGCCCAGGTCGAAATCGCCCATCCGCTTGCGCAGGCCTTTGGCTGAAAAGCCGATCGGTGGCGCGTAGACCCGGGCCGGCGCCAGGAAGCCGTTGTCAGTCAGCCATTGCGGTGTGGGGCCGTGCACCATGGTCGAGAACCAGGCGCCGAGAGATCGACCATCGCTGCGGCATGGTGTTGCGGTGACACCGAGCACCTTGGCGCCGCTGAAATGCTCGAGCGCCTTTGCCCAGGTGCCTGCACTCGCGTGATGGCATTCATCGACCACCAGGAGCTGAAACAGCTCCGGCGAGAGCATGGCCATGCGCCTCGCCAGGGTGGCGACCGAGGCCACCTGCACCGGCGCCCGCAGATTCATCGAGCGGCCTGAGGCGATTAGGCCGTGCTCCACACCCAGCGCGGCCAGGGAGCGGGAGGCCTGCTCCAGCAACTCGACCCGGTGCACCAGCACGGCGATGCGATTGCCGCGCTCTGCCGCTTGCTGGGCGATGTGGCTGAACACCACCGTTTTGCCGCCGCCGGTGGGCAGCACAAACAGCACTGAACGGTGCCCGGCCATGAAGGCCAACCGCACCTGCTCGACCGCTTGCTGCTGGTAGGGACGCAGGGAATAGGCCATGGCCGCCTGTCGTTCTTGCGCATTGTAGCTCTCGCAAATCCGAGAGCTACGCTCTCCGCAGTCGCATCTCCCCCATGAAGCGCATCCAGCTACAGCTCCCTGATTCCGCCCTGGCCTGGGTCGATGCCCAGGCCGATGGCATCGAAAGCCGTGCCGCCTATCTGCGACGCACGATCGTCGCCCTGATGAAGGCCGATCTGCAGCGCCGGGCCATCGCCCAGCGACAGATGGCGACACAGGCGCCAATGCCTGCGCAGCCCCTGCCTCAGTCCCAGCTCCAACCCGTTCACCCCGCCAGCAACGAGCCATGGGCTTCTCTGTGATGCAGATCGCCGCGGGCCAATGGCCCCGGTTATTGATTGAGCTCGGCGGCATCGCCCCCGAGCAGCTCGAAAACCGCCATCAGCCATGTCCGGCTTGCGGTGGCACCGATCGCTACCGCTGGGACCGCGATGACGGCCCCGGTGGTTGGTACTGCAACCAGTGCGGCGGCAAGGACCGCACCGGCGGCAGCGGTGATGGCATGGAGCTCCTGCTTCGCCTCACCGGCTGGGATTTCGTCACGGCCAGCCGCCGCATCAAGGCCCATCTCGGGCTCCCGAGCAACGGCAGCCGCCGCCATGGCACTCCGATGCTGCGCTTCCCGAGCCCACCAGCCCTACGGGCTGCTCTTGGCAAGCAGCCCGCAGCAGCTGTTCAGGGTGGCGTCCATGGCAGTCCGCCCAGGCTGCAAGGGGCAACTCCAGCAGTTGCTCCCGCGCTTTCTGCGTCTGTTCCACCCAGGCGGCCAGCTCGCATCCCCGAGGCGCCGCCTCCTGATGCCCCGCCGCCGGAACTGGGCCGGGCCTCAGGCCAGTGGTGTTACCGCAACTCCCAAGGGGAGCCGCTGTTCTGGATCCAGCGGCTGGACACCACCGCCAGCAGCGGCAAATCCCGCAAGGTATTCGTGCATCGCACCTGGCTGGATGGGTGCTGGCATTTCCCCTCCCGCCGCGACGGCTACAGCTCCGAATGGCCGGCCCCACGGCCCCTCTACCGACTGCCAGAGCTGGGCCAGAGGCCCTGGTCACCGGTGGTGGTGGTGGAAGGCGAGAAGACTGCCGAGGCCGCCGCAGCTCTGTTGCCCGACCACGCCGTCGTGAGCTGGTGCAACGGCAGCAAGGCCCTGCACACCGCCGACTGGCAGCCCCTGACGGGGCGCCATGTGACTCTCTGGCCTGATGCCGATGCCGCGGGCCGTACCGCGATGGCGGCGCTCTCGGCGCTGCTGTTGCCGCTGGTGGACTCGCTGACGGTGGTGCTGCCACCTGAGCAGACAGTTGATCCCGGCGGCTCCGTGACAACTGCCTTCCCGGTGGGCTGGGACCTAGCGGATGCGGACTGGTCGCCCCAACAGACACTGCACTTCCTGGAGGCCCACAGCAGGCCCATCCGGCAGCAGGAGCCCAACCCTCTGCTCCCCGCTCCCGAGAGCGCAGCAGAGGCCGCTCCTGAGGGCTCTGAGCGGGCTCCTGTGGACCCTGCAGCAGCTCCAGCAGCCGCACCCTGGCGGCGGGCCTGCCAGCGCACTGCCAGAGCCGCAGGCAGGGGCAGCCAGCCGCGTCGTCCAGCACGACCTGGCCATCGCCCTGCAGAGAGGCCGGCGACGGCGACCGCCTCTGCTTCGGCAGCAGCAGGCCGTGAACCCTTCTCCTGCCTCGGCTACGACACCGACGGCTACTACTACCAGCCCTCCTCCACCGGTCAGGTGCTGCGTCTTGCTGCCTCCTCCCACGGCGGCATGAACCTCTGCCGCCTGGCACCAGTCGCCTACTGGGAAACCCTTTTCCCCTCCCGCACCGGCGTCAACTGGACCGCCGCCGCCTCAGACCTGTTCGCCCGCCAGGCCGCGGTGGGGATGTTCGACCCCGATCGCCTGCGCGGTAGGGGCACTTGGTGGGACCGCGGCCGTTGCGTGCTTCACCTCGGCGATCGTCTCGTCGTCGACGGCCTCCGCCAGGCCATCACCGAGCCGCTACAGAGCACGTTCCAGTACCAGCGCGGCGCTGCCCTCAGCGGGCCTGGTGAGGCCACACCGCTCAGCGATGAGGAGGCTTTGACGGTGCTGACCATGGCCGATCGCTTCTGGTGGGATGTGCCCGCTTCTGCCCTCCTCATGGCCGGCTGGCTGGCCCTGGCACCGATCTGCGGTGCCCTGCGCTGGCGGCCCCACCTCTGGCTCACCGCTGCCGCCGGATCGGGCAAGACCACCCTGCTGGAGCGCTTTGTCGGCGTCCTGCTCGGCGATATGCGCCTGCTGGTGGTGGGCAGCAGCACCGAGGCCGGCATCCGCCAGTCGCTGCGCAGCGATGCCCTGCCTGTGGTGCTCGATGAAGCCGAGTGCAACGAGAAGCTCGACCAGCAGCGCATCCAGGCGATCCTCGCCCTGACCCGCGTCGCGAGCTCGGAATCGCACGCCTCCACCGTCAAGGGTTCTCCCGGCGGTGATGTGGCGCGCTTCCAGGTGCGCTCGATGTTCCTGCTGGCCTCGATCGCCATCGGCCTCAAGCAAGGAGCCGATCGCCGCCGCTTTGCCCAGCTCACCCTGCGCAATCCTGCCGAGATCGCCCAGCACGAGCGCGACGCCCATTGGCAGGCACTGGACCAGGACCTGGAGGCGTTGATCACCCCCGCGTTCGCGGAGCGGTTGCTGGCCCGCACCATCTCCCTGATCCCAATGATCCGCCAGGCGGTGCAGGTGTTCAGCCGCGTCGCGACGCAGCATTTCGACTCGCAGGCGCTCGGCGATCAGTACGGCACCCTGCTGGCTGGCGCCTGGAGTTTGCAGTCGTCTGTCGTCCCCACCCAGGAGCAGGCCCAGTCGCTGATTGATGGCACCGACTGGAGCAGCTACCGCCAGGCCACCGAACTGGCCGATGAACGCCGTTGCCTCAACCGGATCCTGCAGCACCAGTTGCGGGTTGAAACCGAGGACCGGGTGCTCACCCGCAGCATCGGTGAACTGGTGGAGCTGATCACCACCCCCTCGCCACTGGATCCAATCAGCAGGAGCCAGGCCGAGGATCTGCTCGGCCGCCATGGCCTGCGGGTTCAGGACGGGCAGCTCCTGGTCAGCAACACCGCTGAACCCATCGCCCAGATCCTTGCCGATACGGCCTGGGAGACCAGCTGGGCCACGATCCTTTCCCGCCTGCCAGGGGCACACCCCTTTGGCCATCCCGTCAGGTTCAAGGGCGTGGGTTCCAAGGCGAGGGCCTGCGCGATCCCCCTCGAGGCCATCTGAGGGAGGGCTGCTGGGTACGGCGGGACGGGGCCCTGCGCTCCCCCGCCCAGCCAGATGCACTGCAGCGCAATGGATGGAACGATTGGGACGGCCGGGACGCCCTGCCAAGGAGATCTCTCTATATATACATAGAGAGATCTCTATATATATAAATATATATTCTTATATATATAATTTAATGTACCCAGGGCTTCTGATCGGCTGGGCGGGAAGGGATCTGGGGTGGGACGCCCAGTGTCCCGCGACCGTCCCAGCGGTGACCCACTGTCCCGTCTGAGGGCAGCACCCCTGGACGGACGCTCTCTGGTCAGGGTGGCCGTCAAGGTCCAATCGGGTTATGCTCTCGGGAGTCCTGAACAGCCGGGGCTGCATCCCGGCCCTGCTGTTCACCTGGAGAGGACGCGCACTCCCTTGGCCCATTCCGCCGCTACCGCTGCCCCCGTGATCCCACCCCTGCCGGAGCCGGTGGGAATGGATCCGGTCGAGGAGCTGCGTGCTGCTCCGGCGCACCAGAACGCCGATGGCCAGCCGCTCTGGACGCCGGTGCCACTGGATCCCTCCCGGCCAGTCGGCAAAGGCAATCCACCGCGGGCCCGGCGGCGACAGGGGCATCGACCCCGCGCCTCCCACATGGAGGTGGAGGTGCGCATCGCCGAGGCCCAGATGTGGGTCGCCCAGCGGCTGCCACTGGCGTTGATGAGGGAAAAAGCTTCCCAGGACTGGGGGATCAGCAACATCAAGACGGTCAGCCACTACCTGGCGATCGCCCGCGAGCGGATGGTGGAGGAGCTGATCTCCGACCGCCGCCGCCACCAGGCCGAGCAGATTTTTGCGTTGAACGAATGCGCCCGTCGGGCCATGAACGCCGAGCAGTTTTCGGCGGCGGTGGGTGCCTTCCGGGTGATCGCTGAGATCGGCGGGCTGCTGCGCGCCCCGCTCAAGGCACCGGAGGCCAAGGGCTGATGGGCCGAATCGCCTCCACCCTGCAGCCACCGGCTGCTCTGCTGTCCAACCAGGGCGGCCTGCTGCTCGATCCAGCCACCGATCGCTGGGCCGACTGGGGGCTGCTCGGGATTCCCGATCCCGAGCGGACTTCAATCACCGGCCAGGCGCTGCAGTTCCGGGAGTTCATCGTTCGAGCCTTCCCCGGCTTTCAGTTCACCCGCTTCTCGGAACTGCTGATCGATCTGCTGCAGCAGGTCGCCGATGGGGAACTGACGCGACTGATCGTCTGCTGTCCGCCACGGGCGGGAAAAAGTCAGCTGGTATCGCGCCTGTTCCCCGCCTACTGGGTGAGCCGGCACCCGCAGCTGTTCTGCGCCATCGCCTCCTATTCGGCTGAGCTGGCCTATGCCCACTCCCGCGAGGCCCGGCATTACTACCGCCTCACCGGGCATGCCCTCTCCAAGGACTCGGCAGCGGTGGGCAACTGGCTGACGCCCCAGCGTGGAGGCTGTATCGCTGCTGGTGTGCGCGGCCCGTTCACAGGCAAGGGCTACAACCTGGGCATCATCGATGACCCCTACAAGGGCCCGGAAGACGCCAAGTCAGCGCTGCAACGGGAGCGGCTGATCGACTGGCTCAAGAGCGTCTGGTTCACCCGCGCTGAACCCGGCCAGAGCAGCGCCGGCCAGTGGCTACCGGCAGCGCAGGTGGTGGTGCAGACCCGCTGGGACCACCAGGACATGACCGCCTGGCTCCTCGCCCAGGAGGGCCACGGGCCCGAGGGCGGGGAGCACCCCGAGCACTGGACCGTGCTCAACCTGCCGGCGATCGCCGAGCCGATCAGCATCGCGATGCCGATCCCGTCCACCTGCACCCGGGTGCCGGACTGGCGCCAACCCGGCGAGGCCCTCTGCCCCGAACGGGTGCCGCTGGAAGTGCTGAGACGGATCCGCACCCGCCTGGGCTCCTACTGGTGGAATGCCCTCTACCAGCAGCGGCCCAGCCCGGCCGAGGGTCTGCTGTTCCGCAAAGCCTGGATCCAGCCGCCCCTGCCGGTCGCCCTTGGCCAGCCCCGGCGCTACGCGCCTTTGGTGCTGAGCTGTGACCTGAGCTTCAAGGACGGCAAGGACAACGACGCCTGCGGCTTTGCGTTGCTGGGCCTGCTGGAGCCGCAGCGCCACCTGGCGATGGAGGCGCGGCGGCAGGGGCTGGCGTTGGCGGCCAGTGCTGCTGGTGCTCAGCGACCTGGGCCGCATACCCTTGAGGCTGCTGGCGCTCAGGACCCCTGGGCGGAGCTCCAGATCGAGGCGCTCTGGGCCCACCGGCAGCGGCTGGATCTGCCGGGGGTGATCAAGTTCCTGCTCGCTTCGCTCAACTCCCTGGAACGTCAGGGCCTACGGCCCCATGCCGTCCTGATCGAAGACGCCGCCAACGGCCCGGCCGTCTGCCAGTTGCTACGCCGCCAGGTGCCGGGGTTGATCGCCATCACGCCCAAGGGCAGCAAGGCCTCCAGGGCCCATGCCGTCGCTCCTCTGGTGGAAGCCGGCCAGGTGCGCTTCTCTCGCAAGGCCGACTCGCTGGTGGAAGAGCTCCTGGCCTTCTCGCCAAGGGGTGGGATCGACGACCAGGTGGATGCCTTCACCCAAGGGGTGCTGTGGATCGAGGCGCAGTACTGGCGCGGGCGGGGCCACAACTCGGCGCCGCTGCCGATGGTGTTCTCCCGTTAGGCCATGGATCAGCAGCCCCAACCGCAGCGACAGCCGCAGGCCACCACGCCGCATCGGCCCCAGAGCCAAGCCATCGCCTGGCCGGCCCGCCCACGGCGCCATCGGCCGGTGAATCCCTATGCCGCCGCCAATGCCCTGGCCCTGCAGCACCAGGACATCGCTGAACGGGTGGCGGCCAACATCGCCCGCCGGACCGGACACCCCAGGGAGGATCTGCATCAGATCGCCATGCTCGGCATCCTGCAGGCCGCTCGCCGCTACTCACCTGAACGGGGATGCTTCCGGCCCTATGCCCGCACCTATGCCAACGGTGAGGTGTATCACTACCTGCGGGACAAGGGCTTCCTGATCAAGGTTCCTGCCTCCTGGCGGGAGCTGCATGCCAGGGGGTTGAAGCTGATGCGGTTGGGGACCGCTGCAGCTCAAGTTCCGGAGCGGCTTGGGGTCAGTGCTGAGCGGTGGCGGGAGATTGGGGTGGCTTGTGGGCAGCGGGTGGTGGCGTTTGAGGTGGGGGAGGAGTAACTTTCTCGCCCACCCGCCTCAGACAACTTCTCGGTCGCCTCGACAACTGATGTTCGGTCGGTGTGCAGCGGGATTGTTTGCTGGCAAAACCAACGTTGCCCGTTCACGACTTACCTCTACTCGGGACGGAAGATGGCATTCCAGTCCTGCTTCATGTCCACCACGACCCAGCCGCGCGTGGGGGCCTCCCGAAGGGCTTCGACAAGCTTGCCGGTGCTCTTCGTGTTGGCGTCATAGGCATATTCGCGTTCATCGTCGGTATGGTGCACAATCAGACCGAAACTAGGGCGCGGGTTGTTGATCGTGGTGTACTGCAACATGGCGTGGTCGCCGTCACTGTTCCCACAACAGATGATCGGTCGCCGGCCGATGAACTGATGAATTCCAACTGGCTTGCCTGCCTTGTCATTCACGAACAAGTAGTCGAGAGTTTTTGTGAGTACTGGGCCGCTGTCCCGTAGCTCGAAGGTGGTCCGGGCTGTCGAGCCGACAACCTGCTCCGGTGGGATGCCGTAAACACGCTCCACCCAGACGCGCATGAAGTCGACGCCACCACCGGAAACGATGAAGTTCTTGAAGTCATGGGCCCGCAGATAGCTCAGCAGTTCCTGCATCGGTAGGTAGGTGAGTTCGTCATAGGGCCTGCCGTAGCGCGGATGTTTGGCCGAGGCGAGCCATGCCTCCACGGCATCACGAAACTCATCGGTCGTCATCCCGGTATGGGTGAGCGCCAGGATCTGCATCAGGCCGTCGAAGTGGTCGCCTTCCAGGAGTTTGCCAAGATCGCCGGCCAGGGCGGCTTGCACCATTGGATCGGAAGCAAGCGCGGGCTCAACAAGGATGCGGTGCTTCAGTTCGTCGATGGCAAAGGCTGCCTGAAACGGCATCGGATTCTCCGGCCAGAGACAGCCGTCGTTATCAAACACGGCGATGCGTTCTGCCTGTGGCAGGAAGTCGAGGGATCCAGCCGTTGTCACCCTGGCGATGAAGGCGAGGATAGTCTGTTTAGCGGGTCCGTCGTTCCAGGAGGAGAGCGGATCAGCAGCGGTGGAGAGGTCATAGAGCTTGTTCTGGGCGACGCCGTAATCCCCAACCTGGTAGAGGCTCACGGATACGGCCCGGAAGCTGAAGGCCTCGAAGGGCTCCGCTTTGAGAGCGTCCACGAAGTCACGAGTACCAATACCCACGGTCAGATGAGGGTGGTAGTTCTGGCCGGTGCGCGGTCCGACAAAGTTGTTCACGTAGTCCACTGTCGGCTGGCTGATCGCCCCGCCGTCGGGCCGGGGCGCAAAGGCCTCGCCTGTGCCCTTCTCCACAGCGAATGGGGCGATCGCGTCGATCATCCGTTGCTGCAGTCGAATCAGATCCTCGGTTGGTTCGATCACGATTCCCACCAAGGCGAGATTCTTGTAGGCAAGGT
>JBAPUA010000053.1:0-8069 GCA_049282435.1 Cyanobium sp. | reverse complement strand
GAGCAGGGTTCATCCATCAGAATCACCTCAGGTTCGGTGGCGATGGCCCGGGCGATGCACAGTCGCTGCTGCTGGCCGCCGGAGAGGGCCAGGCCGCTCTGCTGCAGCTTGTCCTTGCATTCATCCCAGACCGCCGCCTTGCGCAGGGAGCGCTCTACCAGTTCGTCCATGTCGCCGCGATAGCCGTTGATGCGGGCACCGAAGGCGATGTTTTCGTAGATCGTCTTCGGGAAGGGGTTGGGCTTCTGAAACACCATGCCGATGCGCCGCCGCACTTCGACCGGGTCAATGCGGGGGTGGTAGAGATCCTGGCCGTCGAACAGCACCCGGCCCTTGAGCTGGCAGCCCGGGATCAGGTCATTCATGCGGTTGAGAGCCCGCAGGACGGTTGATTTGCCGCAGCCGGACGGACCGATGAAGGCCGTCACCCGACCATCAGGGATGTCCATGAACACATTCTTGACCGCCTCGAAATGTCCATAGGAAATCGAGACGTTCTGCAGGGACATGCAGACATCGGTGCTGGTCGTGTTGCGGTTGCTCTGCTGGCTGAGACTGGTGGTCATCGGATCGGGGAGGCGATGGAACGGGGCTGGAACCGGTCAGGTCGGGAGAAGGCTTGAGGGGGATGGGGCCCAGGGACTGCAGCTGCGGGGCGGCCACTCGTTCATGGCTAAGTCTTGGAGAGGCTGCTGAGCCAGCGGGCCAGCAGATTGGCCGCCAGAATCATCATCACCAGCACGAATGAGGCGGCCCAGGCGAGCTCGTTCTGGGCCGGGTAGGGCATGATCGCGAAGTTGAAGATCAACACCGACATCGTGGCGATCGGATTGAAGACGCCATCCGGCCAGAAAGCCGAGAACAGAGCCGTGAAGATCAGCGGTGCCGTCTCGCCGGCGGCCCGGGCGATCGCCAGCACGGCGCCGGTGGAGATCGGGGTCAGGGCGGCGGGGATCACCACCTGAGTGATCGTGACGAACCGGGAGGCACCGACGCCGTAGGCGCCCAGTCGCAGCTCGTTGGGGACCAGCTTGAGGCCCTCGTAGGTGGTTTTGATCACGGTGGGCAGCATCAGCACCGAGAGGGCGATGCCGCCGGCCATGGCGCTGTAGCTCTGGCCGAAGAAGATGCGGCTGGCGACGATCAGGCCGTAGACGAACACGCCGCTGATGATCGAGGGCACGCCGGCCAGGACGTCGTTGCCGAAACTGACCAGCTGGCCGAACCAGCTCTTGCCGGCGTATTCCGACAGGTAGACCCCGCCAGCCACCCCCACAGGCAGCGCAATCAGGGCGGCGATCAGGGTCACCAGCACGGTGCCGAGCATGGCGTTGCCGATGCCGCCGCCTTCCAGACCAGGGGCCGGTGGCAGTTCGGTGAACAGCCGCAGGCTGAGCAGCCGCCCCCCCTGCACCAACACGTAGACCAGCACCAGCACCAGCGGCAGCACCGCCAGGGTGGCGAACAGGCCGGAGATCAGCGTGAACAGTCCATTGAGGCGGTTGCGCTTCAGCTGCGGATCGAAGCTCAGCGGGCGACGTTCGAAGAGCCTGGTGTCGCTGCCGGTGTCGCTGCCGGATCTGGAGGAGTTGGAGCTCATGGGGGCGATCAGTATTTGAGGCTGAGCCGGCGGACGACCCACTGGGCGAGCACATTCACCGTGAAGGTGAGCACCATCAGGATCAGGGCCGCGTACATCAGGGCCGAGACCTGAATGCCATCGGCCTCTCCGAACTGGTTGGCGAGCATCGAAGCGATCGTGTTGCCCGGAGCCAGCAGCGACAGATCGAAGTTGAGAGAATTGCCGATGATCATGGTCACGGCCATGGTTTCACCCATTGCCCGGCCCAGGGCCAGCATCACGCCGCCGATGATCGAGGAGATCGCCGCCGGCAGGATCACGGCGAAGATCGCCCCCCAGCGGGTGGTGCCGACCCCGTAGGCCCCCTGGCGCAGCTCGATCGGCACCTGGTTGAGGGCGTCGCGGGAGATGGCCGTGATGATCGGCAGCACCATCACCACCAGGATCAGGATCGCCGGCGCCATTCCCGGTCCCTGGGGCGTGGTGGCGAAGAAGGGGGTCCAGCCCAGCAGGCGATGCAGCAGCTCCAGGGCCGGCCGGATCGCCGGCTCCATCACGAAAATGGCCCACAGACCGAGCACCACTGAGGGAATGGCCGCCAGCAGTTCGACCATCAGCCCGATCAGATCGCGCAGCCGCGTCGGGATCAGGTCTTCGGTGATGAAGATGGCCGTGCCCACCCCCAGGGGCACGGCGATGACCAGGGACAGCAGCGAGGTGACCAACGTGCCGTAGATGGCCACGAAGGCGCCGTACTGCTCATTGACCGGATCCCAGGCCGAGGTGGTCAGAAAGCTCAGGCCGAAACTGGCCATCGCCTCGCGGGAGCCCTGGAAGACGGTGATCAGAATCGCCAGCAGCACGATCGCCACCACCGAAGCCAGGGCGAGGGTGAGCTGGCGGAAACCCAGATCCAGCAGTTTTTCGCTGCTGGGCCGAAGCCGACGGGTGAACAGGGCGTCACCGCTGAGCCCGTGATCGCTGGTCATGGGGATGGCCTGAACGGGGCGGGGGAGTGGATCAAGGCGCTGGAAGGGTGGAGTCCGGACCGGTGGGGCCGTGGGCTCGATGCCGGTGGCCAGACCGGGGGTCGGGCCGGCCCGGTCCGGTGGCTGCAGGCCTGCATCGGAGTCCTGAGCATTCGTTCTGGAATCTACGAAGTGCGTCGGTATCCACCGATTAAGCTCTCGTTAACGTCTGGATCTGGCTAGCTGTCTGCCGGGTCCCGGTAGCTTGGGCTCGAAAGCAGGGTTTCATGGGGCGGATCGTTGGCATCGACCTGGGCACCACCAATTCGGTGGTGGCCGTGCTCGAAGGCGGCAGGCCTCAGGTCATTGCCAATGCCGAGGGCGGACGCACCACGCCCTCGGTGGTGGGCTTCAGCCGGGACAAGGAGCTGCTGGTGGGGCAACTGGCTCGCCGCCAGCTGGTGCTCAACCCCCGCAACACCTTCGCCAATCTCAAGCGCTTCGTCGGCCGCCGCTGGGACGAGCTGGAGGACAGCAGCCTCGGCGTGCCCTACACGGTGCGGGCCAATGAGCAGGGCAACGTGCGGGTGGTCTGTCCCGTCACCGAGCGGGAATACGCGCCGGAGGAGCTGGTGGCCAGCATCCTGCGCAAGTTGGTGGATGACGCCGCCACCTACCTGGGCGAAGCGGTGGAGGCGGCGGTGATCACGGTGCCGGCCTACTTCGACGATGCCCAGCGCCAGGCCACCCGCGACGCCGGCCGGCTGGCGGGCATCACGGTCGAGCGCATCCTCAACGAGCCGACGGCGGCGGCCCTGGCCTATGGCTTCGATCGCAGCGCCGTCAAGCAGGTGCTGGTCTTTGATCTCGGCGGTGGCACCTTCGATGTTTCGGTGCTGCGCATCGCCAACGGCGTCTTCGATGTCAAGGCCACCAGCGGCGACACCCAGCTGGGCGGCAATGACTGGGACCGGCGCGTCGTCGACTGGGTGGCTGACGCCTTCCTGAAGGAGCACGGCCTCGATCTGCGCCGCGATCGCCAGGCCCTGCAGCGCCTGACCGAGGCGGCCGAGAAGGCCAAGATCGAACTGTCCGGGGTGCAGAGCACCCCCCTGTCGCTGCCGTTCATCGCCACCGGGCCCGATGGGCCCCTGCACATCGAGTGCAGCCTGGAGCGCGGCAGCTTCGAGGCCCTCTGCCCGGATCTGCTCGACCGCTTGCTGCGGCCGGTGCAGCGGGCCCTGCGCGACTCGGGTCTGGCGGCGGACGACATCGATGACGTGGTGCTGGTGGGCGGCTCCACCCGCATGCCGATGGTCCAGGAGATGGTGCGCACATTGATACCGCGCGAACCCTGTCAGTCGGTCAATCCCGATGAGGTGGTGGCGATCGGCGCGGCTGTGCAGGCCGGCATCCTCACCGGCGAACTGCGGGATCTGATGCTCAATGACGTCACGCCGCTGTCCCTGGGTTTGGAGACGATCGGCGGCGTGATGAAGGTGCTGATTCCACGCAACACGTCGATCCCGGTGCGTAAGTCCGATCTGTTCAGCACCTCGGAGGCCAATCAGAACTCCGTCGAGATCCACGTGCTCCAGGGGGAGCGCCAGATGGCCACCGACAACAAGTCGCTGGGGCGGTTCCGGCTCTCGGGTATTCCGCCGGCGCCGCGCGGCGTGCCCCAGGTGCAGGTGTCCTTCGACATCGACGCCAACGGCCTGCTGCAGGTCTCGGCCACCGATCGCACCACCGGGCGTCAGCAGAGCGTGACCATCCAGGGGGGCTCCAATCTCAGCGAGCAGGAGATTGCGGCGCTGCTGGCGGAGGCGGAGCTCAAGGCGGTGGAAGATCGCCGCAAACGGGCCGAAATCGACCGACGCAACAAGGCCCAGACGCTGGTGGCCCAGGCCGAACGCCGCCTGCGCGACGCGGCCCTGGAGCTCGGCCCCTATGGCGCCGAACGGCAGCAGCGCTCGGTGGAGATGGCGGTGCGCGATGTGCAGGATCTGCTGGCCGCCGGCGATGCCGCTGAGCTGGAGCTGGCGGTCAGCCAGCTGCAGGAGGCTCTGTTCGGTCTCAATCGACGCCTGATGAGTGAGCGGCGCTCTGAAACCGGTCCGCTGCAGGGGCTCAAGAACACGCTCGGCTCGCTCAAGGACGAACTGTTTGCCGACGATGACTGGGATGACTGGGACCGGGGCGGTCGCGGTGATCCCTGGTCGACGCCGTCCCGCTCCGGGGGCTACGGCGTCGGCGGCTATGGAAGCGGCTATGGCGGTGGCTCCGGCCTCAGTGGCGGCTATGGCGGCCTGGATCGCGGCGCTGCGGGTTCGGGTGGCTCTGGCAGTCGCAGCTATGGGAGTGGCAGCTTTGGGAGTGGCAGCTATGGGAGTGGCAGCTTCGGGAGGGGCGATTCCGGATCAGGCCGCTTCGGTTCCAGCGGCTCCGGGTCAACAGGTAGCGGGTCAACAGGCAGCGGTGGCCTGGGCTACGGGGGGGTGGGCAGCCCCGGTGCCGGCAACGGCGATCCCAGTGGCGCTCTGCGCGGGCGGGCCGATGCGGACAGGCCGGTGCGGGGTGATCAGGACCGCTTCGATGGCGATCGCTTGTCGGACGGGCGATCCCGGGGCGAGCGTCCCGGCCGCGACCGCTCGGATACCAGGACCGGTGGCGATGCCTGGGACCAGCGAGACGGGCCCGATCGGCCGGAGCGCCAAGACCCGGACCGCGGCGACTGGATGCGTGACGCCCACCCTCCTGAAGCCCGCCTTGGCGATGACGGGACTGGCGATGACTGGAGCCGGGACGAGCGCCGGCGCGATCCACGCGATCGGGAGGCCCTGCCCCGAGAGGCCATGCCTCGAGAGGCCCCGCCCCGGCAGGCACTGCCCCGGCAGGCCATGGCCCGGCGGGACCTGCCCCGCTCTGGCACGGCCGCTTCTGTCAGCCCCGAAGACGGCTGGTCGGACCGCGAAGTCGGCCCTGAGGCCAGGGACTCGCAAGACCGGGATCGGCGGCGGCCGCCGAATCCAGGGGGGGACAGCAGCTCCCGGGCGCTGCAGGATGACCCCTGGTCCGACGGCTGAGCTTCGTGAGCCCTCGTCCCGGTCCTGATCCCCTGAGCCTTGACAGCGCCGATCACTGGCAGGTGCTGGGGCTGGCGCCGGGCGCCGACGCCGAGCAGCTGAAGCGCGCCTTCCGCCAGCAGGCCCGCCGCTGGCATCCCGATCTCAACGACAACGATCCCGGCGCCGAGGCGCGCTTCAAGCGGGTCAACGAGGCCTATGCGGTGCTCTCCGATCCCAGCCGTCGACGGGCCTGGGAGGCCGGCGAGGACGGCGGCGGTTCGACCGCCGAGGCAGTCGACCGCGATCCCTATGGGGTCGGTTTCCCGGAGTTCGAGGACTATCTGGACCATCTGCTCGGTCGCCGCCGCGCTCCGCAAGGGGTCGCTACCGACGAGGGCCGGTTCAACGACCCTGCCGAGCGGGATGTCGTCGACTCGCCGCCGGCATCTCCCGGGCCTTCACCCCAGGAGCCGTCCCCGCCCGGCCCCGTCACCGCCGCGGCGCCTTCACCGCCGCCGGTGCAGGCCAGCGGCGATCAGGAGACCCTGGTGGAGCTGACGCCGGAGCAGGCCCTGCAGGGCGAACGGCTCGAACTGGAACTGGGCGACGGCACTGTGATCGAGGTCTGGACGCCCCCCCTGGCCGGCGATGGCTGGCGGCTGTGTCTGCAGGGTCTCGCCCCCGGCGGCGGCGATCACTTCCTGCAGCTGCGGGTGCGCACGGCCGAGGGCCTGCGGATCGATGGCCTACGGGTGCTCTACAAGCTGGAGCTGTCGCCGGCCGATGCCGCCCTGGGGGTCCAGGTGGTGGTTCCCACCCTCGATGGGCCGGTCCGGCTGAGGGTGCCGGCTGGCTCCTCCAGTGGCCGGTTGCTGCGGTTGCGGGGTCGGGGCCAGACCCTGGCGGAGCGCCGCGGCGACCAGCTGGTCGAGATCAGGATCGTGATCGACGAGGGCCTGGGGGACGATGAACTGGCTCTTTACAGGCGGCTGCGGGAGTTGGAGGGGGAACGCCGGCAGCAGACTGCCGGCGGATGAGACACTGGCCCCATCGCAGCTACGCCGTCCGTGACCCCGCAAGAGTCCGCCTTCGGGCCGGTGCATGTGCTTCTGTTCGATGCCGGCAGTGATCAGGAGGGCATCCACTCCCTGGAAGTGAATGGCCGCACCGTGGTGCTGATGTTTGAGGATCCCGATGACGCCGAGCGTTACGCGGGACTGCTGGAAGCCCAGGACTTCCCCGTGCCCTCGGTGGAGCTGATCGATCGCCAGGAGTTGGAGCAGTTCTGTCGGGATGCGGGCTACGAGGGGCGGTTCGTGCCGGCGGGCTTCCTTCCCAGCAGCGATGAGGAGCGGCTGCTGATCGCGCCGCCCGAGCGCAACATGGATGTCAGTGGCTGGAAGGAGCCGCTTGAAGCCGAGGAGCTCGCTGCTGAAGCGGCCGTCAGCCCCGATCCCGAGCTCGAGGCCTTCCGCCGCCGGCTGGAGGGCCTGCTGTGAGCGAGTTCGCCGCTGCGGCTGAATCGCCAGACGCCGGTCTCAGCGGTTCAGAGCTGTGGAGCCGGGGCCATCTGCTGACCGAGCAGGCCCATGCTCTGAGCGAGACCCTGGATCAGCTGGAGACGGCCGCCCTGGTGGAGCTGTTCTGTGAGAACGACCGCCGCCCCCAGGAGGCGGTGGCCGCCGCAGCTGGCCCCCTGGCCGCCGCGATTGATGCCATCGCCCGGCGGCTGCGCCAGGGGGGCCGTCTGTTCTATCTGGGGGCCGGCACCTCGGGACGCCTGGGGGTGCTGGATGCGGCCGAATGTCCGCCCACCTTCTGCTCGGCGCCGGAGCTGGTGCAGGGCGTTCTGGCCGGTGGCGCCGCCGCTCTGCTGCGCAGCTCCGAGGGGTTGGAGGATCTGTTGGAGGCTGGGGCGGACGACCTGCGGCAGCGGGGCTTCGGGCCGGCCGACTGCCTGGTGGGCATCGCCGCCGGCGGCACAACCCCCTACGTGCTCGGGGGCCTGGGCCACGCCCGGGCGATCGGGGCGCTGGCGATCGCCATCGCCTGCGTGCCCGCCGAGCAGGCGGCGATGCCGTGTGACATCGACATCCGGCTGCTGACCGGGCCGGAACTGCTGACCGGCTCAACGCGGCTCAAGGCCGGCACCGCCACCAAGATGGCGCTCAATATCCTGTCGACCGGCGTGATGGTGCGCCTGGGCAAGGTGTACGGCAACCGCATGGTCGACGTGGCGGTGACCAACGCCAAGCTGGAGGATCGCGCCCTGCGCATCCTGGCCGATCTGGCCGGTCTGAGCCGGGAGCGGGGCCGGGAGCTGCTGCTGCAGGGCCAGGGTTCGGTGCGCCTGGCCCTGCTGATGGCCGCCACCGGCCTGGATGGGGACGGGGCGCGGGCGGCGATGGCCAAACATGGCCCGGGGCTGCGCTCGGTGCTGGCGGCCCTGGG
>JBAPUA010000052.1:0-7424 GCA_049282435.1 Cyanobium sp. | reverse complement strand
CTTGTAGGCGTCTTCGACGAACAGGGGCAGGGTCTGGGTTTCGGCGCGGATGTTGCCGCTGACCACCGAGACGGCGCCGAACTCTCCCAGGGCCCGGGCCGTGGTCAGGATCAGGCCATAGAGCGCCGCCCAGCGCACCGAGGGCAGGGTGACCTTCCAGAACACCTGCCAGTCGGTGGCTCCGAGGGTCTTGGCCGCCTCCTCCTGTTCCCAGCCCTCCTCCTCCAGCAGGGGGATCACCTCGCGGGCCATGAACGGGAAGGTGACGATGATCGTGGCCAGCACGATGCCGGGCCAGGAGAAGATGATTTTCCAGCCCAAGCTATTGATCAGCGGCGCCAGCAGCCCGTGGTTGGGGCTGTAGAGCAGCACCAGCATCAGACCCACCACCACCGGTGAGATCGAGAAGGGCAGGTCGATGATGCTGAGCAGCAGGGCCTTGCCACGGAAGTGCCGCCGGGCGATCGCCGTGGCTGCCGCCAGGCCGAAGACGGTGTTGCAGGGCACGGCGATGGCGGTGACGATCAAGGTGAGCTTCAGGGCTGAGAGCAGCTCCTCTGACTGGAAGTTCTCCAGGAACACCCCCAGCCCTTTGGCGAAGGCCTGCACCACCACCGCCAGGGCGGGCAGCAGGATCACCACGCCGACATAGAGGCAGGCCGCCATCGGGATCAGGGCCGGCAGCCACTGGCCCTTCCCGAAAGTGAAGGAGGGCTTCACCCAGCGGGGGGGCTTGATGTCGCGGAGCGGCGGGATCGTGAAGGCCATGGCTGCGGTTGGGGGATGGCGGAAGCGGAGAGAGGACTTGGAAGTCTGGGCCGGCTGTGAGAGCTGGATCCGGGCTCGGGGCCGGCTGACTGCGGGAGGGACGGACGGGCGGGAAGACGTTCTTGCCGCTGCACGGCTGCCGGCGATGGGCTCTGTGAGCGGCGCCCGCCGGGCCCGTTGGCCGAGGCCGTTGGTAGGTGATCGGCCGTTCGCCGCAGGGGGCCCGGGCGGCCGCCTGAGGCCACTGCCTCGTTCAGCTGCTGGCTTCGGAGCCCTGGTAGCGCTGGCCCCAGACCTGCAGCAGGTTGATCAGCAACAGGCTGAACAGGGAGAAGATCAGCATGACGCTGCCGATCACAGTGGCGGCTTCGATGTCGTATTCCTCCAGCTTCTGCACGATCAAGGTGGGGGTGATCAGATCGCGGAAGGGAACGTTGCTGGAGATCATCACCACCGAGCCGTATTCACCCACGGCCCGGCTGTAGCCCTGGGCCACGCCTCCGAGGATCGCCGGCGTCAGCTGGGGCAGCACGACGCGGAAGAAGGTCTGCATCTGGCTGGCCCCCAGACACCAGGAGGCCTCCTCCTGCTCCTTTTCCAGGGAGCGCAGCACCGGCTCGACGGTGCGGACCACAAAGGGCAGGGAGATGAACACCATGGCGACGCCGACCCCCACCACGGTGAACGACACCTTGAGGCCGAAGAGCTGCATCAGCGGTTTGCCCAGCCAGCCCTCCGGTCCATAGACAAAGGACAGGGCCAGACCCGCCACGGCGGTGGGCAGGGCAAAGGGCAGGTCGATCAGGGAATCGAGCAGGCGCTGACCGGGGAAGCGGCTGCGGATCAGGGCCCAGGCCACCAGCAGTCCGAACACTCCGTTGACGAGGCTGGCCAGGGCCGCCACGCCGAAGCTGACCCTGTAGGTCGCCAGCGCTTCCGGCGTGGTGGCCATCTGCCAGAAGCCCTGGGGGCCGACCCCGGCAGCCTTGAGCACGATGCCGGCCAGGGGCAGGAACAGCACCAGCACCAGGTAGGCCCAGGTGAAGCGCCACGGCCAGCTGGGCAGTCGCAGCCGAAAGCGAGCCGGCGGGCGTGGCTGAGCAACGGCCATGGCAGAACGCGAGCTGGAGGCGTGACCGTATCATCCCGATCCGGCGGATTGGACGGTTCCACGGTGTTCTTCCGTTTTTATGCGGCTGCGGCCGGGCCTGGCTCCGCCTGGCGGCGGGGCTGGCTGCCGGAGAGGTTGGCTGTCGGCTGTGGACCTGGCCCGCTGTCCCGGAAATGGCAGCTGAAATGACGAGGGTGGCCTCGGGGGGCGCTTCCTGTCGCTTGGTCGCCTGATGTTGCCGCCGCCGCCGCCGCTGGTGGTGCTCAGCGATGACGAGATTCAGCAGCTCGAGGGCATCGCCAACTCAGGGACAAGGCCCCATTCGCTCGTGCAGCGGGCCCAGATCGTGCTGGCTTGCGGAGCCGCTGAAGCCAACACGGCCGCTGCCAGGCGGATGGGCCTGACGGGCATGGCCGTGGGCCAGTGGCGCAGGCGCCACTGGGAGCTGGGTCTGGAGGAGAGGCGCGACGGGCTCCGAGTGGAGGCTCAGGGACCTGCCAGCCGCGGCCGCTGACGCTCCACTGGCTGCGGCTCTGGAGGTGAAGGCGCCGCCTTCAGGGGCCGGCAGGGGGAAACGGCATCCGCGGCCTCAGCCTTGCCGCGACTCATTTCAGCAGGGCCACCTCGACACTGAGGCCCGGGCCGAAGGCCATCGCCAGGCAGGGGCCAGGAGCGCCGCTGCGCCGCAGGCGCTCAAGGATGAACAGCAGGGTCGGCGAGGACATGTTGCCGCACTCCCTGAGCACCGATCGGGAGGATTCGATCAGGACGGGATCGAGTCCCAGGGCCTCCGTCACCGCCGAGAGGATGCGGGGGCCACCGGGATGCACCGCCCAGGAGCCGATCGCCGCGAGCGTCAGGTCCTGCGCAGCCAGCCACCCCTCCAGCCAGGGCCGCAGATGCTCTGCGATCAGGTCGGGGACCTGGGGGGACAGGCCCATGACGAAGCCGTGATCCTCAATCGCCCACGACATGGCTTCGGCGCTGGCGGGCACCAACAGGGAGCCGCTGGCGATCAGTCGCCGCAGTCCCGGAGTGGACGGCGCCTGCGCCGTTGGCTCCTCCCCGGAGGCCACCAGGGCGGCGGCGCCGTCGGCGAACAGGGCATTGGCCACGATCCTCTCCGCCTCCCAGCCGTACTGCAGGTGAAGGCTGCAGAGCTCGACGGCGCAGAGCAGCACACAGGCCTCGGGATCGGCGCCGGTGAAGCCGGCAGCCACCCGCAGACCGTTGAGGGCGCCGTGACACCCCATGAAGCCCACATGGGTGCGGGCCACATCGGCGGGCAGCGGCAGGGCGGCCATCAGGGCCAGATCGACGCCGGGCGCATGAAAGCCGGTGCAGGAGACCGTGATCAGGTGGGTGATCCGTTCAGGTGGCAGCTGCGCCTGTTCCAGGGCAGACCGCACCGCCCGCAGGGCGAGGGGCGGCGCTTCCTGGGTGTAGCGCCGCATCCGCTCCGCGGTGCCGGGGCTGGCGGTCCCGAAGAAGGTCTGCTGATGGCCGGAGGTCGGGCCCGTGAGGTCCTCCAGCACGACATGGCGTGTTGCGACCCCCGTGCGGCGATGGAGGGTTTCGAGCAGCCGGCGCCTGGATGGGGATGGGACCTGCTCGGGCAGGGCCACCCGGGCCGCGATTGCGGCGGCGTCGCTCTGGGCAAGGCGATGGGGGGGCAGGGCCGTGCCCAGCCCGTGAATCGTCAGGGACATGGCTCTGGGGTGATCCGTTGGAGGGTTGCACCATCGAGATGCTGGAGCAGGGGCGCGGTCAGGGCCGGCCAGCGCTCGGCCGCCGCCAGCAGGCCGAGGCTCAGGCTGGGCCGCCGCAGGGCGAAGGCCAGGCCATGGCAGAAGCGCTGCCGCGATCCGATCCGATGGGCATGGCGGCGGGCCCATTCCCGCTCCAGGCCCCTGCTCCAATCCCCTTGTCCCTGCAGGACCAGGGGCACGACCGCCAGTGCCCCCACCAGGGCCCAGCCCATACCCTCACCTGTGAATGGTTCCACGTAGCCGGCGGCATCCCCCAGCAGCAGCAGCCGCTCGGCCGCCGGGGGGGTGCTCTGGCGGGTGAGGGCCGCCGTGGCCCGCCAGGCGGCGTCAGCCAGCTGGGGCATGGGTTCGAAGCCGGCCTCGGCCAGCACTTCAGCGGCGCTGGCGGCCGGACCTCCGGCCGCGATCAGCCGGGGCCGATCCAGGGCCGCCGCCAGATTGAGATCCCCTGCTTCGTTGCGCACCAGCCCCACGTAGCCGTGCCGGCCGATGGCCATGTGGATCGTGCCCCTGCCATAGCCGCCCACCCCTGCATCCAGCTGGCAGCCGGCGCCGACCCGGGCCCGGGGGCTGATCCGCCTCTGGATCGGCAGGTCCGGGGCCAGGCCGGGACTGCCCAGCCCCGTGGCCACCAGCACGACCCGGGCGCTGGTGCTCTGGCGCTCGTCGCCGCGGCGCAGCAGCACCTGCCTGCCCCCCGGACAGGTTGCCGCCACGGTGGCCTCGGTCTGCGCTCGCAACACGGCGCCGGCGGCAACGGCGGCCTCACTCAGGGCCAGGTCGAGGCGGCCCCGGGAGATTGACCGGCCCGCCGGCAGGGCGAGCTCCACTTGACGGCCTTGCAGGCCGAGGCGGATCCGCTCCAGCGGCACGGCGCCGAGGTCGTCGACCAGGTGGCCCAGTCCCGCCTCCTCCAGGGCCCTGAGGGCGACGCCATTGAGGCAGCTGCCGCAGATCTTCCAGCGGGGAAAGGACCTCTTCTCCACCAGCAGCACCCGCAGGCGGCGACACGCCAATTGATGGGCGGCCAGGGCACCGGCGGGTCCGGCCCCGATCACGATCACGTCCCAGTCCGGAGACTTCATCGATCCTGGGGCGGGCAGTCCTGACGGCGCCAGGACAGCAGATAGCGCTCGGGCCAACTGCGCCGCAGATCGGCACCCTCAAGGCCCGCCCGGGCCGCCAGGGCCCGCACCTCCGCGACCTGGAAGGCGCCCTGCACCGAGACGGGACCATCGAAATGGACGATCGGGGAGCGACTCAGCAACCGGCAGCCCGCCCAGGCCAGTCCGTAGCCCAGGGGACTGCGGATCAAGTCATTGACCAGGACCAGGCATCGGCTGGCGCGACCCATCCGCCGCAGCAGATCCACCGCCTGTTCTTCATCGAGATGGTGCAGAAAGAGGCTGCAGAGGATGACGTCGTAGTCATCAGGGAGGGGATCGTTGAGGGCGTCGGCCTGGAAGAAGCTGGCGCTAAGACCCCGCTCCTCGGCGCTGCGGGCAGCAATGGCCACCGCCTGCGGGCTGAGGTCGCAGCCGTCGACCCGCACCGCGAGCCCTTCGCGGCAGGCCCGCTGCGCCAGGGCGGTCGTGTTGTCACCGCCGCCGCAGGCCAGATCCAGGACCCGCAGGGGGCGGCCGCAGCTCTCCCGGGCCAGGGACTGGATCGGAGCCCACAGGGAACCGACGGCACCGCTGATGGCGTTGATCCTGCGCAGACCCTCCAGGGCCTGGGCGTGGGCGGCGGGATCGATGCCGGGCTGGTCCATCCACTCGGGTTGCCGGTGCCGCTGGGCCAGGGGCTGTAGACGCATCAAGGGAGAACGCGGACGATGGGGCTGCCGGGGCCTGAGACAAGCCTGGAGGAGGTCAGCGGCACTGAACCATGACGCTAAGTCGCTTCAGGAGCCTGGAGAACAACTCGCTCCGAGGGCGCCTTGTTCTCGCCGCGGGACTGACGTTGCCCGGTGTCGACACCGCGGGCTGTTGGTGGGGCCAATGACGCCTGGTCCCGCTGCGAACGGAAGAACTTCACGGATGACCTGTTGTGCAACGAACTCATCGAGTTCGAAGGCAGCCGTGGGGTTCGCCATCACCAGCGGCGGCGGCTGGCGATCTGGGAGGCCTGGGCGACTGCCGCAGCGCCAGGGATCGGGAGCGATTGCGTCGCCGGCACCGCAAGGCCTTCAAGGTCGCTCTCGCTGTTGAGCGTCGGGGCGCACCCGCCAACTTCACCGTTCTACACCTGGTTGGGCGGGTCGATCTGGACAGCCCGTAGGCCAGGCTGCGCCAGTCATCCCGCGGAGCCGATGCCACGGGGGATTCCCAGGAGCATGCCGTTCTCAAAACCAGGGGAACTCCAGGGAGCTGCTGAGCAAGCTCGATCGCCATGATCTGCTGATCCAGGCGGACGCGATGCAGACGGCGCCGTCGCTGTACAGCTTGCGGCAGAACAGGGGGGCGAATCGGCTACGACAACGAATGGCACTGGCTGTGTGCTGGGCAGCTCGGCGAGGACACGCATCGCTACGCCGAGCGCAACCGGATTCAGGCTCGGACCCCGGCTGAATCCCTGGCTGCGGCCATAGGCCATCAGGGCCACCGGTTCTTCACGCCAGACGACCAGCACAGCAACGAACCGATCGCTGGCGGTTCATGCCGGCGCCCGCACATGGAGCCAAAAGCTTTCCTGTGACTGGACTGCAGCCGGGTGTGCATGGCTGCTCTGGCAAGGACTTTGCGCGGTTGCTGGTCATTGAGAACGGGGCAGTTTTGCCATTCTCTGACCAGATCAGGCAGGGCAGAATGGCAAATATTGATCAGCCCAGGGGGGGGGGCAGGATGGATCTTGATAACGATTCGCATATCCAAACTCCATCGGAAATTGTTTGTATTGTCACTTGAGCTCACCGGTTCGCGGGGCCTGGTGTCAATCTCCACCCCTCCCCGCTGCGCCTCCACCCCGCAGCTCCGCTGAGCCTTCTCCGCTTCCACCTGACGCTGCCGCCTCCAAGCCATGATCCAGAGCCTGCTTGTCACGCTGTTGCAAGAGTGGCGTCAGTTGCTGACGCCGTGGTCACAGACAGGCACCTTCAGCCGCGCCGCTCAGGCTGCCCTGCAGCCGAAGGAAGAACCGGAGCCGCTGCTGCAGCTGCTGGAGCGCCGGAGCGCCGGAGACTTTCGAGGCCTGCCCCCAGTGCTGCTGTTGCCCGCCAACATCATGTCCGCTGCAGCTGGTGCCGATGCCATCAGCACCGGCACCATGTTCTTGAAGCAGGATTGGCTGCGGCGCGCCAGTCCGCGGCAGGCGTTGCGGGCTGAAAACGATTCCGCCACCCGCAGGGTGGCGGGGCAACTGCTGGCGGTGGAGCAGGCGGCCATGGCAGTGGCCTGCTCCCCTCTCCTCAACAATCTGCCCCTCGCGATTGTTCTGGAGCCCGTCATCACCCTGGCCGTTGCTCCCGCGGTGGTGATCGAAGATGGCGTGCCCAATCTCGTCTATATCTTCTCCCGCACTGGTACCACCACCAGTGACTTAATCATTAACTATGATATCGCCGGATCGGCTGATGCCGCTGATTACACCGGTGCTACGCCAGGAACCGGCAAAACGATCAGATTTGCTGCAGGTTTTGCTACAGCTAGCCTCACCATTGATCCTAAGGCGGATAACAGCGCTGAATCGGATGAAACCGTTGTCCTCACTCTGGCGGCAGGAACTGGTTATACCATTGGCACCACAGCTGCGGTGGTGGGCACCATCAGCAATGATGA
>JBAPUA010000051.1:0-86308 GCA_049282435.1 Cyanobium sp. | reverse complement strand
TTCTCTGCTGTTCATCCCAGAAGCCTCTCTGCCCCACGGGTGGCATGAAATCTACTAATCAGATTATAAGCTAAAAATCGACAGAGTCAAGCGAGGTTCTGATTTTTCGAGGTGCCCTCTAGTAACTCATGCAATTTCTTCTCTCTGATAGCTTCCAATCAAGTCTTGAGAAGCTCAACGGCGAGGAGCAGAAAGTTGCCAAGCTCGCCGCATTCGAGCTCCAGATCAACCCTGCCAATCCTGGCCTGCAGTGCCACCGGCTCGACAACATCAAGGACAAGAACTTCTGGTCAGCCCGTGCCAGCCGTGACATCCGCCTGATTTTCCACCGGGTCGAGAGCAGCGTGATGCTCTGCTACGTCGACCATCACGATCCCGCCTACGACTGGGCCTCGCGCCGCAAGATCGAAACCCATCCCGTCACTGGTGCCGCCCAGATTGTCGAGATCCGCGAAACCGTTCGCGAGATCCAGATCCCACTGCATGTCCCATCTGAACTTCCGGCCATGCCGGAGCCCAAGCGGCCGCTCTCCAACCTCACGGAAGCCGACCTGCTCAGCTACGGCGTTCCTGCCGAATGGATCCCCGATGTCCGCACGGCGGACGACGACATGCTGCTGGTGATCGCCTCCCATCTCCCCGGTGAGGCTGCCGAAGCGATCATCGATCTGGCCACCGGCACCACGCCCGCCAAGCCGGAGGTAAGGCAGCCAGACCAGAGCAATCCCTACGAGCACCCCGATGCTCAGCGCCGCTTCCGGGTGCTCACCGGCACCGAAGAGCTGGCCCGGGCGCTGGACTACCCCTGGGAGCGCTGGATCGTCTTCCTCCATCCCAGCCAGGCCGACTGGGTGAGCAGGTCGTTCAATGGGCCTACCCGTGTGCAGGGCTCAGCCGGCACCGGCAAAACCGTGGTGGCCTTGCACCGCGCTGTGCACCTGGCCCGCAACAACCCGGGTGCACGGGTGCTGCTCACTACGTTCTCTGTCCCCCTGGCGGCTCTGCTGCAGGACAAGCTCCATCGGCTTGTTCAGGGGGAGCCCACCCTGCTTGAGCGCCTGGACGTTCTGGCGATGCAGGAGCTGGGCGAGCGCATTCACGCTGCCCAGCTCGGCAAACCACAGCTCATCGCCGCTGCTGACCTCCGCGCTTTGATTCAACGCCACGCGCCAGCAGAGATCAGCCGCGTCTATGGCGAGGGGTTCGTGGTGGAGGAGTTCAGCGAGATCGTGGATGCCTTCGGGCTGCGCGACTGGGACAGCTACCGCGATGTGCGCCGCTTGGGCCGCAAGAGCCGCCTCAACGAGGCCAAGCGCCGCCTGCTCTGGGAGGGCTTCGATGCAGTCCTCCAGGAGCTGGAGCGTTCAGGCCAGATCACTGGCCACCAGCTCTTCCATCGCACCGCTGAGCAGCTCCACCGCAGCGGCGCCAGGGCCTACCAGCACATCGTGGTGGACGAATGCCAGGACATCACCGCTGCCCAGCTCCGTCTTCTGGCCGCCCTGGCAGGGACCGGCCCCGATGCCCTGTTCTTCGCAGGAGATCTGGGCCAGCGCATCTTCCAGCAGCCCTTCTCCTGGACCCAGTACGGCGTGGACATCCGCGGCCGTTCGCGCACGCTGCGCATCAACTACCGCACCTCCCACCAGATCCGCAGCCAGGCCGATCAACTGCTCGATCCAGAGTCCCGCGACGTGGACGGCAACGTGCAAGACCGGCGCGGCGCCATCTCCGTGTTCAACGGTCCGGAGCCAGACATCCGGGAGTGCGAGGACACCGACAGCGAAACGGAGCAGGTGGCGGCCTGGATCGAGCAGCGCCGCAGCGAAGGCCTCACCCCCAAGGAGTTCGGCATCTTCGTGCGCAGCGAGGCCGAGATCACCCGCGCCGAATCAGCACTGCAGCTTGCTGAGCTGCCTTACGAGCGTCTACAGCCCTCGGCCATGCGTCTTGGCAGCAAGGCCACCCTCTCCACCATGCACCTGGCCAAAGGCCTGGAGTTCCGGGCCGTGATCGTGATGGCCTGCGATGAAGACGTAATCCCCAACGCCGAGCGCATCAAGGCCATCACCGACGACAGCGACCTCGATGAAGTGGTGGCCACCGAGCGCCACCTGCTCTACGTGGCCTGCACCCGCGCCCGGGATCATCTGCTGATTACAAGCGGTGATACCTGCTCGGAGTTTGTTGAGGATCTGCTCGGGTGAACCAGCCAGCACGGGACCAGCTCCAGATCGCGCAGGCCGCTCGCACGATCGCTCTGCAGATGCTCGTGGAGCGTGGGCGGGGCGCAGTGCTGGTGGGGGTGGCCCGCGTCGATGCTGCCCTGGAACGCTTTCTCCAAGCAGGGCTTCTTCCTGCTACCGGCTCCACCGACACCTTCTTCCAACCCGATAGACCGTTGGGCTCCTTCGGAGCAAGGATCACCCTGGCTGCTCGGATGGGTCTGATTGATCAGCCGGTGGAGCAATCCCTGCAAACCCTGAGGCGAGTTCGCAATGGCTTCGCCCACTCCACCACCACCGCCACACTCGCTGATCCAGCCCATGCCGACCGGCTCGCCCAGGCCTTCGCAGCGGCCCGATCCAACCCGCTCTGGCCGCCGTTGGAGCGCATTCTGCAGGAGAAGGTCGGAGCTGATGGCACCCCGCTCGATCCCTCCCTGCGGGACTACATCCTGTTGATCACGATTCTGGTGGCCTTCCTTGAAGCCGCTGCCCAGCAGCTCGCGCCCCAGCCGCCGGCGGTGGTGATGGGCTTCGGAGGGATTAACTCGCCACGCTCGGAGCCTGATGAGCACACCTGATGCGCTTCCGCCTTGGCGCCCGCTTCTGCGGAGTGCCCGAGAGCGGGAGGGACGCTCACCCCAGGCCCGCTGGCTGCAGCTGGCCACGGTGTCGGCCGATGGCACGCCAAGGGTGCGCACCCTGGTGTTCCGCGGCTGGGCCGGACCCGCGGCCCTGGATCTGCTCACCGATGCCCGCAGCGCCAAGCCGGCCGAGCTGGCCCTGCAACCAGCGGTGGAACTCTGTTGGCTGCTGCCAAGGGCTCGCGCTCAGTTCCGCCTGCGGGGTTGGCGGCAGGAGCTGCCAGCCGCGCTGGAGCTCCAGGAACGCCAGCGGCACTGGCAGGCGCTCACCCCGGGTGGCCGAGCCGTGTGGGGCTGGCCCTCACCGGGAGCAGCCCTGGATCCCGAGGCTCCCTTCCCGAGCGAGCTTCCCGATGGCGCGCCGCTGCCGGAGCACTTCCAGCTGCTGCGCATTGCCCTGTCACAAGTGGAGCTACTCGAACTCACGGCTCAGCCCCATCGGCGTCGCCGCTGGCGAGTGGAAACGCGGTGGAGCGAAGAGTCGCTCAACCCTTAAACCAAAAGGAGCGGTTCGATTCGAACCAGAACGAGGAGCGGCGCTGGTTGCGCGAGACTGTGGAGAACCTGAGCGTGGCTGCCCAAACCGCCCTGGCCGCAGCAGCACTCCGATGACAAGTGAAGGCATCGTCTACGTCCTGACCAACCCAGCAATTCCTGGGATGGTCAAAATCGGCAAGACTAGCCGTGGCATGAATGCCCGCCTGAATGAGCTGTACTCGACCGGAGTGCCATTGCCCTTTGAGTGTGCGTACGCCGCCAGGGTTCCGGATGAAGGCGCGGTGGAGCAGGCTTTCCACCTGGCCTTTGGCCCATACCGGGTCAACCCAAAGCGAGAGTTTTTCTCGATTGAGCCAGAACAGGCCATCGCCCTGCTGCGTCTGATGGAGATCGAGGACGTAACGCCGTCGATTCAGAGAGAAGCCGACAGTGTTGATGTTGAGGCCAAGTCATCAGCAGACCGCCTGAAGAGATCGCGACGGCCCGTAATGAACTATCTGGAAATGGGGCTGCCTGTTGGCGCCTCGCTGGTCTACCAAGACGGCACAACCACCTGCACAGTGGTTGATGGCCGCCATGTAATCTTTAACGGCGAACAACGCTTCCTGTCAGCCATTACCGCTGAGCTGATGGGGATGCCTGGCCAACCAGTCCATGGTGGGCGCTACTGGAGCTGGGGAGGCCGCAATCTGCTTGAGCTCTACGAGGAAACCTATGGATCCGACGAAGCTGGCTGAAGAGTCTTCAAAACAGATCAACAGAACCAAACTCTAATTTTTCCCCAATGTCTGGAGCATGTCAGGTGGGGCTGGGGCGTTGCCTTGGTGTCTAGCTCACTGACAAAGGCGTCGCCGGCCCTTCCCATGCTGCGGCACTCGCGCAAGGGCTCCGCAAGCTGGCCGCCGCAGGGTCACTGCGGCCGGGTTGATCTAATCGCAAGGGATCCTTGCCAGCCCTTGCGCGGCACCGCCTTTGGGTCGGGTCCTCCGCCGTTATGGCCATGGCCCAGGTCCAGGTTCTCCACGATGTGCTCCAGAGCGGGATCCGCTGGCGCGTCACCCTCCATGCCTGCCCCGATCAGGGGTGCCTGGTGCACTTTGAGAAAAGCGGCAAAGGCGGGCGGCTGTTGCATCAGGAATCTGCCCAGTGGAATCGGCTGGCTGGGGGCTTCCTGCTTCCCCGCGAGCGGGTAGCTGGCGGGATGGTGCCCAAATATCTGGTTAGCGCATTGAAGCCATCCTGCGGGGGGCACCCTTGCCGGCCAGGCGCGCTGAGAGGGAGCAGGTGCGTGGGAGGTTGGTGCGGGCCCGTTATGGGCCTGGTGGGTGGGCTGCAGTCCCCCAGCATCGCTGGATCTTCAGATCCTGGAGGTGCTGCCCTTTCGAGGGTGGCGGGGGCCTATGTAAGCCCTTGGCCCCCCAGAAGCCCCCGCTGCTGTCCGTCGCCGGGAATCCTTCCTGAAGTAGTCTAGATCTACAGTAATTTGTTTTCTACGACGCCAACGACGTCGTTGACATGTCCCGTGGGCTGCATCCATTCATCTTCGGGCATCAAAGCCTCTGTTACAACGCCCGACTTCGCCCACAGATGATCGAGCGACCCCACTCCAAACGCCGGTTGGCTCGCATCAAGGGGTTCTGAGGTTGCCTGCTTCCAGTTTTGGCGTCTTCCGCGCCGGGCCCCTCCATGCTCCGCCGCAGGCAAGGGCTTAACGCGGCGGCAATAGCGGCGTCCCGTCGCGGCGCCCATTGGCGTCTACCGTTCATGTCTCTAAGTTGCCGCGCCTCTGAGCGAGGTCAGGTTGCTCTGGTGGAGTAGTGCCAGGGGGCTCAATCCTCGGGGACGTTGGTGCCTCTATGAGGTTCACACCCGGTTGGTGGCAGGGCCGCCACCAACCAAGCCCTTCTGCGGCGATGCAGAGGTTCGCCCGGATCCTTTAATCGAGCCGTGAATGGAAGCGGCTGCTGAAGCCCAGCAGGTCGAAGCCACTGAATAGAAAACTGATCCCTACGAGGAGTCCGATCACGGAAAGCATGCCGGCGGGGCTCATCGTCAGGATCAGGACACCAAGAACAAGAGTCACGAGGCCATTGGCTAATCCCCAGCCCCAGCCACGCATCGTGCGATTGCTGAGGGAGATGATGGCCGTCACTGCCCCTTCGGCCAGGAACACGAAGCCGATCGCCGAGGCCAGGGCCTTGATCTGTAACGCGGCGGGGACTATACCCGATTTGAACTGGATCACCATCCAAAGGCCGGTGACCAGCAACAGGGTGGAGACCACAAGCCGCCAGAAGCAGTACCAACGCCCAAGGCGTCTAGCCCGCAGGAGGTTGTCAATCCAGCCCACGATGCCTGCGAACAGGAAAGCGATGGCCACCATCACGGTGACCGAAGCGGAGGCCACTACGGGGAAGCTGAGGGCCAAAATCCCAAGCACGATCATGATGATCCCTTCTGCTTGGGTCAGGCCCCTCAGTTGGCCCGCTTCCGCCGCGCGTCGATGGAGGGAATCGGCGGCCAGCTCGTCGTCAGGGGTGTTAAAAGTGGCGCCAGAGGGCATGGGGACTCGTTGATAGCGTGCATACTAAATTAGTCATACCCGCTGCAGCAAACTACCGATTGTAACTGACTGAGATATCCATCAAGACAGCCTGCAATTGCCTCAAAGCTTCTGTAATATCCGACGGATCTTGAGACGATCACCCGATGTTGCTGGTTCAAGAGCAGGATCAGCACAGCGACGAACAGCAATCGGTTCTCGCTTCGGGATCGAACTCCTTAATGCCAACGATCCTTCCGAGAAAGAAAGAGCAGTGCTGGGTACTGGACCATCCCTGATGAATTCCCCGAAGTTTCAGCATTGACAAAGTTGCGCATGGCTTGATCTTTGAAAGCATGTCGATTCCTGCTTTCTTAGGAGAATCAGCAGCCCGGCAGAAGCACTGATCGAACACGTGCAGGGACTGCTCGGCTGAAGACCCGAGGGCAAATCTTGCTGAACAGCCGTGCCTCACCATCGCAGCTGGAGAGGTGGGTCTGGTGGGAGAACCACAAGCCACGGAAATCCCCATTGGTGCCCTTCTTACCCTTGGCATGAGCTGATCACGACCCCTTACCACCGCCTTGCGGTTGTAAGGGGTCCTGGATTCCGTCGATCAGCTCCCCCAGGAAGCAGTGGCAGGCCGAGGCCTGCACCAGGTGTTTCCCACAGAGTGTCATTGTGGTGTGAACGATGAGGTGGGTTGTGGTTTTTGTAAGCAGCCTCTTAGCTTTTCCCGCAAAGCAAGTTCTCCTCAAATGATGCAACCAATACGGCAATGGCCAGCTCGCGGTGTTGTCGCTGCCATCAGCACCCTGGCACTTGGCGCTTGTCCCCTCGCCCGGGGAGCCGAGAAATCCGCACCTTGGCACAGCCCATCGCTCACGGACAACACGGTCACCGCACCCAATGGCGCCGTGACGACGCCCACAGCGCTGAAAGCCAACGCCCTGTAGGGACTCACGGAAACGAAGGTCGCCGAGAAGGTGAGCGATGGCGTCTATGCCCTGCGGGGCTGGGGGATAGCCAGCAGCTATGCGCTCGAGGCCCCGGCCGGCTGGATCATCGTGGACACGGGCGACTCCACCCGCGCGGCGGCCGAGATGCGTGCGCTGCTGGAGAAGACGCTCGGCTGGAAGATCAAGATGGCGGCCATCCTGCTCACCCACTGGCATTACGCCGACGGCACTGCCGCCTGGCTGGATCAGGGCACCGAGATCTGGGGCCACGAATTTCTCGACCGCAACCGCCGCGCCTCCACCGGCGTGAGCGTGAAGAGCGGCTTCTACCAGGCGCGGGCCATCGCCCAGTTCGGGGTGTTCCATCCGCCCCAGGGCCCGGACGCCTTCCCGAACCTGATGCGCTTCTCCCCGGAGAAACTGCTCGACGAATCGAGCTACAAGCCCCCCACACACCTGTTCCAGGACCGCAAAATCCTCGATCTGGTGATCGCCGGTGAGCCGGTGCAGGTGGCGCCGAACCGCACGGACACCTCCGACAGTGTGGCCTTCTATTTCCCCCACCACGGCAGGTGGTTCGCCTTGTCGTGAAAGCGGTGCGCCAGTTGCAGCTGCGCAACCCTGATCCCCAGTATCCCCGCGGCAGGGGCAGGGGGAGGCGAAGGGGCTGAAGCGCTCTGTGACAGAAGCCTTGCGATGCCCCTGGGCCGGGATAGCTTCACGCGAAGCGACGCCCAAGATTGAACAGGAATGACCTATTGCATCGGCTACTGGCTGGAGAAGGGGCTGGTGCTGGCCTCCGATTCCCGCACCAATGCGGGGGTGGACTACGTCTCCACCTACAGCAAAATGTATACCTTTCAGCCCGCTCCTGATCGGCTGTTTGTAATCCTGGCGGCGGGTAGCCTGGCCACCACCCACGCGGTGATCAGCTGGATCCGCCGCGATCTCGATCGCCCCGCGGATCTTGAGTCTGGCGTTGGCAAGGATCTACGCCACTGTGATTATCTGTTTGAAGCGGCGGCCTATGTGGGGCGGGTGAGCGTGGCCGTGCAGAAGGAAAATGAGGAGTCGTTGCGGCAGGCGGGGGCCAGCGGAGGGGCGACATTCCTCCTGGCTGGGCAGATCGGCAACGAACCTCACGGCCTCTATCTGATCTATCCCCAGGGCAATGCCATCATGGCGACCCCGGAAACGCCTTACCTGCAGATCGGCGAGAGCAAATACGGCAAGCCCCCGCTCGACAACATTGGCCGCGCCAACCTCTCGCTAGACGATGCCGCCAAGCTCTGCCTGATGTCGGAGGTGCTCACCCAGCGGTCGAATCTCTCCGTGGGCCCCCCCTTTGAGCTGGTGGTGATCCCGGCGGGCAGCCTGAGCATCGCCCACCAGATCAAAGTCGAAGCGGATGATCCCAGCCTCGACGCGATGATCGATGTGTGGATTGAGGCCCAGCGGGAGGCCCTCTACCGCCTGCCCAGCCTGCCGTGGGAAAACAAGGGAGAACCCAAGTGAGCCAGTCTGCCGGCGCCGTGGTGGCCCCCCGCTGGATCTCCACGGGCCACCTGCCCAGCGAAGCGGTGGTGCGCGAGCTGGTGGCCGAAGCCCATCGGCGCTTTGGCCCGGTGGGCGAGGGGACGGTGGCCACCTACATCCCCGCCCTTTCGGCAGCTGATCCCGACCACTTCGGCATCGCCGTGGCCGCCCCAGGCGGCCAGCTGTTTGTGGCGGGGGACACCATGGTGCCCTTCAGCATCCAAAGCGTGTCGAAGCCCTTTCTCTATGCCCTGATCTGCCAGGCCGTCGGCGAGCGGGAGGCGCGCGAAAAGCTGGGGGTGAACAGCACGGGGCTGCCTTTCAATTCGGTGCGGGCGGTGGAGAGGGCCGACGACGACCCCCACTGTCAGGAAAGTTGTCCGCTTGGTCTGACCGATCCACCAGGGGGCCCAACCGACGACCATGCAACCGCCCTATGACGTCGCTCTGCGGGAAGCCGTCCGGATCCGGATGAGCCCTCCGAACCGCGAGAGCGTGGCTGAGATCGCCCGGGACACGGGGATCACGGCGCAGACCATCTACAACTGGCGCAGCCAGTGGCAGAAGCAGGGCCAGCTGGTGCCTGCGAGCCCCAAGCCACCAGAGCAGTGGAGCGCTGCCGACAAGCTCGCAGCCGTGATCCAGGCCGCAGGACTGAGCGGAACCGAGCTGGGGAGCTTCTGCAGGGAACGGGGCCTGTACCCCGAGCAGGTTGCCCGTTGGCGCCAGGCCGCTGAGGATGCCAATGGCCCCAGCGCTCCGAGCATGGCTGATCAGCGAGAACTGCAACGCAAAAATCAGGAACTGATCCGGCGGAATCGCCAGCTGGAGCGTGAACTGCAGAAGAAAGAAAAAGGTACCCATTCAGGGGCCGGGACAGCACGCAGCGAACATCTGCCCTGCTGAACCCTTGACGGCGGCCTGATCTCCGGTTGTATTTCAGGTAGAGATCGCCTGCCACCAACAACGCCGCCGAGCGTGCCCTGCCCTCGTCGGTGATTCAGCGCAAGATCAGCCATGGAGTCCAATCCCGCCAAGGTGGGATCTGCCGCAGCCGATTGCTCACGGTCACCACAACCCTGCGGCAACAGGGTCGGGATACCTGGCAGTTCCTGGAACAGGCCTGGATTGCCCATCACCGCAACGGGGTGATGCCATCACTGCTGCCGGATCCCTGAGATCGTCAGCACAAACCACTGATCAGATTTCCCTCGCTACGAGGAGTGATTTGGGGAGCAATGGCGCGGCTCATCGTCCCAACCTCTGAACGGGTACGTGCGACAAACCCAACGTGAACTCAAGGGCATGGCGCGATCGCCAATCCCCTTGCCGCAGAGAGCGATGTGCAAGTTCTGTTTGCCGCGTGTCGGAATGCCGAGCCGTATAACCCGCGCCGGGATTAGAGCCAAGAAGGTGAAGCACGAACATCTCTTCCTTGAGCCGTGACTGACTCCTTGCCTGCCAGGACCCAGACAGGTCAACCGCAGACCAAAACGACACCCGACCGAATGGCAGCCGAAATGCCAGGTTGCACATCTGCGAGCGGTACTAACGCGCCCCTAGTTGGCGCGCTTTGCATCAATCAACTGTTACCAAGATTCGTTGTCGCTGGATAACACGGGATTCTGTCTGCCCAGGGGCCAAGGGTGGGGACTAAGGGAGGTCTCAATCAGGTTCGTGCGAACCACAGGTCAAGGAATTGCTCAGGGTTAGCGCCGACCCTTCGGCCTCGATGCTGACCTCTTCCCCAGGGATAGCGATCGGCTCTCTTGCGTTCGATCCGCCCCGGCGGCTCCCGGCCTAAGGCCGGCGTCCTGTTCCCCGCTGGCCAGCACCGCCAGCTGGCCCTGGTAGCGACGGACCATCTCCAGCAGTGCCAGTGGATCGCTGCCGCGCTGCAGCTCACGCAGCTGATCCGCCCGCTCCTCGCTCACCTGGCCCGTGGTCAGCAGCCGCTGCAGCGGCATGCGCGGCGGGTGGGGCTGGCGCTTGATCCGGCCGCCGGGGCGGATCGGGGCCAACTGCCGATCGATCGTGGCACTGCTCATCGCCAGCAGCGACTCCCGTACTACCGGCTCCAGGCTCAGGTGGCCGTGGCTCTCAAGTGAGTCCACCCACAGCGGCTACAACGCCTGCAGCCTCTTCCCGCACAGCCGATCGCTCGCCTCCCACAGCGGCACCAGGCCTCCAACACCTCAGGGCTATTGCGCCTGCGGTGGTGCGATTGTTCGGACGCCGCCGATGATCCGCATGGCTCCGGTGGCGTCGTGGAATCAGGGCGGTTCAGTAGCCGCAGAAGCGACTTGCGGTGGTAGCCAGTCAGCTCCTGCAGTTCATCGAGGCGCCGCTGCTTGCCGCAGTCGCTGAGCCCCCGGTAGCGCCGCCGGGCCGCCTCCATGGCCGCACGACGACGTTGACGATCGCCACCGGATGCAACGGCTGGCTTCCTGTTGCGATCGTCGCCGGCAGAAGCCCTTGGCAGTCACCACCAGCAGCTGATGCAACAAAGCCACTCCGGTCACTTGTCTCATGATCCAATGTGCACCACACGGACAACACCGATTCAGGTGGTGGTCTGCATCCCCTGGATCAGGAAGTCGAAATAGGGACCCGCCAGGGCTGCGTCATCGGCATTGAGCAGAACCAGGGCGGCCTCCTTGAGGGTGCGCATCGCCTCGACCATGCCCGGCAGGGGCACTCCCAGGCTGTTGTACATCTCGCGGGCACCGACCAGGCCAATCTGCTGGATCATTTCAGTGCTGCCGGCCAGCACCCCGTAGGTGACCAGTCGCAGGTACCAGCTGTAATCGCGCAGGCACTGGGTGCGCTGCTTCTGGCCAAAGGCATTGCCGCCCGGTGCCACGTATTCAGGCTTGCGCGTGAACAATTGGCGGGCGGCCTCATCGACGATTTTCTTCTCGTTGTCGGTGAGAACCCGGACAACTCCCAGGCGCCTCGATCCACCCGAGAGGAATTCCACCATCGAGCGCAACTCGCCGCCGGTGGGATACCGCAGCTGATCATCGGCCTGGAGGATCAGATCGCGAACGACGCTCATTGCAGCGACCACAGACGAAGCGATCATATCGAGTGATGCCGGCGGATCGGGCCTCGGCGTGCAAGGTGTAACGCCCCTTTGCACGGCTGCCGATAGGGTCAAGCCAGGTGGATGACGACATGACCGAGCTGAACGCCGCTGCGACCGAGGTCGAACTCGAGATCCAGGACCTCTCCCATGACGGCCGGGGGATCGGCCGGCTCGATGGGCGGGTTGTGTTTGTGGATGGGGCCCTGCCCGGCGATCGTGTGGCCGTCAGGCTTCTGCCCCAGAAGCGCCGCCAGCTGCACGCCGATCTGCGCCGCATCCTGCAGCCCTCCCCCCAGCGGCGCCGACCTCCCTGCATCCTGGCTGATCACTGCGGTGGCTGCAGCCTCCAGCCCCTCAGTGACGAAGGGCAACAGCAGTGGAAGCAGCGATCGCTGGAGCAGTCCCTGCAGCGGATCGCCGGGCTGAATCTGGAGGTGCGGCCCCTGCTGAGTTCGGATCGGCCGCTCGGCTATCGCAATCGGGCCGTGATCCCCCTGGAGCGCAGCGAAGACGGCCATCTCAAGGCCGGCTACTACCGCCGCGGCAGCCACCGGATCGTCAATATGAACCGCTGCCCGGTGCTCGATCCCCGCATTGACCGGCTGATCGCCCCGCTCAAGCGGGATCTCGAAACCAGCGACTGGCCGGTCGATCGCCATGGCCTCACCGAGGGGGGTCTCAAGCATCTGGCCCTGCGGGTGGGCCATCACTCCGGTGAGGTGCTGATCACGCTGATCGCTAGCCATCAGGAGTTCGAGGGTCTGACGCCGATGGCCGAATCCTGGCTGGAGCGCTGGCCGGAGGTCGTCGGCGTCAGTCTCAATCTCCAGCCCCGTGCCACCAACCAGCTGTTCGGTCCCACCACCTTGACCCTGGCCGGCCGGGGCTGGCTGTCGGAGTCCTTCGCCGGCCTGACCTACCGCATCGGCGCCGACACGTTCTTCCAGGTGCACACCACCCAGGCGGAACGGCTGATGCCGCTGCTGTTAGAGGGGCTGGCCCCCGCCGAGGGACCGGGCGACAGCCCCGCTCAAGCCAGCAGTCCCGGACTGCTGCTGGATGCCTTCTGTGGCATCGGCACGTTTTCGTTGCCCCTGGCGGCAGCGGGCTGGACGGTGCATGGCATCGAGCAGCACGCTCCGGCGGTGGAGCTGGCCCGGCTCAACGCCGCCGGCAATGACCTCAGCGATCGGGCCACCTTTGAAACCGCCGCCGTGGCGACCGCCCTGCCGGCGCTGCTGGATTCGGCCGAGGCTCTGCTGCTCGATCCGCCGCGCAAGGGCCTCGAACCGCCGGTGCTGGCGGCGATCCTGGCCTGCCCGCCGCGCCGGCTGCTCTATCTCAGCTGCGATCCCGCCACCCTCAGCCGCGATCTGGGCCTGCTGAGCGCCGAGGTGTATGCGACGCGCTCGGTGCAGCCGATCGACTTTTTCCCGAACACCAGCCACATCGAGGCCCTGGCGGTGCTGGACCGGAGGGACTAACTGCGCAGTCGGGCGCTGAACTGCTTCTCCACCGCTGAGCGCACGCCCTGATGGACCCGTTCCACCTCCTCGTCGGTGAGGGTGCGGCCGGCATCGCGGTAGCGCAGCCGGAAGGCCTGGCTGCAACAGCCGGCCTCCACCTGGGCACCCTCATAGCGGTCCATCAGCACCACCTGCTCCAGCAGGGGCTTGCCGGCCTTGCGGATGGCGCCGAGCAGGGCGCCGGTGCTCACCTCGCCCGGTACCACCAGCGCCAGATCCCGTTCAGATGCGGGCACAGTGGCATAGGAGCCGTAGGCCGGCTGCCAGCGATTGCGCCGGGTCGCCGCCGCCAGCAGGGGCTCCAGAGCCAGTTGGAACACATAGGTGGCCTCGCCCAGGTCCAGGGCTTCGGCCTGGACGGGATGGAGCTGGCCGAACCAGCCGCTGACCCGGCCTTCAATCACCAGAGCGCTGGATCGCCCCGGGTGCAGCAGCTCGCCGGCCGGCGCACTGTCGAGCGGGCGATCCTCGACCGGGATTCGCAGGCTGTCCAAGGGGCCCTGCAGCAACCCCCGGGCTTCGTAGTAGCTGAGGGGCTGGGGCTTGCCGCTGCTGCTCCAGAGCTCGGAGCCGCGCACGCCGCTGATCACCCCGACCAGCAGGGCCGACTGGCGGGCTTCACCCTTGCCGGGGTGGAACACCTGGCCGATTTCAAAGGCCCAGAAACCCGGCTGGGAGGCCTGCAGATTGCGGCGGGCGGCCTGCAGCAGTTCGTCGTGCAGGTTGTCGCGCAGATGGCCGTAGTCCGCCAGCAGCGGGTTGGCCAGGGGTACCCGCCCGGGCGCCGCAGCCACCAGGCTGAGGCTGCAGCTTTCCTGCAGCCCCGCGGCGCACAGGGCCCGCCGCAGCCGCCGCTCCACCTGCTGCTCCGGGCTCAGCCCACCCGGTTCCAGCGGATCACACAGATGGGTGGCGAACTGGTCGTAGCCCACCAACCGGGCCACCTCCTCGATCAGATCCACCGGGCGACACAGATCCATCCCCCGCTCGGGCGGGACGGTCACGCGCCAACCGGCCTCGCAGGGCTCCAGGCAACAGCCCAGGGCCTCCAGGGTGCATTCGATCCGACCATCAGCCAGATCCACCTCCTCACCGTCTTCGATCACCGGTCCCAGCAGATTGTGCAGGGCATCGCGCTCCAGCATCAGGGCCGCTCGCGGGGTTTCGGCCCGGCGATGCAGCCAGCGTCCGGCCACGCCGGCGCCCGCCAGTTCGCCCAGCAGCTGCACAGCCCGATCGGCCGCCGACAGGGTCACCTCCGGCGGCAGCCCCTTTTCAAAGCGGCTGCAGGCCTCACTGCGGAGCCCGACGCTGCGGGCGGAACGACGCACGGCCTGGGGGGAGAAGACGGCGGCCTCCAGCCAGATGCTGGTGGTGCCGGCCTGAACCGATTCCGCCAGACCGCCCATCACACCGGCCAGGGCGATCGGCTGGTCGGCATAGGTGACCAGCAGGGCCTCCCGATCCAGCTCACGACTCTCGCCATCCAGGGTGACCAGGGACTCACCGTCGCGGGCCTGGCGCAGGCCGATCAGGGCTGGATCGGCGCCGCCGCCGCCGAGACGCGCCAGGGCATCGGCGTCAAAGGCATGCAGGGGTTGGCCGGTCTCGAGCATCACCAGGTTGGTGATGTCGACCACGTTGTTGATCGATCGCAGGCCGGAGCGCTCCAGCCGCTGTCGCAGCCAGGCCGGCGAAGGGCCCACCGTCACTGCCGTCAGCGCCGTGACGCTGAACAGGCCGCCGGCCTCCATCGCCGCCAGGGACTCGGCGCCGGCCAACAGCGGCTGGACCGGAACGGCGGCAGCGGCGGCCGCAAAACTGGTGTGACCACCACAGATCGCCGCCACCTCGCGGGCGATGCCCCGGATCGAGAGGCCGTCAGGGCGATTGGCGGTGATGGCCAGCTCCAGCACCTGATCATCCAGGCCCAGGGCCGGCCCGACGGGCTCTCCCAGCGGCGGCACGGGATCCAGCAACTCATCGAGGATCAGGATGCCCTCGCTGCTTTCGGCCAGCCCCAGCTCCTGGAGGGAGCAGATCATGCCACTGCTGGCCACGCCCCGCAGTTCCGCCGGCTTGATCGTCAGGCCCACGGCCGGCAGGGTGCTGCCCACCAGGGCCACGGGCACGTGGATGCCGGAACGCACATTCGCCGCCCCGCAGACGATCTGCAGCTGGTCGCCGCCGCCCACCTGCACCTGGCAGACACTCAGCTTGTCGGCATCGGGATGGGGCTCCCGGGCCACCACATAGCCGACCACCACTCCCTGGGCCCGGGCAGCCAGGTCCTCGATCGCCTCCACCTCGAAGCCGGCGATCGACAGCCGTTCGGCCAGGTGCTGCGGCTCCAGCTGCTCCGGCTCCACCTGCACGAGCTCTCTGAGCCACTGAAGCGAGACCCTCATCCGACCGAAAAGACAGGCCCGCGATCCTAGGCAGGCGCTCCACGGCGCCCCCAGCGCTGCAGAGGTCTTCCAGGCCGCGGGGACTGGTGGGAGGTCACGATCGGCTGGGAGCTAATGTGCACGATCAATCTCGTTTCGCGCACGCGGCGCAACGTCCTTCCATGGCCAAAAACAAGGGCGTCCGGCTCGTTATCACTCTTGAGTGCACAGAATGCCGGTCCAACCCCGCCAAGCGTTCTCCTGGGGTGTCTCGTTACACCACCCAGAAGAATCGCCGCAACACCACCGAGAGGCTGGAGCTCAAGAAGTTCTGCCGCCATTGCAACAGCGCCACGGTTCACAAGGAGATCAAGTGATGGGCAGGGCCCAGTCAGCCCATCCCCTTGCGTTTCTGAAACCGTTCCTGCAATCGGCGCAGTGCCCTTAGTCCGTGCATCGTTCTGATGCCGGCCTTCCATTCAGATTCCGACCGACAGGCCGTTCTGGCTGCCGACCGAACTGAAGCCTTCCTCCCTCCAGCGTTCTCCTCCCCAGCATGTCCAGCTCCTTCTTCAAAAAGCGCCTGTCGCCGATTAAACCCGGCGATCCGATCGACTACAAGGATGTCGATCTGCTCAAGAAGTTCATCACTGAGCGCGGCAAGATCCTGCCGCGCCGGTTGACCGGCCTCACCGCCAAGCAGCAGCGCGATCTCACCAATGCCGTCAAGCGGGCCCGCATCGTGGCACTGCTGCCCTTCGTGAACCCCGAAGGCTGAGTTGCCCCAGCCCGGCCCTCGCCATGCCGCGCCTGCGGCCCCCCATCCGGGCGATCTGGTCGGGCTGGTCGACGATCGCGGTCCCCAGCTGGCCGTCGTTCAGGAGATCCGCGGCAGCCGGGCCAATCTTCGCGTCGGCCCCACGGCCCGGCCCCTGGCCCTGCCCCTGCGGCAACTTGATCTGATCGCCTGCGGCGACCGCTTCGCCGCTCCGGCTCCCGGGCCCGCCCAGCCTCCCTGGGGACTGCAGGCTCCGGCCCTCGCGGCGGCTCTGCCGCCTGCAAGGGAACGATCAGCGGCCTGGCTGTTGTTGCAGAGCAGTCCTGCTGCCGATGGCAGTCCCAGCGCCATCAGCCTGGAAGAACTGGCAGATCTGCTCGGTTCAGCCAGCGATCCGGCTTTGCGCGCCGCCCTCTGGCTCTGGCTGCACGGCCAGCAGACCTTGTTTCGCTGGCGCCAGGCCCAGGTCTCGCCCCGAGCTCCCGAGGAGCTGCGGCGATTGCGGCTGCAGCAGCGCCGCGAACGACTGCTGGCGACCCGCCGTGAAGCCTGGCATCAGCAGCTGCGGCAGCGGCGCCCGATTGAGTCCGGCAGCCTGACGGGTGCCGAAGCCGAGGAGCTGGCGCTGTTACGGCGCTGGGCCCGCGGTGACAGCGACACCCCTCTGCCCTCTCCCCTGCGCCAGGCGCTGCAGCAGACCCACTGCGCGGCGGAACCCGGTCCGATCCGGCATCTGCTGGCCGATCTGGGCCAGTGGCCCCGCCATCACCTGCCCTCGCTGGAAGCCACCACCTGGGAACACGGGTTTTCAGCTGAACTGGAGGCCGAAGCCCAGCGGCTGCTCGCTCTGGTCCCAACAGACTGCGCCGGCGATGAACACCGGCGCGATCTCTGCCATCTGCACCTGTTCACGATCGACGACGACGACACCGTCGACATCGATGACGGCTTGAGTCTGGAGCTGGATCCGGCTGGCGGTCCTCCCCGGATCTGGATCCACATCGCCGATCCCGGTCGTCTGATCGTCGCCGACAGCCCCCTGGATCTCGAAGCCAGGCGCCGCGGCAGCAGCCTGTATCTGGCCCGCGGCCCGTTGCCGATGTTTCCGGAGGCGCTGGTGGCCGAGGCCTTCAGCCTGCGCCAGGGCGCGCGCTGTCCCGCCTGGAGTCTGGCGGTGGGCCTCGATCAGAGCGGGGCTGTGCAGTCCTACGAGCTCCTGCGCAGCTGGGTGAAGCCCGCCTACCGGCTCTCCTACGCCGATGCCGATGAGCTGATCGAGCTGGCGCCACCTGAGGAGCCCGCTCCGGCGCTGATCCATGCCCTGATGCGGCAACGGCGGGCCTGGCGCCTGCAGCGCGGGGCCCTGGAGATCGAGCAGCCGGAAGGGCGGATCCGCTGCCGCCAGGATCAGGCCGAGCTGGAGGTGATCGAACCCTCGGCGTCCCGCAGCATGGTGGCCGAGGCCATGATCCTGGCCGGCGCCGTGATTGCGGCCCATGGCATCGCCGGGTCCCTGGCGCTTCCCTATCGCAGTCAGCAGAGCGCCAACCTGCCGTCTGAGCAGGAGCTGGCGGAACTGGCCCCCGGCCCGGTGCGGCACGCCGCACTCAGGCGCTGTCTGAGCCGCGGTCATGTGGGCATCCAGCCGGCGCTCCACTTCAGCCTCGGCCTGGAGGCCTACGTGCAGGCCACCTCGCCGATCCGCCGCTACGGCGACCTGCTCACCCAACGGCAGCTGGCCCTGCAGCTCGAAGGCGGGCCGGTGCTGGATGAGGCCCGGATGGCGGGACTGCTCAGCGGCCTGGAGGGGGCGGTGCGCGAAGGCATCACGATCAGCCGCGAAGATCAGCGCCACTGGCAGCAGGTCTGGTTCGAGCAGAACCCCCGTCCTAACTGGCGCGGTCTGATGTTGCGCTGGCTCCGCCCTCAGGACGATCTCGCCCTGGTGCAGCTCGAGGAGCTCTGCCTCGACTTTCCCTGCCTCTGCCCCGCCAGCGCCAGGCCGGGTGACCCGCTGCTGGTGCATGTGGAGCTGGTCGATTCGCTGCGGGATCAGCTGCGCCTGCGGGCCAGCGGCTAAGCGCCAGCTCCTAGATTCCGCTGCCCGGTTCGGCCAGCCGCGAGATCCGCAACCAGGGCCCCCAGGGATTGGCGCAGCCGATCAGGGACGCGGGTCCGGGCCGCTCCTGAGCTTGCAGCCACTGGTGCAGCGCCGGCTCCAGGGTGATCAGCGGCCAGAGGGTGCCTGCCACCAACAGCGTGAAACCACCCGAGCCATCGGGCTGCAGCTCGCCCTGCCAGAGCCGTTCACCCCGCTGCGGCGGCGCCTGCCATGGCTCCATGCCGGCTGCCTCCGGCAACAGACCGCCGGCACTGAGGCGGCCGGGATCCTCCAGGGCCAGTCGCTGGCGCTGGCGCCACTGGGGATGGTGCCAGGGGGTATCCCAGAGGGGGAGGGGTGCCGCCGGGGCGAGGGGGTCGTGGATCAACGCCTCCTGCAGGCGCCGGGGCGGCAGCTGCGCCGGCAGCAGGCCGGCCTGGCAGCAGAGGGCGGCGGCCATGCCGGCCGCCTGGCCGATGTTGAGCACCAGCGGCTGCAGTCGGGTGGCGCCGTTGGCCATGTGACTGACGCTCAGACACTTGTCCGCCGCCAGCAGATTGACCAGATCGCGGCTGACGATGGCGCCATAGGGAATCGAGAACGGGGTGCCGCTCCAGCGGCCGCCCCAGCGGCAACTTTTCGGGGCCAGGGGCCAGTCCCCGCCGGGGTAGTGGTGATCATTGGCGTAGTTGCCCACCGCAATGGCCGTACAGGTGCCGGTGTCATCGAAGGGCAGGGGGGCGATGCCGGCGCCGGCGACCTGCGGCAACAGGTGCTGCTCCAGCACCACGGTTTCGCCGACCAGCCGCCGGCCCTCACGCCAGTAGGGCATCAGGGCCAGGGCCTGGTCCCCCTCCAGGGCACCGTTGCGGGCGTCCAGAGCCGAGGGGAAGGCCCGCCCAGGCTGCAGCCAGCCGCCACTGAGCTCGGCCATCACCCCCGCGAACTGAAGGCTGTGCCGCTGCATCTCGGCGTCCAGCCCGGCTTCGGCCGCCCGCTGCCGCGCATCGCCCTGTACTGCGGGGAAGGCACGAGCCAGCCCCCCATGCCAGTCGTTGCCCTGCAGGGGCCAGTTGAGCATCACCAGGCCGCCGGGCAGCCGGCCGTAGGTGAGGGTCTTCTCCAGACCGAAGGCCTCGGTGGCCCCCGCAAACGGTGGCGGCGGCGCTGCGGCAGCCCCTAGGGCCGAGGGGGGAGCGTCGGCGCTCAGCTGACCCATCACCACCCAGGTGGGGGACTGGACTGGCTGCCGCTGGAAGAAGGGATCGCGCTCCAGCCGCTGCTGCGTTGGGGCACTGGGCTCCTGCCATTGCTCGCGGGATTCCCAGCCGAGGCGAAAATCCGCGCCGCTGCAGCCGATCAGCTCGCCGCGGTCGCTGCCGTCGATCACGATCCGGGGGTGGAGGCTGGCGATGGTTGGGGGACTCTCCGGGCTGCCGCCGCAGCGGGCATCGGATCGGCCGACGCGCAGGGCGGTGATGGCGTCCCCGTGCCTCACCACCTCCAGCAGGCTGCAGTCGGGCCACCACTGGATCGAGGCCTCGGCGGCCAACCAGCGGCGCAGGATCCGCTCGGCCGTGGCCGGCCGATAGCCAAAGCAGCTGACCCAGTTCTGATCCAGCCCTTCGGCTTCCTCCTGTTCCAGGGCCCGCAACAGGGCTCCCCAGAGGCCGCTCTGCCAGGGCGTCAGTTCATTGCCATCGGGGGCGCAGACACCGGCGGCGCTGACCATGCCACCGAGCCAGGGCCCCGGGGTCAGCAGCAGGGTGCTGGCTCCGGCCCGGCCCGCCTGCAGGGCCGCTGCGAAACCACCGCTGCCGCCCCCCCAGACCACCACGTCCACGCTCAGCTCGATGCGCTCACCCATGGCCCCCGGCCCCTGTCCGAGCGAATCCTGCACCAGCTGCGGGCGGACCGCGTCAGCGATCGAGCCGCCGGCTCCGGGAGGGAGCTCTGGGTAAGATCCGACCGACCGGGCAGGGCCGTAGCGGCGGTGCCGTGAGCCCCTGATGCCGCCGATGCCTTACACCCTCAGCACCCCCCTCTACTACGTCAACGATCGGCCGCATCTGGGCAGCACCTACACGACCTTGGCCTGTGACGCCGTCGCCCGCTTCCAGCGCCTGAACGGCCAGCCGGTGATCTTCATCACCGGCTGCGATGAACATGGCCTGAAGATCATGCGCACCGCCGAGGCGGCGGGCCTCACTCCCCAGGCCCATTGTGATGTGATCAGCGAGCGCTACCGGGAGCTGTGGCAGCGCTGGCAGATCAGCAACGATCGATTCATCCGCACCACCGATCCCCGCCATCACCAACTGGTGGAGCAGTTTTTTGCCCGGGTTGAAGCCAGCGGCGATGTGGTGGAAGGCCGCCAGCAGGGTTGGTACTGCGTGGCCTGTGAAGAATTCAAGGACGATCCCCACGAGAGCGATGATCCGGAATGTTCGATCCATCGCCGCCCCCTGGAGTGGCGCGATGAGGTGAACCTGTTCTTCCGCCTCTCCCGCTATCAGAAGCAGATCGAGGCGCTGGTGGCCCGTGATGGCTTCATCGCTCCGGCCTCTCGCCGCCGGGAGGTGCAGAACTTTGTGGCGGGGGGGCTGAAGGATTTTTCGATCTCACGGGTGGATCTGCCCTGGGGCATCCCGGTACCGGGCCACAGCGGCCACACCTTTTATGTGTGGTTCGACGCCCTGCTGGGCTACCTTTCCGCCCTGCTCGAACCGGGAATGCCGGTGGACCTGGACAGCCTGGCCAAACAGGGTTGGCCGGCCCAGCTGCATGTGATCGGCAAGGACATCCTGCGCTTTCACGCCGTCTTCTGGCCGGCGATGCTGCTCTCTGCCGGACTGGAGTTGCCGCAGACGGTGTTCGGCCATGGCTTCCTCACCCGCGAAGGGCAGAAGATGGGCAAATCCCTGGGCAATGTGCTCGATCCTGAGCTGTTGCTCGAACGTTGTGGCCGGGATGCGGTGCGCTGGTATCTGCTGCGAGACATCCCGTTCGGCGATGACGGTGATTTTCAGCAGCAGCGCTTCAGCGACCTGGTCAACAATGACCTGGCCAACACCATCGGCAACCTGTTGAATCGCACCTCCTCGATGGCACGCAAGTGGTTTGACGGGGCTGTACCGCCCAGCGGTGAGGCGCTGTTGGACCGCCATCCCCTGGCGATGGCGGCAGCGGCGGCAGCCGAGCGATACCAGCTGGCCATGGCCGCTCTCGACTTCCGCACGGCGTCTGAAAGCGTGCTGCAGCTAGCGATCGGGGCCAACGGATATCTCAATGACAACGCCCCCTGGAAACGGATGAAAACTGCCGGCGAGGAGGTGCGGGTCGGTGAAGATCTCTACGCCGTGCTGGAGACCAGCCGTTGGGTGGCCCTGCTGCTGGCTCCCCTGCTGCCCGATCTGTCCTCCAGGTTGCTGGCCCAGCTGGCCCAGCCGCCGATCGACAGCAGCAGCGATCCGCAGAGTTCCCCCTCCCCCTGGCAGCTGGCCCTGCACTGGGGCGGACTCGCCTCAGGCCTGGCCCTGCCCGAACCGGTCCCGGTGATGCAGCGCCTCGAACTGGACGGCCCCCTGTGAGCGGGACCACACCCCCCACAGGCTGCTGGCGGGGTGGGCGCCTCCTGCTGTTCGCCCTGGCTCCGTTGCTGGGGGCGTCGCTGACGGCCTGCTCCAACAGCCGACCGATCAGTCAGGACGAGAGCGCGCCGCCATTTGTGTTCCGATCGCTCGACCTGCGCCAGGCGGACCTGCGCGGTCGTCCCGCCTGGACCCTGACCAGCCCTGAGGCGCGTTACGACTTGCGGCGCCAGGTGGCCCAGGCCGTGACCCCCCGGGGGGTGATCTATCGCGATGGCCAGCCCGCCTACCGCCTGCAGGCCAGCAGCGGCACCGTGGTCAACGACGGTGCCGTGGTGCTGCTGGAGGGCCAGGTCCGGGTCGAGCAGGTGGGTCGCCAACCGGTGCTGATCGAGGCGTCTCGGGTGCGCTGGTTTCCATCCCGGCAGCGTATGGAGATCGACCGCCATCCCCGGGCCAGTGATCCCCAGTACCGGCTCAGCGCGCGTCAGGCCACGTTCCTGTTTGACCGGAACCTGCTGGAACTGAGAGGCAAGCCGCTGCTGGAGCGGTGGAGTACGCGCTTCGATCCGTTCCAGGATCCGGTCCGCAGCGATCCGGAAACGGTTGTGCGGGTGAGCCAGGCGGATTGGAATCCCAGCACGGGTGCCCTGCAGGCCCGTGGACCCGTGGAGGCCAACCGTCGCCCGCCCGGTCGTTCGGCCAAGGACGCGCCGCAGAATCTGACGGCCTCAGCACTCGCTGGCAACACCCAGCAGCAGCAGCTGCGGCTGCTCGCTCCAGTGACCTACACCGACAGCGTCGATCAGGCACGCCTGGAAGCCCGGGAGGTCCAGCTGGATCTGCGCCAGCACACGGCCCGAAGCCAGGAGCCTTTCCAGGGGTCGCGGGCCGCTCTGGCCCTCCGTGGACAGGGCTTCGATGTCCACCACGACCAGACCAGCGTGGAGATTCGATCCGGCTGCGTGATCAGCCAGAACCAGGATGTGCTCACAGCGGGGCGCTGCCGCTGGAACTGGCTCAGCCAGGAGGTGGAGGCCGATGGCGACCTTGAACTGCGTCGACAGCAGAACCGCCAGATCACCCGCGGCAGGCGTCTGCGCGGCCAGCTCGGGGCCCAGGGCTCGCTCACGGTCTCCAACCCGTCCGGTCGCGTCTTCAGTCAGTTCCAGGTGCCGAATCGGCCGGGGCCACCGCGACTGCAACGGCCGCGTCCAGCAGCGGAGCCCATTCGGCTGTGAGCCGCTGGGCCCACCCCTCCAGCCAGGTCAGATCGCTGCGGCTGAAACAGCGGGCCGACCAGCCCCCCACCAGCAGCAGCCCGCGGCTGCCGATCGGCTGCACCACCACTGAAGGCAGGCCCGGCAGCAGGTCATCAAATTCTTCACGGCCGGGATAGAGCTTGAGATCCACCAGGGAGATGGCCTTGCCGGTTTGAAGGCAGCGCTGGCAGATGGCCCCCGGCGAAAAGCTGGATCCCTCGGCGAGCAGTCCGCGACGCAGCAGGGTCGATTGATCCCAGAGCAGCAGCAAGCTGGCCGCCGGTGTCGCGGTCAGCACCAGGGAGCTGCCCCAGCCGAGCTCCCGTCGCAGCGGTTCGGGCAATGCCGGCGCGAACACCAGTCCCTCCGTGCCACTCAGCTCCGCCCGCTCAGCGACGACGGGGGTGATGCGACTCCACAACAACCCCACCAGCATCAGCACGACCGAGAGGATGGCCGCCACCACCCCGGCCCGCTGCAGCGAGGGATCGACCTCGTCGGCGCTGAGCTGATTGATCACCGTCAGGATCAGGCCCAGGGCTCCTGCGACCACCGGGATGCGGGCTGCGGTGGGCATGGCCATGACCACGAACAAAGACAGACGTCGCGCTCAGGATGCCGGATGGAGCATGCCCTGCTGCAATGGAGGCAATGACTCGTCTTTCCATGAACTCCAGTGAGGCTTTCGCCGCCATCGCCCTTGCCGCTGTCGCCTGCGATGGGGCACTCGATCGCGCCGAAGCCCATGCTCTGCGCCAGCAGCTGGAAAAGCGCAGCCCCTATCGCGACCTGAGTGAAATGACGATGGGCCAGATGTTCGATGGCCTGCTGACCAGCCTGCGCCGTGATGGCTGGGAGACCCTGATCAGTGAGGCGATCCCCCTGCTGACCCCGCTGCAACAGGAAACCGGTCTGGCCATGGCGGCAGAGCTGGTGCATGCGGATCGGGTGGTAACCGACACCGAGCGGGTGATGCTGAAGCGCATGGCCGCCCAGATGCAGCTGCCCGCCGAGCGCTCCCAGCAGATTCTTGACGTCATTGCCTTGCTGCACCGCGACAGCCTGGCCACCTGAGGGCAGACTGAGCCCATCCGCACGCCCTTTCGTGGTCCCTGTCGTGCCCTTCTTCAACTCCGCCAGCAGGATCCGTCGGCTCTGCGCCCGGCTGGTCCTGTCGTTGACCCTGTTGCTGGGGCTGAGCCTGGGCGTCGCCCCGGCCCTGGCGATCTCCGTCAATGACTTCCCGGCCACACCGCCCAGCAGTCATCTGCTGGATCAGGGCGACGTCTTCAGCCGGGCCAGCCGTGGCGAAGTGGAGAAACAGCTGGAGTCTCTGGCGGCAGAGCGGGTCGATGCCCGACTGGTCACGATCAATCGCCTCGATTACGGGCTGACGCTCGACCAGCTTGGCCAGCAGCTGCTCCAGCGCTGGGGCGGCAGCTCAGCCGATGGCGCCGACGCCAACCAGTTGCTGTTGCTGATTGACACCAAGACCAAGGCCGCCACCGTCCTGGCCTCGCCCCAGCTGGAGCGCCAACTGCCCGCCGATCTGTTGCGCAGCACGGCGCGCAGCACCATGGCCCAGCCCCTGCGCGATGGGGATCGCTATCGCCAGGCCACGGTCGATGCCCTTGATCGCCTGGCCACGGTGCTGCGGGGAGGCGATGATCCCGGCGAAACCGTGATCGAGGAGGCTCCGGTGGTGCCCACCAACATTCCGACCCGGGAGGAGACCCAGAGCAGCAATGCCTTCACCTGGGTGGTGGTGCTGCTGGTGGTGGGTTCGGTGGTGCCGATGCTGACCTGGTGGGTTTTCTCGCGCTGATCGATCCAAAGGACACACACCATGGGGCTCACCGATTGGATGGGGACGTTCGGAAGGGCGCAATCGCTCGATCTGAGCAGCGACCTGGAGCGGGGCTACGAAGCGGGACTTCTGATCCAGAGCATCGAACTGGAGCACTACAACGATCGGCCGGTGCGACCGGAGCTGGAGCTGCGACTGCCCAAGGGAATTCAGGCCCAGGTGTTGCGGCGGTTCAGAGCCGCGCTGCAGGTCTGCCGACAGTCTCTGGATCAACTTGAGCCCTACCGCCAGGAGCTCTCGGGGCAGGAGTTACGGCAGATACAGCTGATCGAGTCGGTGGTGGCCCGCTACGACGACAAGCGCAAGGCCCTGCCCACCCTCAGTCGTTCGCCGGAGATCCTGCCCCGCAGCCTGATCGGTGTGGTGGATCAGGTGAGGCGCCAGCTGGATCCGGAAGCGGAGGCCAGTGTCGTGGCTGGTTTTCGCCGCCGCCGCGACTCCACCCTTGTGTCGCTGAGGATTTTGCTGTTGCTGATCCTGGTGCCGATCCTGCTGCAACAGGTCAGCCGCGTCTATGTGGTCTCGCCATTGGTCGATCGCTTTTCGCCGGACACGCCTTTCCTCAATTACCCCAAACCCAAGCTTGAGCAATCGGCGGTCAAGAAGCTGCGAGAATTTCAGGCCGAAATGGAATTCAGCGCCCTGCTTGATGAAAAGCCGCTGCCCAGCCGCGAGGAGTTGCAACAACAACTCGCTGAACGGGCTCGTGAGTTGAAGGAGGAAGCCGATCAGGAGAGCACCCACGCGGTCAAGAACGTCCTCTCCGACCTGTTCGGCCTGATCGGCTTCCTGCTGGTCTGCCTCCTTGGCCAACGCGATCTGCAGGTGCTGCGCAGCTTCATTGACGAAATGATCTATGGTCTCAGTGACAGTGCCAAGGCGTTTGCAATCATCCTATTTACCGATATCTTCGTTGGTTTTCATAGTCCAGAAGGCTGGACTGTCCTCCTCGATGGTATTGCCCATCATCTGGGGTTGCCGCCACAGGAAAATTTCATCATGCTCTTCATCGCTACATTCCCTGTGGTGTTGGCGACTATTTTCAAATACTGGATCTTCCGGTATCTCAACCGTGTTTCGCCATCCTCGGTGGCCACTCTGCGCAACATGAATGGCGGCGGTTGAGCCTCATCTGACTCTGGTCAGCGGGCCGGCCGGCGGCGGCAAGAGTCGCTGGGCGGAACATCTGGCCAGCAGCAGCGGCCGGTCCGTGGTCTATCTGGCCACAGGGCCTCTGTTGCCGCAGGATGAAAGCTGGCAGCGGCGCCTGGAGCGCCATCGCCGCCGCCGCCCTGCCGACTGGGATTGCCGCGAAGTGCAGGCAGACCTGGCCAGGGAGCTGGAGCGGCTCCAGCCGCAGCAGATCGCCCTGGTCGATTCACTCGGCACCTGGGTCGCCGCCTGGCTGGAGATCAGCCCGGAGGCCTGGGAGCAGACCTGCACCGACTTGCTGGCGGCCCTGGCGACAACGCCGGCACCGCTGGTGCTGGTCTGTGAGGAGACCAGTTGGGGCGTGGTGCCTCCGACAGCGGTGGGGGGGCGCTTCCGGGAGCGTCTCGCCAGGCTGCAGGCGCGCATCGGCCGGTGCTGTGATCGCTCCTGGCTGGTGCTGCAGGGACGGGCTCTCGATCTGCATGCCCTGGGATTGCCGGTGCCCCCGGAGCTCTGATGCCGCGCGTCGTCCTGTATCAGCCCCAGATCCCGCCCAACACCGGCAACATCGCCCGCACCTGCGCCGCGACGGCCAGCCCGCTGCATCTGATCGAACCTCTGGGCTTTGTCATCGATGATCGTCAGCTGCGCCGCGCCGGGCTGGACTACTGGCCCTGGGTGGATCTGCACCGCCATGGGGACCTGGAGGCGTTCCAGCGCCACAGGACCTGCCAGGGAGGCCGCGTCGTGGCGTTGAGCGCCCATGCGGAGCAGCCCTACAGCCAGTTTCGCTTTGATCCCAGCGACTGGCTGTTGTTCGGCCGCGAGACCGAGGGACTGCCGGCGGAGCTCCTCGCCACTGCTGATGCCCGTCTGGGCATCCCGATGGCCGGCGGCCGGCACCAGGGTGGGGGCGTGCGCAGCCTGAATCTGTCGGTGGCGGTGGCCGTCGTGTTGTTCGAAGCTCTTCGTCAGCTGGAACCGACTGCGCCACAGTCTTTCTGAACGACCAGACCCAGGCGGGAACGCCGCTGATCCCGCTGCAGGTACCGCTGGATGTGGCCAACAGGACTTGATCGATCGGACGCCACGGGTTACTGTCTGCGCGACCCGGAGATGTCGGCTTCTCTACCGGGTTTTGTCCGAATGGGTGAAAAATTGCATGAAGCCTTTCCGTTGGATCCTTCCTGTTCTCCTCACTACGCCTGCGATCGCACCACTTGTCGCCGCCGTAGCCGATGATGCCCGGGGCCCAAACCCAACAGATCTTCTGATCGCCTCCCTGCCTGCCATCAAACCGTCAACGGCCTGGTTCAAGGTCAAGCAAGTCACCACCATTGAGGAGCTCTCCTCCCAGCTCAAACTCGACGAAACCCAGCTCGCCAGGCTCAACCGGGTTGACGAGGATCACCAGTTCACCCCCGGAGATCTCCTGGCCCTGCCGCTAGGCCAAGGCCAGGACCTGGATCGCATCGTCTCCCTTGATCCAGCCGGCGCAGCCCTAGCCCTGCCCTCCTCACCTCCTCCGACCGTGGGTTCGGGGGTCGTGCGCCTCGGCGACACACTGCGGTTGATTGCCCAGCGCTATGGCCTGACCCTGGCCGAGTTGTTGCGGCTCAATCCCGGCCTGGAGACGGCCCGACTGGCTGTCGGTAGCCAGGTGCGTCTGGCTCAGTCGTCACCGGCACTCCGCCAAACCATGCTCCTGGGTATGAACCCGGTGGGCAGCGGTGGGGCCAGCTGGCCCGAGCTCCCCAGTTTCGGCCCCCAGCAGCGTCCCTTCGGCGGCGACAACACCGCCAGCTCCTACATCTGGCCGACCAGGGGCACCTTCACCTCCGGCTACGGCTGGCGCTGGGGCCGGATGCACAAGGGGATCGATGTGGCCAACAATGTCGGCACGCCGATCGTCGCCGCCCAGGATGGGCAGGTCTCCTTCGCCGGCTGGGATGATGGTGGTTACGGCTATCTGGTCAAGATCACCCACGCCGACGGCACCGTGACCGTGTACGGCCACAACAGCCGCATCCTGGTGTCCGAAGGTCAGATGGTCCGCCAGGGGGATCCGATCAGCCAGATGGGCAGCACGGGCCGCAGCACCGGTCCCCATCTTCACTTCGAGATCCGCCCCGCCGGTCAGGGAGCCATGAACCCCCTCAACTTCCTCCCTCCCAGGGCCTGAAGCCCTCCCAGCCAGCAGCCGCGATCCCCTCAGGGAGCGAGGACCACGATCGTTTAAGCTGCTGTTTATGGCTCGGTAGCTCAGCTGGTTAGAGCGTGGGATTCATAACCCCAAGGTCGGGAGTTCAAGTCTCCCCCGAGCCATTCATTTTGCGTTAGTCCTGCCCATCCAGGGCTTTTTCAACCAAGGTTCTCATCGGTGTTGTTCTGCACCGCTGTTGACCACTATCTCGGGAGCTGCTGCAAGAGATACTTGACTCCCTAGGGCAGGCCTGATGCAGCTTTAACGCAGCTGCCACCTGTGAGGCTCTCAGGCTGTGACCTGTTGTCGCCCTGAAGGCCCTGCCGGCATGTCGATTGGAGCCCAGGGTTATCGCTGCCCAGCAATGGCAGCGAGTCAAGACAGAACGAACAACCATCGGGGTTCATGCCCCTCCGAGATGGCTGTGGTCCAACCGATTGCCGCACCTCTGCCGATCCCAGGCCTGGATCAACAGGTGCAGCTGCTGGGAGGGCGGGATTCGATCGCTGCTTCGATGGCGCTTGCCCGGATCAGCGCATGTCAACGGCGTTGAGGCGCTCGCGGAAGGTGCTGGCCGAGCCGGCCTCGGATTCTGCGAACTCGCTGTAGCTGGGCTGGGGGAAACTGCCAAAGGCGCGCGACGGGGGCAGCGATGGCAGGGCGTTGGCCTCCATCACGGTGACTTCCGCCGCCTCGGCGGCGCGGCGGCTGCGGCCGATGCCGGCGTTGGAACGGGCCTCGATGGCACGAATCAGGCTGCGGCTGCGGTTGGCCTCACCGACGGTCTCACCGAGCTTGGGCCGCACCAGAGGATTGCCCCTGAGCTCAATGCGCAGTTGGTTCAGCAGCCGAAAGTGGCCGGTGGTGTTGTACTTACGAAGCACGCTCGGGTCCCAGCCCATCAGTCCAGACAATGTTGGGCTGTTCAGCCTAAGCGGCGCCCGTCACCGGCACTGGCAACCAATCTGTGATAGCTTGTAAAGGTTGCAACCTGAAGTCGGATCGACTTCGCGCATGGCCGTTCGCTTCCCGTGATGTCGGGTCTGGTTCCAGAACTGGCAATCCGATTCGAGGCAGCGAATCGAACCCAGTGCGGATTGTCCCGGTCCAACGTCTCCAGGCTTGCCTGAACCTTTCCGTACACGCTTTTCCTATGACCAGGCTCGTCGGACTCCAGGCTCCCGACTTCACCGCCACCGCCGTGGTGGATCAGGAATTCAAGGAGATCAAGCTCTCGGATTACCGCGGCAAATACGTGGTTCTCTTCTTCTATCCCCTCGATTTCACCTTCGTTTGCCCGACGGAGATCACCGCCTTCAGCGATCGCTACGCTGATTTCTCCGGCAAGAACACCGAGGTGCTGGGCATTTCCGTCGACAGCCAGTTCAGCCATCTGGCCTGGATTCAGACCGATCGCAAGAGCGGCGGCATCGGCGACATCGCCTATCCCTTGGTGGCCGATCTGAAGAAGGACATCGCCCGGGCCTACGAGGTGCTCGATGAGGACGCCGGCGTCGCTCTGCGCGGCCTGTTCATCATCGATCCCGATGGCGTGATCATGCACAGCACCATCAACAACCTGCCTGTCGGCCGCAGCGTTGATGAAACCCTGCGTGTGCTGCAGGCCTTCCAATATGTGCAGTCCCATCCCGATGAAGTCTGCCCAGCCAACTGGCAGCCCGGCGAAAAGACGATGAATCCCGACCCTGTCAAATCCAAGGACTTCTTCGCCGCGATCAACTGATCGATCGTGCTTCGTTGAGCTCAATCCAGGGGCCTGATGGCCCCTTTTTTGTTGGTCCTGCCTCTGGGGGTTGAGCAGAGCGGGGTCCGTTCCAGCCGGCTCAGCCGCAGGCCAGCTCCAGCATCCTGCGTCCATCCGTACCGCCGGTGGCAGGGTCGCAGGCCCGCTCCGGATGGGGCATCAGCCCCAGCACATTGCCGCGCTGGTTGCTGAGACCAGCGACATCGCCCAGGGAACCATTGGGATTGGCGACGTAGCGCAACACGATCTGGCCGCCGTCCTCGAGGCGCTTGAGCCCATCAGGATCCACCTGATACCGCCCTTCGCCATGGGCGATCGGCAGGCTGATGCGTTCGCCACTGGCGTATTGACGCAGCCATTGGCAAGCCCCGGGCTCCACGTGCAGGGAGCTGGTTTCACACAGGAAGTGCAGGCTGCGATTGCGGGTCAGCGCGCCGGGCAGCAGACCCATCTCGGTCAGCACCTGAAAGCCGTTGCAGATGCCCAGCACCCGGCCGCCCCGCTCGGCAAAGCTGCTCACCTCCTGCAGCACGGGTGCGAAGCGGGCGATGGCGCCGCAGCGCAGATAGTCGCCGTAGCTGAAGCCGCCGGGAATCACCACGGCTTCCAGCCCTGAAAGATCCCGTTCCTCATGCCAGAGAAAGCGGGTGGGCTGGTTCAGGCAGCCCTCCAGGGCCCAGCGCACATCCCGATCGCAATTCGATCCGGGAAACACCACGATGCCGATGGTCATGGTCGGGGTCCTCTGGTCATGCTGTGGTCGATCCGGTGTTGATGGTGCGGCCCTGTCCGGGCTTGGGATGCTCAGTCGGCTTCCGCCAGTTCCAGGGTCCAGTCCTCAATCACGGGATTGGCCAGCAGGCGATCGCTCAGCAACTCGAGCTGGGACTGGGCCGTCGCCCGATCGGGAGCCTCCAGGGCCACCTCGATCGACTTGCCGATCCGCAGCCGCTGCACCCCATGGACACCTAGACGGGCGGCTGCCGCCCGGGTCGCTTCGCCGGCCGGATCCAGCACCGACGGCCGCAGCGACACCTGAACACGGGCGTGGAAAAGAGGCACCGGCAGCAATCGCGTTTGTTAAATCTTGCCAGCCCGTCCACCGCCGCCGGAAGGGCGAGTGCAGCTTGGAAGCACATCCCCGAGCACTCCGGGCCGTGGCTGCGCCCCGCTGGCAGAAGCTTTCCATCGTCGTTGCCCTCGGATGCTGGCTGCCCTTGGCAGCCGAGGCCCAGCTACGGCGCTACACGGTGCCGCTGGAATGTCGCATCGCTGGTGGAGCCTGGCGCAACTGTCGCATGCGCGTGGAGCAGGTCGGCCGGCACTGGTCCCTCGAGCTGGACAGCCAACGGATTGAATTTCGCCACAACGGTGATGGCCGGATTGAGATGCTGAGGACTGACAGCAGCTGGCAGGAGGTTGACAGCCACTGGGAGGAGGGCAGTCTCTGCTGGGGTCACGTCTGCGCCAGGGGAGACATTCCCCTGGATTGAGGCCATCGTTCCAGGGGGCACCAGTCAGGAGGCTCAGAACAACCGCCCCAGAGCTCCTGCCGTCCTTTCAGAGGTTCGCTGGCCGGAGGCGCTGCAATGCCGCCGACACCTGCTCGCTGTGGCTGACGGCGGTCAGCGCCACCAGTTCAAGACCGCTCGCGGCACCTGCCGGAGCAGGATCAGCACCGGCGCTGCTGGCGCTGTCATACCAGCAGTCGAGCCTGGGTCCCACCGCCTGGATCTGCAGCGGCAGGCGCCGCTCGGGCTGCCGCAGTCGGCCCTTGAGACGCAGCACCGGTTCGTTGAGGATCAGCTCGGCGATTTGCCGTTCCAGGTCCGTGCGCTCCCAGGGGCCCGGGTGGCGATGCACGATCGACGCCACCGCGACGTGGGTGTGGTCGTGGTGATCGTGATCGACTGCGTGGTCATGGCCATGGTCACTGTCGTGTCCATGGCCATGACCCTCGTGTTGACTCTCGCCGGCACCACGCACGTGCTGATGCACGTCGAGGCTCGGCCCTTGCGGATGGTGCTGAGCTCCATCGTCCCGATGGGAGTGCTCAGGCTGCCGCCGTTGCCCACGCTCCTCAGCCTCGGCATGGCGATGGCAAGGCAGCTCCGTGACGTCCAGGATCAGGGCCGGGTCGATCAGGCCACGGGCCATCGGCAGCAGGGCCGTGCCGGGACGCAGCCGGCGGTTCAACTGCTCACCCAGAGCGGCCAGAGCCTCCGGGGTGATCCGATCGGCTCGGCTGATCAGCACTAGATCAGCAGCCTGCAGTTGATCTTCAAACAGATCTTCAATGGCGCTGAGGTGGTCAAGGCTGGGATCGGCCAGGCGCTGGGCCTCGAGCGAGGCCCGATTCCCCACCACGTGGCCCGCCGCCAGGGCCTCGCCATCGACGACCGTGACCACGGCATTGACCCGGGTGCGTGTGCGGATCTCCGGCCAGTTGAAGGCCGCCACCAGCGGCGCGGGCAGGGCCAGTCCGCTGGTCTCGACAACGATCCCATCGAGGCGATCGGCCTGCTCCAGCAGCCGGGCCATGGTGGGCAGGAACTCATCTTGAACTGTGCAGCAGAGGCAGCCATTGGCCAGTTCCACCAGCCGGCCGTCCAGTTCCTCCTCCGGGCAGAAGCCGCAACTGGCGATCAGATCGCCATCAATGCCGACTTCCCCGAACTCATTGACCAGCACGGCCAGTCGCTGGCCGCTGTGCAGCAGCAGATGACGCAGCAGGGTCGTCTTGCCCGCGCCGAGGAAGCCCGTCACCACGGTGACGGGCAGGCGCGCTGTTCTGGTGGATGCCATCTCAGCCCACCAGAGCTGACCAGGTCCAGGCGCCACCGCAGCCGATCAGGGCCGCCGCCAGCCCCTGCTGCGCCGGCGCCCTGAGGCGGGCGGCCATCGGCCGCAGCAGGGTCAGCGACAACAGCAGCAGGCTGCCCTGGCTCAGCAACAGGCCGAGAAGATAGAAGGCGATCGGCATCGACGTCCAGCCCAGCACCGATCCGCTCAGCACATAGCCATGCACGGCAAAGGCGGGAAACAGCACGGCCATCGGCAGACGGCCCATCAGCACCAGGGCCATCAGCACCAGGGTGAAGGACACCAGCGCCTCGGCGCCGGGCAGACCGGGAATCACCAGACCGAGGGCGCTGCCCACCAGACCCGTGGCCAGCAATCCGATCATCCAGAATCCGCGATGCCTCAGCCCCACCAGCGAGAGCGCCAGCAGAAACAACAGATGGTCAGGTCCCAGCACCGGATGGGCCAGGCCGCTGAAGAAGCCGGCGATCGGCGAGGGTTTCAGCTGCAGCAACGACAGCAGATGGTGGGCCTGGGCGGCCGGTGCGAGCAGCAGAGCTGCGGGAATCAGCAACAGCGGCGCCATCCAGGCAGCCGCAGGCCTGAAGCCCTGGGGGAATGGGGTCATGGGGAAGGCCGGTCCTCGCCGGGCTGGTTGGGGTCTTGGATCGGCGGGCGTTCTGACTCGATCACCGGCGGTGACCTTCACAGCTGCGGGACAGTGCCGGACTGGTTGCCCCGGGGGACAACGCACCGAACTTTCCCCGTTACCTCCGTGGGCTGATCCCCCACGGAACCGATTGCTCCGACTCTATGGGTCCTGGAGCAAACGGCTGCCAACTCCGGGATGACCTGCACATTCCAGAGGAGACCGCCAGCCGGTGATCAGCGACGAGATGTGCCCCCGATGATGGTTTTGAGCAACGTTGTGGCGGTGCCGACAGGCGCTGGACTGGGTTCAACGTCAGAGATGGCCGCCACCATGGTCAGCGCCTCAGAGACAGCAATGGCTTTTGGTGACAAGCTCGGGCTTCAGCGGCAGGCGAGGCTGTCGCGGGTGGTGATACCGGTGCGGCTGTTGGTGCCGCTGGCTCTGGCGCAGAGGGCCTTCTGCTCGGGTAGATCCAGCACCGCGTCGCTGAAGTCGGCGCCCTCGATCTGGGCATCGCGGAAATGGCTCTGCATCAGCATTGCGTTCCGGAACACCGTATCCCGCAGATCCGCGGCATCAAAACGGCTGGCGAAGGCCACCACATCCTCCAGATCCGCACCGCTGAGATCGCTGGAACGCAGATCGGTGCCGTTGAAGACGGCGCCGCGCAGATCAGAGCCCGAGAAGTTGAACCCCTGCAGATCCGCCTTGAGAAACTCCTGCTGCTGCAGATTGCGACCGCTCATGTCCTGCTGCAGATCCTGCATCGAGCGCTGGGCACGCAACTCCGGTGCGGTGATCGCCAGGGCGGGGGTGCCGGCCAAGGTCATCGGCAGGGCCAGCAGGACCAGCGCCAGCAGGGCACCCCACAGCCAGCCTGGACGGTTGCTGGTTCGAGTTGCCATGGCCCCACCGTTACGCTGCAGCCCCAAGTTATGGCAGGCATGAGCATGTCCCTGCGGGTGGTGGTTCCCCCCCATCCCCTGATTGCCCACTGGCTGACCGTGCTGCGCGATCGCGAGACGCCGGCGCCTCTGTTTGCCACCGCGATGACCGAACTCGGGCGCTGGCTCACCTACGAAGCGCTGCGGGACTGGCTGCCGGACCGTGCGGTGGAGCTGCAGACCCCCCAGGCACCATGTGAGGGCAGGGTGGTCGATGCCACGGTGCCGGTGCTGGCGATTCCGGTGCTGCGGGGGGGACTGGGGCTATGGCAAGGCGCCCAGACCGTCTTGCCGGCTTGCCATGTCGCCCATGTCGGTGTCGAGGTGATCGGCGGCGTACCCGAGCCAGACGCGGCGATCAGCTGCCACTGGTATCTCGACGATCTGCCCGAAGCGGTGGGCGAGCGGGTGGGGGTGCTGGTGTTTCTGCCGGTGCTGGCCCGCGGCGCCACCCTGCTGGCCCTGCTGGAGCGACTTTCCCGGCTGGGCATCCAGGGCCGCCGGCTGCGGGTGATCACCAGCCTGGCATCGGCACCGGGACTGAAGGCCGTGGGCGAGCGCTTTGAGGATGTGACGATCTACTGCGCCTGCATCGACCCGGACGTGGATGATGCCGGCCGGGTCGTCCCCGGCTTCGGTGACGCCGCCTTGCGTCTCTATGGAACAAGGACTCCGGGCTGCCTAGGCTGAGCCAATCGTGTGACCCCGCTGCAGGCTGGTTGTTGATGGCCGAATCCAGGGACCAATCCACAGGCGGTGGCGGCATTGTGCTGGTCAGTGCCATGGCGGGGGCCGTGCTCGGCGCCGCGGGGCTGGCCTGGTGGCTGCTCTCGGAGGCGGATCGCCGCCGGCAGGCCCAGCGCCATCTGCGGGTACTGCGCCAATCCGGACTGCAGGGGCTGCAATCCGGACTGCAGGGGCTGCAAGGGGGGCAGGTCAAGCCGGTGGAGGATCCTCTGCACGACCGGGTGCAGCAGCTCAATCAGGCCATTGATGACGTCCGCCGTCAGCTGGAGCAGCTTCAGACCCAGCCCCGAACCCGTCTGATCGCAACGGCCTGATGGGACCAGTCCCACATTGACGATCTAGTCAGCTGAAGCGGTTGCCTGGTTAAGTTGCGGACATTCTCTCCGCCAGCCATGCTTCGCTCCGACGCCATCACCAAAGGCATCCAACGCTCCCCTAACAGGGCCATGCTGCGGGCCGTGGGCTTCAGAGACGAGGATTTCGGCAAGCCGATCATCGGCATTGCCAATGGCTACAGCACCATCACCCCCTGCAACATCGGCCTCAATGACCTGACCCTTCGGGCTGAAAAGGCGGCTTTTGCGGCCGGGGCCATGCCCCAGACCTTCGGCACCATCACCGTCAGCGATGGCATTTCGATGGGCACTGAAGGCATGAAGTATTCGCTGGTGAGTCGTGAGGTGATCGCCGACGCGATCGAGACCGCCTGCAACGGCGAATCGATGGATGGGGTTCTGGCTGTCGGTGGCTGCGACAAAAATATGCCCGGCGCCATGCTGGCGATGGCGCGTATGAATATTCCGGCAATCTTCGTCTATGGCGGTACAATCAAACCCGGCAAACTCGGGGCATGTGATCTCACTGTCGTCAGCGCCTTTGAGGCGGTTGGTCAATACACGGCCGGCAAGATTGATGTTGAGCGGCTGACTGCGGTCGAGAAGAATGCCTGCCCCGGAGCCGGCAGCTGCGGCGGCATGTTCACCGCCAACACCATGAGTTCGGCAATCGAAGCAATGGGCCTGAGCCTGCCCGGCAGCTCCACCATGGCGGCCGAAGATCCCGAAAAGGCCGACAGCGCCGCCCGCTCTGCGGAGGTGCTGGTGGAGGCGATCGCCAGCAACATCCGACCGCTGGATCTGCTGACCCGCGAAGCCTTCGAGAACGCCATCGCCGTGATCATGGCGGTCGGCGGCTCCACCAACGCGGTGCTACATCTGCTGGCGATCGCCCGCACCGCCGGCGTGCCCCTCAGCATCGACGACTTTGAGGCCGTTCGCCAGAAGGTGTCCGTGATCTGTGATCTCAAGCCCAGCGGCCGCTATGTGACCACCGACCTGCACGCCGCCGGTGGCATCCCCCAGGTGATGAAGCTGCTGCTGGACGCCGGCCTGCTCCACGGCGACTGCCGCACGATCGAAGGCAAGACCCTGAAGGACGTGCTGGCCGATGTGCCCTCGGTCCCTGCGGCAGACCAGGACGTGATCCGGCCGCTGTCCAATCCGCTGTACGCCAAGGGCCACCTGGCGATCCTCAAGGGCAATCTGGCCAGCGAGGGCAGCGTGGCCAAGATCAGCGGCGTCAAGACCCCCGTGCTCACCGGACCGGCTCGGGTGTTCGAAAGCGAGGAGAGCTGCCTGGCTTCGATCCTCGATGGCGGCATCAAGGCCGGTGATGTGGTGGTCATCCGCAATGAGGGACCGGTGGGTGGGCCGGGCATGCGCGAGATGCTGGCGCCCACCTCCGCAATCGTCGGCCAGGGTCTGGGCGAATCGGTGGCGCTGATCACCGATGGGCGCTTCTCCGGCGGCACCTATGGCCTGGTTGTGGGTCACGTGGCACCTGAAGCGGCCGTAGGCGGCACCATCGCCCTGGTGCAGGAGGGGGACAGCATCACCGTGGATGCCGATCAATTGCTGATCCAGCTCAATGTGGACGCCGCTGAACTCGATCGCCGTCGTGCCGGCTGGAGCAAGCCTGAACCCCGTTACCGCACCGGTGTGCTGGGCAAATATGCCCGCCTGGTGAGCAGCAGCAGCCTGGGAGCCGTGACGGATCAGGCCTGAGTCCCAACCAGCGGCACCAGATTAAGCCGCTCCATCCCCCCTTCAGACCAGCAGAGCGCGAAGGCGCCTGGCCAGGGCCTCCAGGGGGGCACCATCCTGGGGGCGGGCACAGCGCTCGCCGCTGGTGCCGTTCATCCAGACCGGATGATGGCCGTGCCAGAGCATGGGGCGCTCGTCATCGCACCAGCCCAGGGTGAGATGGAGATCTGGGCCACTGCGGTAGAGCTCCAGCTCCAGATCCTGCTCGGGCTGGCGTACGCCATCCGGACCGCGAACTTCCAGTCTCAGGGCGCCATCGAGGCGATCGAGATCACTGACCTGGAGACTGCCGCCCGCTGTGGACTGGCCGATCACCGCATGGCGCCAGGGTTTGCAGCAGAGATCGGCGGCCGCCGCCACCAGTTGGCAGAGATCGGTGTTGGCGCTGCCGCCCACCGGCCAACCGGGTGCCAGGGGATCGGGATCAGGCGAGGGCATGAATCGCGTGCAGTTCCAGATGCACTGGGCCGGGACGGAAACCTGGGTTCAATCCCCCAGCGTCGCCGAACTTGGAATGCAGCAGCTGCAGACGGGTGATGCGGCTCGGATCGAAACGCAGGGGCAGGCCCAGCGGCAAGCCTTGCACCGGTTTGGCCCGCACGGAAGGACTGAGTTGCGCCAAGGCGATCCGCACCCGGGTGAGGCCCTCCGGCTCGGTGGCGAACTCATGGACCCAGCGCAGCCCACCGGGAATCAGCTCGGTGAGGCCCGCCACGCCGTCGGCGCAGGCCACGGCCAGCTTGAAACGCCGGCCAGCTCCGACCACAGCCAGCTCCAGGGTGGTGTAGGCGGAGAGATCCAGGGGCGGCGAGAACAGGGGCGATCGAACGCTGATGAAGCCACCACCCTCCTCGACGAGCTGGCCATCGAAACAGAGGCCCTGGCGATCCACCTGGCAGGCTCCGCTGCTGCGCCCGCCCATGATCGTGTCGTTGAGGGCATGCCAGCCACTGAAGCCGGCCCCCTCGACGATCGCCAGGGAGCGTTCAGCGCTCCTGTCCCCTTGATCTGCGCTCACCCGCATGCTCCAATCAACACCCAGTTTGGCGTGATCAGGTCAAGCCGTCGGCCGCCGCCGCATCGGCCAGGATCACGACTTCCTGGGCTGGTTGCACCAGCCTGGCGGGGGTGCGTTCCGGCGCCTCCTGGGGATCGAGCAGGCGACGCAGCGCCTGCTGTTTACCGGCTCCGCTGACCAGAAAGATCACGAGGCGAGCGGCACTGAGCACGGGAGCCGTCAGGGTGATGCGCGGCAGCCCCTTGCCCTCGCCCACGGTCACGTACCGGTCGGTGACCATGGGGGCTTCGGTGCCAGGGAACAGGGAAGCCGTGTGGCCGTCATCGCCCAGGCCAAGCAAAATCAGATCGAACCGGGGAGGATCTCCGGCACAGACCTGGCCCAGCAGTGAAGCGTAGGCCTCGGCGCTTTCGGCCGGGGTGGCGCGATCGGTCGGCACTGGCTGGAAGCAGGCCTGCTGCGCCGGCCCCTGGGCCAGCAGGGTCTCCTGCAGCATGCGGGCATTGCTGGCAGGATCAGCCGCATCCACCCAGCGTTCGTCACCCAGCAGCACATCCACCCGGTTCCAGGGGAGATGCTCCTGGCCCAGGCGCCGATAGGCCGCTTTGGGAGTCTCGCCGCCAGCCAGGGCAATCTGGGCGCGATCGCGTTGGGCCAGAGCCAGATCAATGGCGGCTGCCACCTGTTCGGCCACCTGACGCGCCAGATCCTCAGCTGAACTGGCGACGGTCAGGCGATAGCGGGTCATGTCAGCCATTCGGTGTGGAAGCTGCCGGCGCGATCGGTGCGCTCATACGTGTGGGAGCCGAAGCAGTCACGCATCGCTTGCACCAGATTCTGGGGCAGACGGCCGGTGCTGTAGCTGCTGATGTAATCGAGGGTGCTGCTGTAACAGGGCACGGGAATGCCGGCGAGGGCGGCACCGGCGACCACTTGGCGCAGGCCGGGGAGACGACGATTGATCTGCTCGGCGAACCAGGGATCCACCATCAGGTTGGGCAGGTCCTGGTTGGCGGTGTAGGCGTCCTGAATGCGCTGCAGCAGGCGGGCGCGGATAATGCACCCCCCCTTCCAGATCTGACCGATTGCGGCGAAATCGAGATGGTAATCATGGAGTTTTGAGGCCTCCTGAAGCAGCGCCATGCCCTGGGCGTAGCTGGCGATGCAGGCCAGGATCGTGGCGTCTCGCAGGGGCTCCATGCCGCTGTCAGGAGATCCCAGATCGAAGCCATGGGTTGGGATGCTGACGGGCCGGCCGGCCGGCAGCACCGCCTCAGCCGCCATCCGCTCGCTGCGCAGGGAGCTCAGCACCCGGGCATTGAGGGCCGCATAGATCGTCGGCACCGGCACCCCCATCTCAAGGGCGCTGACAACGGTCCACAGTCCAGTCCCTTTCTGCCCCGCCGCGTCGACGATCTTCTCGACCAGATCCTCGCCGCTTTCCGGATCCTTGGTGGCCAGGCAGACCTCGGTGATCTCCACCAGGAAGGAAGCCAGTTCCTCGGTCTGGTTCCAGTCCCCCAGCACCTTGGCCATCGCATCGCCGTTGAGACCCGCCACCCGCTTCATCAGGTCATAGGCCTCGGCCAGGATCTGCTCAATGCCGTATTCAATGCCGTTGTGCACGGTCTTGACGAAGTGGCCGGCGCCACCGGGACCGATGTAGGTGACGCAGGGGCCGTCATCGACCTGGGCCGCCATCTTGGTGACCAGGCCCTCAATGGCGTCATAGGCGGCACGGGTGCCGCCAGGCATCATGCTGGGCCCTTCCAGGGCACCCTTGGCACCACCGGACACCCCCATGCCGATGAAACCGAAGCTGAGGCTCTCGAGTTGGGCGACTCGGCGCTCGGTGTCGGTGTAAAGAGAATTGCCTCCATCGATCAGCAGATCACCCTCCTCCAGCAGGGGGGAAAGGGTTGTGATCATGTCGTCAACCGGCTGGCCCGCCTTGACCATCATCAGGATCCGGCGCGGACGCTCCAAGGCAGCCACAAACTCCGGCAGGGTTTCAGCGCCGATGATCTGCTTGCCGGCGCCCCGGCCCGCCAGGAACTCCTGGGTCTTGGCGTAGGTGCGGTTGTAGACAACGCTGGAAAAACCGTTCCGCTCAGCGTTGAGGACGAGATTCTCGCCCATGACGCCGAGGCCGATCAGACCGAAGTGAGCCTTGCTCATGGGGCCGTGGTGAACCGCAAAATCAGCAGTAGTCTGGCCAGGGACGACGGTAAAAACAGGGCCCCGGCAGCCCGTGTCAGCAACTGCTGTCTGCCCTGGCGAGCGTCCCTGGGCGAAACCACAGGACACTCTGACGCCAGGGTCAGATTCAGATGACCGAACCGTCAGCGATGGTGCCGTTCTTGACCACGACGACGATGCCGTTGCGGATGTAGAAGTTCAGTTCGGGCCGATCGGCTTCCTCAACATGATCCTTGTTGACGATCGTGACATTTTCTCCGATGCGCACGTTTTTGTCGAGAATCGCCCGTTTTACGGTCGTGCCCCGTCCAACGCCGATGGGGGTTCCGCCTCTCTCTCTGAGAACGGCTCGCTCTTCCATCGATTCGAAGTAGTCAGCGCCCATCACCAAGGTGTCCTGCAGCACCACCTCATCCTCGACACGGGTTCGCACGCCCAGCACGCAGTGGTGAATGCTGCAGGCCTTGAGCAGTGAGCCTTCACCGATGATCGATGCGGTGACCTGGGCGTCCTGCAACTTGCTGGGGGGAAGATAACGGGGTCGCGTGTAGATGGGAAACTTCTCGTCGTAAAAGGAGAAGGCAGGGTTAGGTTGATCGGTAAGAGCAAGATTCGCTTCGTAGAAGGCGCCGATCGTCCCGATATCCTCCCAGTAATCATTAAATAGAAAGCTCTGCAGATTGTCACCACGCTCCAGCGAAACTGGGATGATTTCCTTGCCGAAGTCCGTGGCCGAAGGGTTGGTCGCCAGCAGGTCGAACAGGGTCTCGCGACTGAAGACATAGATTCCCATCGAGGCCAGATAGGGCTTTTGCCGGGCATCCTCGGCTGAGAGGCCGAGTTTTTCCGTATCCACCTGCATCGACTCGAGCTCGGCCCCCTTGGGTTTTTCGCGGAACTCGCGGATGCGTCCATCTGGTGTGGTGCGCATCAGGCCGAAACCTTCAGCCTGAGCCGCATCGACAGGCAGTGCACCAACAGTGAGATGGGCGCCGGTATCGATATGGTGCTGCACAAATTGGCTGTAATCCATCCGGTACAGCTGGTCACCGGAAAGAATCAGGTAGTGGTCAACATCCCATTCCTGGAACAGCCATTGATATTTGCGCACAGCGTCAGCAGTTCCCTCGAACCAGCTGGGGCTATCAGGCGTCTGCTGGGCCGCCAGCACCTCAACAAAACCCTGGCCGAACCCGGCAGACAGGTTGTAGCTCATCGTCAGGTGACGGTTGAGCGAGGCACTGTTGAACTGAGTCAACACATAGATCTTGTTGATCTCTGAGTTAATACAGTTGCTGACGGGAATATCAATCAACCTGTACTTGCCTGCCAGTGGTACTGCGGGCTTGGCACGGGTCTTGGTGAGCGGGTAAAGACGGGTGCCGGCACCGCCGCCCAGGATGATGGCAAGAACGCGTTTCATGAACTCTCTTTCTCTCTTTTTAATGGGCTGACCGTACAAGGGCGAGGGGCACATCTGCGAGTGCCGGGAACACTTCGATGCAAGCGCATCTCAGCCGTCAAATGGCCCCTCCTGCAGTTCAAACAGGTCCTGGAGCACCTTCATCGCCAGGTGTCGCTGCTGGCGCGGCTGCGGCGCCCGCAGGCGGGTCACCGGGGTGTGAAGGATCTTGTTGATGATGCCTTTGCTGAGCGCCTCCACCACCTTGCGCTCCCGAACCGAAAGATCGGGGCCCATGCGGCTGAGGGCTTTCTGGAGTTCCTGCTCGCGGATGTCCTCGAGCTGGTTGCGCAGCCGATTGACCAGTGGCACGGCTTCCAGCCCGTCCCACCATTCCAGGAACAGTCGCGACTCGTCCGCCAGCAACCCTTCGGCTTCGGCGGCGATTTCCCGACGATTTTCCTGGTTGCGGGCCACCACCTCCTGGAGATCATCGACATCGAAGGACTCGACCCCGGCGAGCTCGGCGACATCGGCACTGATGTTGCGCGGCACGCCGATGTCAATGAGCATCAGGCTCAGGCGCCGGTTGAGGCCCCGCAGTCGCTCGGCCGTGATGATCGGCTCTTCGGCGCCGGTACTGGTGAACACCAGGGAACAGGTGCTCAGGCAGTGATCGAGATCATCGAGGGGCCGGCATTGCACGGGCAGGCCAGGGAAATCGGCCGCCAGGGCCTCGGCCCGGGCGACGGTGCGATTGAGCAACACGGCGCCACGGCAGCCCTTGGACTGGAGATGCTGCAACAACAGGCGTGCCATGCGGCCGGCACCGACCACGGCCACCTGCTCCTGATCGAGAGGGACCAGCTCATCGACGCCTCGGGCCTGCCCGACCTTCAGCTGAGCCAGTTCAACGGCGGCCGAACTGATCGAAACAGCGCCCGTGCCGAGGTTGGTTTCGGTACGAACCCGTTTACCGGTGCTGACCGCCTGGTTGAGCAGCCGGTTGAGGATCGGGCCGACGGAGCGGTACTCCTGGCCCAGTCTCACCATCTTCTTGACCTGGGAGAGGATCTGCCCCTCCCCGAGCACGAGGCTGTCCAGTCCGGCCGCCACCCGCAGCAGATGGCCGATGGCCTCCTCGTGGTGGAAGGTGAACAGGTGGGGCGTGAGCTGATCCAGACCAAGCCCGGAGACCTGACTCAGAAACGAACCCACCGCCGTGATGCCCTGCTCCGGATGACGGAGCAGGGCGTAAATCTCAAGACGGTTGCAGGTGCTGAGGATGGAGGCCTCAAGCACCTGCTCGTCGGAGCGCAGCCGCAGGAGGGAAGCCTCCATGCTCTGCTCTGGGATGCTGAGCCGCTCACGGACCTCAACAGGAGCCGTGCGATGGCTGAGACCGACGACGGCGATGTGCATGGAGTCGGAGAAACGGGCTCGCTCGGGCGGCTGGGGATCAGACCAGAGCGATGCTCTGGGCGCCGTCCTTGATGTGGATGGTGTTGGTGAAGCGAGCGGTGTTGTCGAGGGTGCTGATCACCAGGCTGCTGGTACGGGTGCAGTCCTTCTCGAACTTGACGCCGTGGAACAGCAGACCATCGGTGATGCCGCTGCCGGCAAAGACCACGTTATCGCCGGAGGCGAGCTCCTCGGCCTCATACACCTTGTCGACATCGGTAATTCCCATCTCGTTGAGGCGGGCGATGTTCCCCTCCTTGGTGTAATCGGCCCACTCACTGGTCTGGGCGACGGCCGGGTCATAGACCAGCTGGCCCTGGAAGTGGCCGCCGAGGGCGCGCATGGCGGCGGCGGAGATCACCCCTTCAGGAGCCGCGCCGATGCCCATCAGGCAGTGGGTGCCCGTGCCGGCGAAGCCGCAGGCGATCGCGGCCTGCACATCGCCATCGGAGATGGGCTGGACGCGGGCGCCGGTGGAACGGATCTCCGCGATCAGATCCTTATGGCGTGCACGGTCCATCACCACGATCGTGAGTTCGCTGGCGGCCAGACCCAGGCACTCACTGAGGATCTGGATGTTCTCGGTGGCCGACTTGCGAATGTCCACCTTGCCCTTGGCAGCCGGAGGGGCGGCCAGCTTTTTCATGTAGAAATCGGGGGCGTTGAACAGGCCACCGCGATCGGAGGCAGCCAGCACGGCCATCGAGCCGCGTTGGCTGTTGGCGCAGAGGTTGGTGCCCTCGCAGGGATCAACGGCGAAGTCCACACCGGGGCCGGTGCCACTGCCGACTTCCTCACCGATGTAGAGCATGGGGGCTTCGTCCCGTTCGCCCTCACCGATGACGATGCGACCTTGCATCTGAATCTGGCCCATGCGCTTGCGCATGGCTTCGACCGCGGCGGCATCGGCTTCATCTTTCTGGCCGAGACCGGTGAGCTCGGCGGACGCGATGGCGGCCTGTTCTACGACCTCGAGTATTTCCTGAATAAGGGTGCGATCCACGGCAGTCGGGCGGGGGTACGGGGCTTCAGGGAGAAGCGACAGAGGAGATACGCCCGGTGGAAGCCGAAGGCGCCAGCAACTGCAGGCCCTCTGGGGCTTGAAGCGCGGCAATCGTATCAGTGCGGAAGGCGGCTCCTTACAATCCTGGTCCGCTTTCGCTTCGGTGGATGTCCATGAGCACCAAACCCTTGGTGGTTTCCCCTTCGATTCTCTCCGCCGACTTTTCGAGGCTGGGGGCAGACGTCCGGGCCGTTGACGAGGCTGGCGCCGACTGGATCCATGTGGACGTGATGGATGGCCGTTTTGTGCCGAACATCACGATCGGCCCCCTGATCGTCGAGGCTCTCAGGCCGGTCACCACCAAGCCCCTCGACGTTCATCTGATGATCGTCGAGCCTGAGAGGTACGTTGCCGACTTCGCCAAGGCCGGTGCCGACATCATCAGTGTGCAGGTCGAAGCCTGCCCCCATCTGCATCGCAACCTGGCCCAGATCAAGGAGCTGGGCAAGCTGGCGGGCGCCGTGCTCAACCCCAGCACCCCCCTCGACACGCTGGAGTACTGCCTGGAGCTCTGCGATCTGGTGCTGATCATGAGCGTCAACCCGGGCTTCGGCGGCCAGAGCTTCATCGAGAACCAGGTCCAGAAGATCCGCGATCTGCGCAGGCTCTGTGACGAAAAAGGCCTCGATCCCTGGATCGAAGTCGATGGCGGCGTCAAGCCCGCCAACGCCTGGAAGGTGATCGAAGCCGGTGCCAACGCCATCGTCAGCGGCTCCGGGGTGTTCGGCGCCAGCGACTATGCCGAAGCGATCCAGGGCATCCGCAGCAGCCGTCGGCCTGAGCCGGCGCTGGTCTGAGGTCCGCTCCCGGATCGCCGCAGTCCGGAGGGTTCCCAGTGAGGGAGCCCTTTTTTGTGGCTGGATGGACAACCCTGGTCGGACGCCTCCGATTCGTTCAGCGGCGCCGACAGCCGTGAGGTTCTGGTGCAGGACAACTGACCAGATCACCACCCTTGTCGGGCCGCCAGCTCGGGCAACGCCAGCTCGGGCAACCGCCGCAGCTGGCCCCCGAGCGACCACCAGCGGCTCCTAACGCTGAATCGCTTCCATGGGGCGGGTAACCCCTGGTCAGGCTGTCAGCCCTTCAAAGAAGTGGGTCTGCCACCGTTCGGACCAGCCGGATTTCGAAGGTCTGGAGCAGCGGGATCAAGCGTTGCAGCGGGGGCGGTTGCCAGCTGGCGTGCGGAGGAGCAGAGCAGCTCGTGTGCCACGACCGGAGTTGCAGGTTCCATGACAACGGCAATCTGCAAGGCGCCGGTTGGTCCTGCGACCTCAGGGGCTGGAGCGGCTGAACCGCTGAAGCTGGCGGGGTTCAGCTGTCGAAGAACCAGCCATAGCTGTGCAGACCGATGCCGAGCAGGTTGACGCCGATGTAGCAGACCGCGATCACCACCAGACCGACGACGGCGACGATGGCGGGTCGACGACCCTGCCAGCCGCGGATCAGCCGCGTGTGCAGATAGGCCGCATAGACCAGCCAGCAGATCAGGGCCCAGGTCTCCTTGGGGTCCCAGCTCCACCAGCTGCCCCAGGCCTCATTGGCCCAGACGGCGCCGCTGACTAGACCGACGGACAACAGCAGAAAGCCGACGGTGATCGTGCGGTAGCTGAGACTGTCGAGCTGCTCACTGATCCGGAAGGAGGTGCTGCTCAGGGCCATGGCACCAGGACCATCGGCGGCCAGCTGGGCCTGGCGGAAGCCACCGCTGCCGATCGAGCTGCTGCGCAGTTCCAGAGCCTCGTTGCGCTCGGTGAACAACACCGCCAAGGACAACAGGGAGCCCACCAGCAGGGCGGCATAACTGAGCATGATCACGCTGACGTGCATCACCAGCCAGCTGGAGCGCAGGGCCGGCACCAGGGGTGAGGCCTGCTGCAGCTGGTCGGGCAGAGCGAAGCTGGCGAAGGCCACACACCCCAGAGCCATCGGGGTCGCCGCCGCTGGCACAAGAGGGTTGGGCCAGCTGCGCTCGACCAACAGCTGGGTCAGGGTGCAACCCCAGGCCAGGAAGCAGAGCGATTCGTAGAGGTTGCTGATCGGGAAGTGGCCGGAGTCCAACCAGCGCAACACCAGCTGGGCGGTGAGACAAAAGTTGGCAGCGGCCACCAGCAGGCGGACGGCCGAACTGCTCTTGCCGCCGCTGAGGGACCAGAAGGACAGGGGCAGCACCAGCAGCAGCAGGCCGAAGGCCAACAGGCCGAGGGCGAAGACCGGATCGTTCACACAACACAGTTCAGACGGCCCCAGTCTGCCGTCCAGGCCTGCGCGTCGGTTGGTGGAGGACGGTACCAGCGGCGGAAATCGCTGCGGCGGCCTCAGCGGCTGGCCTGGCGCAGCAACCACAGACCGCCTGCCAGGCCGATCACCACCGGCAGCCAGGCCGCCAGGAACGGGGTCAGGGTGGCGGTGATACCAAGGGAGCTGAAGATGAACGACATCAGGTAGTAGCCGAAAATCAACAGCACGCTGATGCCGAAGCCCTGACTGCTACTGGTACGGGAGTGGGGACGGACTCCCAGACTGCTGCCGATCAGACCGAACACAAGACAGATCGCAGGAAAGGCGAACTTCTCCTGGATGCGTACCCGCAGGCGGCGAGCTTCCTTGAGATTATTGGCCTCCATAAGCAGTCGCTCAGCTCGCATGGCCTGCCCAACGGTCATGACGCTGGCATCGGTGGGAAGCTTCGCCACCTCTAGCGGATCACGGGAGAGAGGGTAGAAATAGCGATCAAACTGGGCTGAGGTAGTTGTGCCATTGTTCTCGTCGATGTTAACGATCCTCCCATCAGAAAATTCCCACATTGCTTTGTCGTCATTCCAGCGACCCTGCTTGGCCATCAACATCTGGCGTTGATCAATGCGTGAGAAATCGATCAATGTGACATCATTCATCTCGCCTCGCAGAAATTTGCGAGCATAAAAAATATGCGTCAACACCCGTGTCGATTCCCCCTCTTCCATCTTGATACGGCCAAAGCGGGAGTAAAGAATATCGTTGCCCTTCTCGCTGGCGATCGCCTTACCCAGGGCCCGCTCCAGGGTGTTGGAGGCGGCGAGATTGGCCCTGGGCACGATCAGATCGTTGAAGGTGAAGGTCAGCAGGCTCATCATCACGGACAGCGCCAGGGCGGGCACCACCATGCGGCGGGTGCTCACCCCGACACTGCGCAGGGCCGTGAGTTCGCTGCTGCCCGACAGCCGGCTGTAGGCCAGCAGGGTGGCCATCAGGGTGGCCATCGGGAAAGCCAGCACCAGGAAGCCGGGCAGGCGCAGCATCAGCACGGCCATGGCCGCCACCACCGGCAGCCCCGATTCCGAAACCCGCCGCACCAGCTCGAACACCACGCCCACGGACAGGGACACGGCCGTGAAGGCGGCGATCCCGAACAGCAGGGGGCCGAGCAGCTCCCCGACCAGCCAGCGATCCAGCAGCGGAATGCGGCGCAGCCACGGGCCCAGGGGGGCCAGGGCAGTCGCCGCCAGCTTCAGGATCGGCCGCAGCCGGGGCAGGCGATCCAGGCCGCGACCCGAGGCCAGCGCCAGCGGACTCGGCTCCGGGGTCAGCGCCGAAGCCGCACCGGCCTCTGGCGGCGCGGACTTTGGTTCATCGGTCTCGCCGTTCCAGAACGAGGGCGCGGCCAGCATGGCGAAGGTCTCGCCGAGGTAATGGCGGCGCACCAGGGGGTTTTCAGCCACCTCAGCGGAGCTGCCGGAGGCGAGCAGAGAACCCTCGGTGAGGATGTAGGCCCGATTGGTGATCGCCAGGGTTTCCCGCACGTTGTGATCCGTGATCAGCACTCCCATACCCCGATCGCGCAAGCCGCTGATCAGGTCCTGGAGATCAGCCACCGCCAGCGGATCAACCCCGGCAAAGGGTTCATCCAGCAGTAGGTAGCGGGGACCCGTTTCACCCACGGCAAGGGCACGCGCCACCTCGCAGCGGCGGCGTTCCCCCCCCGAGAGTTGATAGCCACGCCGATGCTGAAATGGTCCGAGATGGAAATCCTCGATCAACTGATCGAGACGATCCCGGCGCCGATGCTCCGGTGTCCCGCTTTCAGAGAGCGCCAACCGCAGATTGTCCCGCACAGTCAGCTGCCGGAAAATACTCGCTTCCTGGGGCAGGTAGCCAATGCCGAGCCTGGCCCTGACCGGCATCGACAGGTCACGGACCGAATCACCGTCGAGCAGCACATCGCCGCTGTCAGGTCGAAGCAGTCCGGTGACCAGATTGAAGGTCGTGGTCTTGCCGGCGCCATTGGGCCCCAGCAGGCCGACGACCTCACCAGGCCGAAGTTCCAGGCTGACGTCATCGACGAGAGGCCGACCCCCCAGGGTGATGGACACCCGTTCCAGGGCAAGACTCATGGCAGCAGCGGTTTGGCTTCCACGCCCGGAGCCTTGTTGGTCTGCAACCGCAGGCGGCTGTACACCTGCTTGCCGCTGATCGGTTCAGCCAGCAGGCGCTCGCTGTCCAGCCGGTAGACGAGCCGTTCGGCACGGATGCGCTGGCCATCGGCATCAATGACATCGACATCACCGGTCAACACCAGCCGACCCTCCCTGGAGAAGTACTGGGCCTGACGGGAGGTGGCGACCATGTGACGATCGGGATATTCAATCCGCACATTGCCGATGGCCGTCACGACGCCGGTGCGGTTATCGGCCTGCTGAGTATCCGATTCGATCGTGACCAGGCCGGCATCGGCGGTTCCTGTCGGGCGGGCCGCTGGCGGGGTGGGCAACACCGGCGCGGCTGGTCGGGCCGACTGGGCAACACCTGGATCAGGGCTCGCCAGGGACAGGAGGGAAAGCACAGCAATCACCGCCAGAATGCGACGACGTTGGCGGGCGGCGGAAAGGAGTGCAGAACGCAATGGATGACGCCGTGGTGATCGCAGCTGGTACAGGGTTCTGACCTGCATCGATCAGCTCGGCAGGCGGTGAGACACTCCGTCAATTTACCGGGAAGCCACGCCACGCCTCTGCAGCCTGGGCCGAGGCAGATCCAGGGTTTCAGCCTCGCTCTGAAGCGCCAGAAGCCAGAGGGAAGCCTGCTGCCGCAGCAACTCGAGATCCAGGCCCAGGGCCTGGTCATCACAGCGCCGCAACCTGCCCAGCCCTTCACCGGTCAGGACCATGCCCCCATGGCGATTGTTGCGCTCGAGATGGAGCTGGCCCACGGCAATCTGCAGGATGCCCTGCAACACGGGGCGCAATGGACCCTGGGTTTCGTGCCACAGCTCTTCAAAGCCATCGTGACAGGCGTACCAGTCTCCGGAATTGAACAGATCGATGCTCAGCTGCAAGCGCGGATCGGCCTGCAGCTGTGCCTCTTCATCCGGGGTCCCGCCGTCAGCATCCAAAGGGACGGCGGCTGATCCGAGACCGGCGCTCAACGCTTGGCGGGCTTTTTCATCGGCAGCTTGCGCAACCGGATGGATTCGGGGGTAACTTCGAGCATTTCATCGGGACCGATGTACTCAAGGGCCCGCTCCAGAGTCATCTGAATCGGGGCTTGCAGGGTATCGAGCACCTCAGCGCCGGCGGAGCGAATATTGGTGACCTGTTTGGCCTTGCAGACGTTGAGCTCCAGGTCAGGCGGACGATTGTGTTCACCGACGATCATGCCCTTGTACACCTTGGTGCCAGGGGTGATGAAGAACTGGCCCCGATCCTCAGCGCCCTTAAGTGCATAGAACGTGGCGGTTCCCTCCTCGAAGGACACCAGCACCCCATTGCGGCGGGAATCCATGTCCCCCTGCATCGCCCGGTAATCCAGGAAGGAGTGACTCATGATGCCCTCGCCACGGGTGGCGCGGATGAACTCGCCGCGGAAGCCGATCAGACCGCGCGAGGGGACCACGAACTCCAGCTGGGTGCGCCCGTCGTTGGTGTTCTCCATGTTCTGCATCTCACCCTTGCGCATGCCGAGTTTCTCGATACAGGCGCCCACGGATTCTTCCGGTACATCCATCACCAGGGTTTCGTAGGGCTCGCTGGGCGTGCCATCGATGGTGCGGAAAATCACCTGGGGCTGGCTCACCTGGAACTCGTAGCCCTCGCGGCGCATGGTTTCGATCAGGATGCCGAGGTGCAGCTCACCACGGCCGCTGACGGCGAAGCGATCGGGAGAATCGGTGTCCTCGACGCGCAGGGCGACGTTGGTGAGCAGCTCCCGCTGCAGCCGGTCGCGCAGCTGACGGCTAGTGACGAACTTGCCCTCCTTGCCGGCGAAGGGGGAATCGTTGACGACGAAGGTCATCTGCAGGGTGGGCTCGTCCACCTTGATCAGCGGCAGAGCCTCGGGATGATCGGGGCAGGCGATCGTCTCGCCGATATTGACCTCATCGAAACCGGCCACCGCCACGAGATCGCCAGCACTGGCCTGCTCGATCTCGACCCGCTGCAGACCTTGGAAGCCGAGCAACTTGGAGATCCGACCGCGCTTGATCGTGCCGTCGTCGCGGATCAGGGCCGCCGGCTGGCCACCTCGGATCGTGCCGTTGTGGATGCGACCGATCATGATCCGGCCAAGGAAATCGCTGTAATCCAGCGTGGTGACCTGCAGCTGCAGCGGCTTGGTGGGATCGCCGACCGGCGGCGGCACATGGCGCAGAATCGCGTCGAAGAGCGGCTTCATCGAGTCGCTCTCGGTCTTCATGTCCGGCTTGGCATAGCCGCCCATGCCACTGCCGAACAGATAGGTGAAATCGCACTGGTCGTCGTCGGCGCCCAGCTCCAAAAACAGGTCGAGCACCTTGTCGACGGCCTGCTCAGGGTCAACCCGGGCCCGGTCGATCTTGTTGACGAAGACGATCGGCCTCAGGCCTTTTTCCAGGGCCTTCTTGAGAACGAAGCGGGTCTGGGGCATGGGCCCCTCATTGGCATCGACGATCAGCAGGCAGCCATCGACCATGCCGAGCACCCGCTCGACTTCTCCGCCGAAATCGGCGTGGCCTGGGGTGTCGACAATGTTGATGCGGATGCCGTTGTAATCAACGGCGGTGTTCTTGGAGAGAATCGTGATGCCCCGCTCCCGCTCCAGATCATTGGAGTCGAGAATGCAGGTGGGCACAGCCTCACCCTCACGGAAGATGCCCGATTGGTTGAGAAGCGCGTCCACCAGGGTGGTCTTGCCGTGGTCGACGTGGGCAATGATCGCAATGTTGCGAATCGGCACACCTTTGACTTCGCCACTCATGGGCATCGGATCCTGCAGGGAAAGGGAGTTGGGCTCGGGTGTCGCGTCGTCTGAAATCTCGCCGCCTGATCAACTCCGGCTGACACTGAGGTCGTGCCGTATCAACGGTCCAGAGGACTCGACATGGAGGTCAAGAAGCCCTGGCGAGGTGCGTGACATTTCTGAAGCGAATCTTGATCTTACCTTGCCAGGCGCTCGCCCCAGCGCTCTAACGTCCCAGCCTCTGGGCAGGCTCGAACAGGCGCAGCGCCTCGGTGGACCCCTCAAATCGCCAGTGCCAGGGCTCATAGCTGACTCCCTGGGCATTGCCGGCGGGAAACGAGAGCTGGAAATGGAAGCGGTGGGCATTGGCCGTTAGCCAGCGATAGGCCGGTGAACCTTCAAAGCTGATCGAGAGATGGGTCGCTGGCAGCCGCCCATCGCCAAGATCCACAGCAAATCCGGTGCTGTGTTCGGAAAAGCCCGGCGGAGCACTGACCCGGGCCCGATCTCTGGCGCTCTGATTGCGCTGCGCCTTGACGTCAAAAAACAGTTGGCGTTGCAGCGACACCGACCGGAAGGCGCTGAGCACCACCAGGTTGACGCCGTCGGCCGCGGCGGCCCGCTGCATGGCCAGCAGCGCTTCGGCTGCCTCAGGCCTCAGGCGCAGATCGGCGCTGATGGCGACGAGCCGGGCCTGAGGAACCTCCGGATAGGGAAAATGGCCCAGCAGGCGCCCATCCGCGCCCAGGCGGGCATTGAGATCAACCACCGGCGGCGGGGTCCGCCAGCGGCGCAGGGGACCCGCCATCACCACCAGCACGGTCCCCGTGATCAGACCGGTGATCAACAGCAGCCTCAGCAGCCGCCTAAGGATGGAGGGGCGCCTGGGCTGAGGGGGCTGACTGCGACGGGCGAGCGGAATTTCGTCCCCGATCAACGGTGCGGGCACAACCACCTGTCAGGTCGCCCGATCGTAGTGGCCGTGTCCGGCTCGACCTGCTGGGGCCCCAGGCCGCAGCCGACCATGGGCCGGTGTTAGTTTTTTCGGCCAGGATCCCTCTGGTGGAGCAGGTTTCAAGATGTTGCGAGTCGCAGTGGTGGGTGGCGGCCCGAGCGGTTCCTGTGCTGCTGAAGTGCTGGCCAGGGCAGGCATTGAGACCTGGCTGTTCGAGCGCAAGCTCGACAACGCCAAGCCCTGTGGGGGCGCGATTCCCCTGTGCATGGTCCAGGAGTTCGACCTGCCGGAATCGATCATTGACCGCAAGGTCAACAACATGAAGATGATCTCCCCCTCCAACCGGGAGGTGGACATCCATCTGGAGAATCCGGAGGAGTACATCGGCATGTGCCGGCGCGAAGTTTTCGACGCCTTCCTGCGCAACCGTGCCGCCGAGCTCGGCACCCATCTGGTCAACGGCCTGGTGCAGAGCATCGACACCGGCAGCAAGCGTCAGGGTCCTTACACGCTTCACTACGCCGACTACTCGGGCGGTGGCCCCACCGGCGAACTCAAAACCCTGGAAGTGGACCTGATCGTCGGCGCTGATGGCGCCAACAGCCGGGTGGCCAAGGCGATGGATGCCGGTGACTACAACGTCGCCATCGCCTTCCAGGAGCGGATCCGCCTGCCACCCGAAGAGATGGCCTATTACGAGGACTTGGCGGAGATGTACGTCGGCACCGACGTCTCCCCCGACTTCTATGCCTGGGTCTTCCCCAAATACGACCATGTGGCTGTCGGCACGGGCACGATGCAGAAGAACCAGAGCCTGATCAAGAGTCTGCAGAAAGGCATCCGTCAGAGGGCCAGCAAGCGCCTGTTGCACGGCGAAGTGATCAAGGTGGAGGCCCATCCGATTCCTGAACATCCCCGACCCCGCCGGGTGGTGGGACGGATGGCACTGGTGGGAGATGCCGCTGGCTACGTCACCAAGAGCTCGGGTGAAGGGATCTACTTCGCCGCCAAGAGCGGCCGGATGTGCGCCGAGGAGATCGTCGCCGCCAGCGGCAAGGGGCAGCGCATCCCGACGGAGAAAGATCTCAAGGTCTATCTGAAGAAGTGGGACAGGAAGTACGGCGCCACCTACAAGGTGCTGGAAATCCTCCAGAACGTGTTCTACAGCAATGATCCTGCCCGTGAGGCCTTCGTCGAGATGTGCGACGACAAGGACGTGCAGCGACTCACGTTCGACAGTTACCTCTACAAGCGCGTAGTCCCGGTCAATCCCTGGCAGACCCTGAAGCTCACCCTGCTGACCCTCGGCGCCTATCTGCGTGGCCAGGCCTTCGCCCCCTCCGGCTATGTCCCCGTGCCCAGTGCTGTGCGCAGCGAGCAGGAGATGGTGGAGCTGCTGGCCGCTGACGCCGCGAAAGCGCAGGCTGGGCCAGCCAAGACGGGCGAGCAGCCCTCAACCGGACAGCCGCGGTCCCGGCCTGTGGCGGAATCCGGCGAGCGCGAGCCGATCCTGGCCGGGAAAGGCTGAGAGCAGGCCTGACCACAGTTTGCTGTGGGCGGTTGCCAGCAGCATCGGCGGGCTCCATCGATCGTCCCTTCATGGCGGCTCCGGTGGCCTGAAGGGCGCAATCTCTGCTGAGGGGTGTGCTCCTGGAGCAGGATCTTGACCAGGGACCGGATGGTTGACCTGATCGCAGATCGCCAACTCACCAAGAGTGTTGGCGCCTGGCTGGCGGCACGACCATCGGGCGTTTGAGGTCATCGCGGCCCAGCCCTTGGCTCCCAGAGCAGGCGTCCCGCTCGGGGCCTACCAGTGCCGAATCAGGTCAGGGCTTTAGCAGGCCGGATCAGGACGTTCAGCATCGATCGCCGCTGCACGGTCACAGGCCCCCATCGAGGCCCGTCGACCGGCAGGCAGGGGAGAAGGAATCCTCGAAAGGCCGGGCCCAGGGGGATGACCTGCCCAGGGCTGAGTTGGCGGGGTGTCGCTGTACCTCAGCCCTGTAGACGGCTGAAGTCAGCCAGCACGGAAGCCTGATTGCGCAGCACCCCCAGCAGGTTCAGTCGATTGGTGCGCACCCCCGGGTCGTCCGCCATCACCATCACGCTCTGGTCGCCATCGAAGAACGCCGCCAGCACCGGAGCACTCTGAGCCAGGGCCGTGGCCAGGGAGCCGTAGCGGTCAGGCTGATCGCCCAGGACGATCGGCTCCAGCTGCCGCAACACCGCCAGCATGGCGTGCTCGCTTGGGGAGCTGAACAGCTCGGCGTTGACCACCCGCTCGGCGCTGAGCACCGCCACAGGCAGCTCGCCTTTTTCCGCCAGCCTGGAGGCCCGCTGCACAACGGCCTGAACGGCGCCCAGGCGCCCTTCGGAGCGCAGCTGCAGCAGCAGGGTCGCCCGCTGCCGTGCATCGGCCGGATCGGCCAGCACCCGCTGCAACGGGACGCCGCTGCCGGCGACCGCCTGCACCAGGTCCTGCGCCATTCCCTGCTCCTCAAGCAGGCTGACCAGGCGCTGACGCAGGAACTCTGCCAGCTCCAGGGCCAGCTGGTCAGCCTGCAGCTGGTACTGGGGCAACAGCTGGGCCCAGTGGCCGCAGGCCCGCTCCAGCAGGCTCAGCAGATCGAGGCTCCAGCCCCGATCCCAGAGGATCTGCAGCAGGCCGTTGCCGGCACGGCGCAGGGCGTAGGGATCGGAGGAGCCGCTGGGCCGCTCTCCCTTGGCGTAGATGCTGAGCAACAGCTCCAGCCGCTCGGCCATCGCCAGCACCGCTCCGGCGTCCGATCCGGGCAGCCGGTCGCCGGCTCCCCGCGGCAGGTAGTGCTCGAGCACCGCCAAGGCCACCGGTCTCGGTTCCCCCTCGGCCAGCAGGTATTTGCCACCGATCAGCCCCTGCAGCTCGGGGAACTCTCCCACCATCTGGCTGACCAGATCGTGCTTGCAGAGATGGGCCGCCCGGCGGGCATGGCTGTCGCAGGCTTCGCCCAGCTGAAGCTGCGACAGCAGCACATCGGTGCACCACTCCAGCCGTTCGCTGCGGTCCCGCAGGCTGCCGAGCCCTTCGGCAAAGGTGACGCGATCCAGCTGGTCACGGCGATCAATGCTGGCGACGCGGCGATCGGCGGCGATGAAGAACTCCGCATCGGCCAACCTGGCCCGCAACACCCGCTCATTGCCCCGCCGGATCGTGGCCGCCGCCGTCGCCAAGCCGTTACCGATGCAGAAGAAGCGAGGCAGCAGCGTGCCGTGGGCCTCCAGGGCCAGGGGATCAACGCTCGCGTCAGGCCGCAGCAGGGGCACATAGCGCTGGTGGGAACGCATCACCGTGCTCAGCACCTCCGGCGGCAGCTGCAGATAGCACTCCTCGATCGCGCCTTCGATCAGCTGCGGTGACTCGACCAAGTCGATCAGTTCCTCGAACAGCTCATTGGGTAGATCGAGCGTGGCGTCCAGGCGGGCGGCGCCCGCCTCCAGCTGCTCCCGAATCCAGCAGCCACGCTCCTGCCGGTCCACCTGTACGGCGGTGGCGGCCAGCTGGCTGGCGTAACTGCTCGCCTCGCGGATGGTCAGGGTCTCCGCGTGAAGGCGATGACCACGGCTGAGTCGCCCGCTGCTCAGGGGCGGATCGCAGTCGGGCAGATCGACCGGCACCAGCTCGGCATCAAGCAGGGCCACCAGCCAGCGGATCGGACGGCTGAAGCGGGCGTCACCCTCGCCCCAGCGCATGAAGCGGCGCCCCTGCAGGCAGCTGATCCAGCGGGGCACCAGCTCGGCCAGCACCGCGATCGTCGGCCGTCCCGGTTCCAGGCTGCGGGCAAACACGAACGGTCCCTTCTCGGTGTCGCGCACCTCCAGCTGACTGGCCTCGATGCCACAGCGCCGCGCGAAACCGAGGGCGGCCGGCGTGGGCTGGCCGTCCTTAAAGGCCTGCTGGGCGGGGGGACCCTTGCGATCCTCGGCCAGGTCACGCTGTTGCTCTGCCAGAGCGGTCACCGTCACCACCAGACGGCGCGGCGTGCTGGTGACCCGCAGGCTCGCGGCATCGAGACGGCTGGCCTCCAGGTCGGCCGCCACGGCCTGCTCGAGTTGGGGCAGGGCCAGACGGGCAAAATCGGCCGGCAGCTCCTCGGTGCCGATTTCCAGCAGGAACGTGGCCATGGATCTGGGTAGGAACAGCGCGACTGTATGCAATGGCCCGCGTCAGCTGGAAACCGTCAGGAACCCCGACAGTTCGATGCCACCCCAGTGCCATTCGCTAGTTTCGGACTGATTCCGAATGCCGCTGAAACGATGTCCCCGACGCCGGTAGCCGATTCCACGCCCACCGGTCTGGCGCCGACCAAGTTCGAGGCCCTCAAGGCAGCCAGCGGGCACCTGAAGGAACCTCTGCTCAGCGAACTCGACAACGAAAGCCTCCACTTCAGTGATTCGGCCGTTCAGATCCTGAAATTCCACGGCAGCTATCAACAGGACAACCGCGACAACCGCCGCAAGGGCACGGACAAGGACTGGCAGATGATGCTGCGGCTCCGCAGCCCCGGTGGCCGCATCCCGCCCGCCCTCTACCTGGCCCTCGATGAGCTGGCCGATCGCCTCGGCAACGGCACTCTGCGGGCGACGACCCGCCAGGCCTTCCAGATGCACGGCATCGCCAAGGCGGATCTGCGAGAGGTGATCGGCAGCATCGTTCGCTCGATGGGCTCGACGCTCTCGGCCTGTGGTGATATCAATCGCAACGTGATGGCGCCGGCATCGCCGTCCCAGAACGGCGGCTATCCCGCCGCCCGCCAGTTGGCCGATGACATCGCCGACCTGCTGACGCCCCAGGCGGCGGAGGGGTCCTACCTCGATCTCTGGGTCGATGGCGACCTCAGCTACCGCATCAAGCCCCGCAACCCGGTACGCAAGGTCAAGGCGCGCCAGGAGGAAGGTCCGATCTTCAGCGGCGACGGCGCCGAGCCCCTCTACGGCTCCACCTACCTGCCGCGCAAGTTCAAGATCGCCGTTACCGTTCCGGGCGACAACTCGGTGGATCTGCTCACCCAGGACATCGGCCTGGTGCTGTTCAGCGATGCCTCCGGTCGGCCCCTGGGTTGCAATGTCTACGTGGGCGGTGGCATGGGCCGCACCCACAACAAGGAGGAGACCTTTGCCCGCACCGCCGATCCGCTCGGCTGGGTGGCGATCGACCATGTGCTCGATCTGGTGCAGGCCATCGCCGCCCTGCAACGGGACCATGGCGACCGGCAGCAGCGGCGCCATGCCCGCATGAAATATCTGATTCAGGACCGGGGCGTGGCCTGGTTCCAGCAGGAGCTGCAGCGCTATTTCCCCCATCCGATCAAGCGGCTGCGGCAGGAACCCAAGGCCAAACTGCTCGACTACCTCGGCTGGAACCGCCAGGGCGATGGTCTGTGGTTCGTGGGCCTGCCCCTGATCTGCGGTCGCCTCGAAGGGAACACCAAAGCCGGGCTGCGCCAGCTGGTGGCGACCTACCAGCTGGACGTTCGCCTGACGCCCAACCAGGATCTGCTGCTCTGCAACATCGGCAACAACCAGCGCCAGGGCATCCGCGCCGCCCTGCAGCAGCTCGGTTTTGAGACTCCCGAGGCGCCGGCGCCCCTGGCGCGCCACGCCATCGCCTGTCCGGCCCTGCCCACCTGCGGCCTGGCGATCACCGAATCGGAGCGCATCCTGCCCCAGGTGCTGGAGCGGCTGGAGGTGCTGCTGGCGTCGTTGCAGATCGAGAAGCCGATCCTGATCCGCATGACCGGCTGCCCCAATGGCTGCGCCCGTCCCTACATGGCCGAGATCGGCCTGGTGGGCAGCGCCGTCGAGAGCTACCAGCTCTGGCTGGGCGGCACCCCCGGCTTGACCCAGCTGGCCCGGCCCTTCCTCGAGAAGATGCCCCTGGAACAGCTGGAGACCACGCTGGAGCCGCTGCTGAGCACCTGGCACCAGGAGGCGGGACCGCGCACCAGTCTCGGCGACTGGATCAACAGGGTCGGCGACGAGCGGGTCAGGGACCTGCTGGCCAGCCGATGAAACGGCGCCGGCGCCTGCTGCTGCGAATCCTGGGTCCCACCGCTGCGGCGCTGGCTGGCTGCTCAAGCGCCCTGGCCCTGCCTGCGGCGTCGGCGGCCAACAAACCCCCCTTGCCACCGGCGCGGCCGGTGTATTACGACCCGGATCCGGCCACCTGCCGACCGGCGGCACTGCAGAGCAGCTTCCGGCAGCAGCTGTTGCCCTGGGCTGACCAGCCCGCCGCGGTGCAGGCCCGGTTGCGCCAGCTGCAGCTGGAAATGCTTCACGCCAGCCTGCAGCGCTGCGTCAGCAAGGGTCTGCTGAGCCCGGAGGCGGCCAGAAGCCTGGAACAATCCCTGCAGCAGAGCGGATCCGAACCGGTTCAGCCCTCCGGAGCCCGGCCGTAGATCGCCTTGGGACTGCCGCTCCGCCAGGCCCAGAGCTGATCGCCATGGCTGAAATGCCACCACTCGTTGGGATGCTGGGCGAACCCGGCCTGCTCCATCACCCCGGCCAGCAGCTGACGGCGCCGATGCCAGAGGCCGGCTTCGCCAGCGGGCTCCAGGCGGGCGGCCTCCGAGTAATGGTCCGGCTCGGAAACCGGGCCGATCGCATCGATCTCGCCCCCCATCGCCAGCAGGCGGCCACTGGACTCCGCCAGGGTGAGATCGACGGCGGCTCCGGTGCTGTGGGGAGGGGGCGTGGCTGGATCGACACTGGGGGGAGCCCAGAAGCGGCCCACCTCAGCCACCACCTGCTCGCGCATCGGGCCTGGCTGGTCGGGATCGGTGCCGCGCCGGCGGCATTCGCTGGCGATGGCGTGCTCCACCATGAACTGCTGCACGGCGACCGGGCGCCAGGCATCGAAAATCGCCAGCCGCCACTCGGGGTGTTGCCGCCTGAGCAGGGCTTCAGCCCGTAACAGGCGCTGCACCACCCCCTGGCGCAGCCGGAAGGGCGATCCCAGCTGGCCGTAGGGGGCACCGAGGACCTGGTACGGATGGGGTTCGATGCGCCACAGGGACGCCGTCAACTCCAGCAGCGGCTCACCGAGGTCGTCGATCGGAATCGGGCTCCAGGGGCGCATGCTTCAGTTCAGGCGGGCGGCGTCGACCAGGCGACGCCGTTGATCCTCCAGGGCCTGGCGCAGCAGGGCCTGGTGAGTCAGCTCCGGATCATCTTCCAACAGCTTTCGCGCCACATCCCGAGCCAGCTCGAGCATGTCGCCATCGTCACTGAGACTGGCCAGGGCCAGATCGGGCAGGCCGGACTGGCGGGTGCCCAGCACCTGCCCAGGACCCCGCAGGCGCAGATCCATCTCGGCGATCTCGAAGCCATCGTTGCTGCGCACCAGCACCTCCAACCGTTGCCGGGCCATGGCATTGCGCCCGTCGTTGATCAGCAGGCAGTGGGAGGCCGCCGCTCCACGGCCGACCCGGCCGCGGAGCTGGTGCAGCTGGGCCAGGCCGAACCGGTCGGCATGGTCGATCACCATCACGCTGGCGGCCGGCACATCCACCCCCACCTCGACGACGGTGGTGGAGACGAGCACCTGGCAGGCGCCAGCGGCAAAGGCGCCGATGGCCCTCTGCTTGTCCTCGCTGCTGAGCCGCCCATGCAGCAAGCCCACCTGCAGGTCGGAGAACACCTCCTCGGCCAGATGGCGATGCACCTCCACCGCCGAGCGCAGATCCACCTTCTCCGATTCCTCCACCAACGGCAGCACCACGTAGGCGCGCTGGCCCAGGGCCACCTGCTCGCGGATCAGGCCCCAGGCCTGATCCCGCTCGGCGGCGCGCAGCAGGCGGGTACGGATCGGCGTGCGCCCCGGCGGCAACTCGTCAATCTGGCTGACATCGAGATCGCCGTGCACCGCCAGGGCCAGGGTGCGGGGAATCGGGGTGGCCGTCATCGTCAACAGATGGGGCTGCAGACCTTTGGCCAGCAGTCGGTTGCGCTGCCTCACCCCGAAGCGATGCTGCTCATCGACCACCACCAGGCCGAGGCGGTCGAACTGCACCGGATCCTCCAGCAGGGCATGGGTTCCCACCAGCAGCCGCAGCTGGCCGTTGGCCAGATCCTGCAGCAGCTGACGGCGGCGCTTCAGCGGGGTCGACCCCGTCAGCAGCTCGACGCTGACATGCAGCGGATTGAGCCACTCGACCAGCTTGCGGTAGTGCTGTTCGGCCAGCACTTCGGTCGGAGCCATCAGGGCGCCCTGGCAGCCGGCTTCAATCGAGCCGAGCAGGGAGGCCAGGGCCACCACGGTCTTGCCACTGCCCACATCCCCCTGCACCAGGCGCGCCATCGGCTGCGGTCTGGCCATGTCGGCGCGGATCTCCGCCAGTACCCGCTGCTGAGCTCCGGTCAGCCGGAAGGGGAGCAGGTCCAGAAACCGGGCCACCAGATCGACCTGGCCGGGCAACAGCAGCAAAGGTGGCGCCTGCAGGCGGCGCTGGCGCTCGCGGCGCTGGGCCAGGGCCAGTTGCAGCAGCAGGAACTCGTCGAACACCAGCCGTTGGCGGCTGGCCTGCAGCTGATCGCGATCCCGCGGCTGATGGATCTGCTGCAGGGCGTCGTGGCGGCTGGGGAAGTCCAGCTGCTGGCGCCACTGCTCAGGCAGCGGATCGGGCCAGTGGCTGACCAGGGGCAGCAGGCTGGCGATGGCCCGCCGCAGGCGATCCGCAGCCAGTCCCTCGGTCAGGGAATAGACGGGCACCAGCCGGCCGATCTGCTCGGAGCGCACCTCGGCACCGGGGGATTCGAGCACCTCGATCAGGGGATCGTTGAAACTGGGTCCGTAGGGGCTCTCCCGCACCAGGCCGCTGACCGCGACCGTGGCCCCCGGTGGGTAAAGGCGCTGCTGGGACTTCAGCCAACCGGGGCTGGAAAATCGCTTGCCGGCGAAGAAGCGTGACACCCGCAGCCGACCGGTAACGTCCTGCAGCTGCAACTCCAGGATGGAGAGGTTGGGGTTGCGGGGACTGGCAAAGGCGTGACTGCTGCGCACGGTCGCCACGATCGTGGCGCTGCGACCGCTCTCCAGGCCGGCAATGCGCACCAGATGGGCATAGTCCAGATAGTCGCGCGGGTAGTAGTGGAGCAGGTCCCTGACCACCAGCAGCCCCAGACCCGCCAGCAGGCTGGCGATCCGGGGGCCGATGCCGGGAATCTCGATCAGGCCCTGATCCGGCTCCAGCCGGCGACCGCCGCTGCAGGCTGGAGCGGCGGTCGCCCCCAGGCGCAGCCGCGGCGGCGCCACAGGCAGGACCGGCAGCAGGCTGCGGCGCAGTTCATGGAGCCGCTGGCGCAGCTGGGCCACCAGTTGCCGCCGCCGGCCCTCGCCCAGCTCCCCGTAGGAGTGGAAGCCCGTCAGCAAGGGCGCAAACGCCTGCTGCTGGTCACTCTGGAAAGGAACCGTGGGCTGGCTGAGGCTCTGCACCACGAAGGAGCTGTAGTTGAGCTGGCGGCCCTTGACGTCGATGAAACCGCGATCGGCCTCCAGTTGACAGGCCTGTTGCAGCGTGGCGTACCACCGCTCAAAGTCAGCCGGCAGCGCCGCTGCCGAGCCGGATGTCGGGTCGGCGGCCCGGGACGGAGCCTGTTCCAGGCTCAGATCTGGGGAGGGTGACTGTTGTGAATGTCCTGCAGCCACAGCCGTTCCGCCTCATGGGCCTGAAGCCGCCGTTGCAGGCGACGGAATTGATGAGCCATTCTGCGCAACTCCTGGCGTTGCTGCTGCAGCCGGCGCCGACAGGTGCGCAGCCGCGGCTCATCCATCTCCAGGTCCACAGGTCTTAGCAGGATCACCAGCGCGTGGACCTCCGCCAGGCCAGGCCTGAGGCTGAACGGCAACTGCAGATGCAGCACATTTGAGGGCGAGGCCATGGTGTCCACCTGTCCCTCCAGCACCGCATCGAGCAGGCTGACCGGCAACAGACCCCGGATGATGCCCACTCGCATCAGCTCGACATTCAGGGCATGGGACAGATTGCGCAGACGCCGCAACAGGGCCTTCTCAAGGCCATCCAGCCAGCGCAGCAGTGTGACCGGATCGCGGGGCAACCGGGCCTCCCGCCAGGGGGAGTTGGACTCAGGGGTGGGGTGGGGTGACGGTGGCTGATGGCCCGGATCCCGGGAGTCCTCCATAGCTTCGCGCACAATCTTCAGAATCGCCGCCGCATCCGGTCCCTGGCTCAGGCGCTGTTGCAGGCTTTCTTCCGCCAGCTCCCCGGCCTCGGAATCCGCGGCGTGGGGATCGATCGCGTCGGAATCGGTGGCGTGGGAATCCCAGGCATAGGAGCTGATGGCGTCAAAATCAAGGGCGCCGGTTTCTGGGGCATCGGGGTCGATCAGGGCCTCATTCCAGGTGTCATGGTCATCCGCCTCCCCACCCGAATCCCTGTCTGGATCGTTCGGTCCAGCACCGGTGGCGTCGGGATGGCCAGCCTCTGTACCGGTGCCCTGAGAACCTGGCTCCGCGCCAGTCCCCAGGGCCTGCTGAAGCCCCTGGGCATCAGGGTTCCCCGGTAAGTCAAAACCCGTCACCCCCGGACTGGGCGGACCCATGGCCCGCCAGCTGCCGATGTCGGCACTGAGGGGCAGGGAGAAATCCAGTCGGATCGAACCGGTGGGCAGCCCGGAGGCCCCTTCGCCGAGCGCACCCTCCTCTGGCGGTTCCGCGGCGGCTCGATCGAGCGGCTCCTCGTCGTCCGCGTCATCAGACCCACCACCGGAACTCAGATGCTCCAGCAACTGCCGCTGCTGGCGCCGCTGGCGGACCTGGGCTTCCTGATCCATCTGGTCGGCCAATGCCGCCAGCTGCTCGACGGTGAGCAAGCTGGAGCAGCGCTGCACCAGGCTCAGGATCCGACGATGCAATGCAGCGCGTTCCGGGGCGGGCAAAGCCGCATAGCGCTGCGGATGAACCTGGGTGGCAAGGTGGAAACAGGCCTGCTCGGCCCGCTTCGGCAGCACCTGGCGCAGCACCTGCAGGTACAGGGCCAGATGCCGGTAGAGGGTGGGATTCGAGGCCGCCAGAGCGGCGGCCATAGCCTCGATCGGATCGGGGGAAACTCCTCGGTCCGGGGCGGGTGTCACCGTTCTGCGCTCAGGGACGGGGGTCAGGCGGTCTGGGTCATGGCCGCCACTTCGGCGGCGAAATCGGCCTTCTGCACCTCGATGCCCTCACCGAGGGTGTAGCGGGTGAAGCGCCTCACCTGAATGTTCTCACCGGTTTTGCCAGCGGCCTGCTTGACCATCTCGCCCACCGTGATCGTGTTGTCACGGATGAACGCCTGCTCGAGCAGGGCCAGTTCCTTGAGTCGTTTGCCGATGCGGCCCTCGACAATCTTCACCTTCATCGCCTCGGGCTTGCCGGCGAGGTCATCCCGGCCGATCTCGATCGCTTTCTCCCGCTCGGCCACCGCCGCAGGGATCTCTTCGGTGCTGACGTACTCGACGTTGGGGCAGGCGGCGATCTGCATGGCCACATTGCGAACCAGTTCCTGGAACAGGTCGCCGCGGGCGACGAAATCGGTTTCGCAGTTGACCTCCACCAGCACGCCGACGCGGGCGCCGGTGTGGATGTAGCTACCGACTGCCCCTTCTGCGGCGGTGCGCCCCGACTTCTTCTCAGCGGTGGCGATGCCTTTCTGACGCAGCCATTCAGCGGCTTTGGCCATGTCGCCAGCGGACTCGGACAGAGCCTTCTTGCAATCCATCATGCCGGCGCCGGTTTTGTCGCGCAGGTCCTTGACGAGCTTGGCGGTGATCTCAGCCATGGGTCGAGAAAAGGGGGGAAATGAGGTACGGGGGTGTGGAGATGCCGAACGGGACGAACGCTTCAGCGGCCCCAGTCGCGTTGCGGCTAAGGCCGCCGGGATTCAGCAGGCTAGGGAAATCCGGTGCTCCTGACTGGGATCGGGCGGCGAGGCGAAGCCGCGCCGCCTTCATCGCCCGAACGCCCTCTCGTCAGCTCAGCCTTCCTCGTCACCGCCACGATCCTGGGCGCCGTGACGGCCTTCGTTGATGGCGTCGGCGAGACGACCGAGGACCAGCTGAACGGAACGCACAGCGTCGTCGTTGCAGGGAATGGGCACGTCGCAGAGGTCGGGGTCGCAGTTGGTATCCAGCATCGACACCAACGGGATGTCGAGTTTGCGGGCTTCGAGCACGGCGTTGGTCTCGCGGCGCTGGTCCACCAACACCACCACATCAGGCAGGCGGCGCATGTTCTTGAGACCGCCGAGATACTTCTGCAGTCGATCCAGTTCGCGGCGCAGCACGGCCGCCTCTTTCTTGGGCCGCATGGCGATGGCGCCGGAGGATTCCATGCGCTCCAGATCCTTGAGGCGATCGATGCGGGCTCGCATTGTGGTCCAGTTGGTGAGCATGCCGCCCAGCCAGCGCTGGTTGACATAGGCGGCACCGCAGCGGGTCGCCTCCTGGGCGATCACCTCAGAAGCCTGTTTCTTGGTGCCGACGAACAGGAAGCGCTTGCCGCTGCGGGCGGCACTGCGGGTCCATTTGTAGGCATTGTTCATGCAGACGGCGGTCTGCACGAGATCGATGATGTGAACCCCGTTGCGTGCGCAATAGATGTAGCGCGACATCTTGGGATTCCAGCGCCGGGTCTGGTGCCCGAAGTGGGCGCCAGCTTCCATCATCTCGGCGAGCGTGACAACAGCCATGGTGGTGTGGGTTTCGGGTTTGCCTCCACCTGCCAGGGACCCGTTTCACCGCGTTCTGGCCGGAAGGCTCAGGCGCGGCTTCAGGAGTCGGTGCAGACCGACCCGGGTCACCCGAAACACGCAGGTGTGCGGTGTGTTGGGGACATCTCAACCTACCAAACAGGGGGCTAGGCCCGCTCCGCGGCTGCCTGGCGGGCCTCGGCATAGAGGGCCCGCACCCCCAGGCGGTTGAGGGGCAGGCGCAGCAGCTCCATCGCCAGGGCGGGCTGACCGCGACGGATCAACCAGGCCAGCAGCGGCCGCAGGCTGCGTTCATTGAGCAGACCGCCCAGGGTGAGCAGCTCCCACAGCAGGCGATGCAGCCAGGTGTACTGGATGATGAAACGCACGCGCCGGGTCGGGTGCTTGCGGTAGAAAACCAGTCCCATTTTGGCCCGCTCCCGTTCAACCCGAATCAGATCGGGGATCTGGTCAAGGTTGAGGGCCGGATGCCAGTGGTAACCGACCGCCTCGGGGCAGCGCACCAGCTGGACCCCCAGCCGCCGCAGCCGTTCACCCAGCTCCAGGTCCTCCCAGCCGTAGAGCCGGAAGCTGGTGTCGAATAGGCCGGCACGCTCCAGCAGATCGCGATCGATCGCCACATTGCCGGTGGCGAAATAGGCCCAGGAGTGATCGGTGGGTTTGTGGGGCTCCGATGTCGGATTCTCAAAGTTGGCGGTGTTGATCACCGCGCCGTAGGTGAAACACAGCCGATGGCCCCGCTGCCGCCAGGTTCGCTCCAAGGCCCGGGCATGGCTGAGCAGAAAGCTGGAGGTGACGACCAGATCGCTGTCGATGAAGACAATCACATCGCCATGGGCATTCTCGACGCCGCGATTGCGGCCCTCTGCCGGCCCGCCATGGTCCTGGCGGATCAGCCGCACATGGGGAAAGGCGGTGGCATGGGCATCGAGCCAGTGCACCGTGTCATCGGTGGAGCCGTCATCGACCAGCACCACCTCGTAGCGCTCGATCGGTGCCTCCAGCTGCTGATCCTCCAGGGCCTCCAGGCATTGGCGCAGGATCGGCAGCCGGTTGTAGGTGGGAATGACGACGCTGAGGAACATGGGCGCTGCCGATGGGAATGGACGACAAAAAAGGGGATCCGATGGATCCCCTGTTGTTCCTGGCGTTGGTTCAGGCCTGCCGGGCAGGATCAGTCGGCTGCGCCGCCGTTGTTGGCTGTCCCGGTGACGCCATTCCCGGCACCCTCACCCCGACCGTCATTGCGCAGCTTGCGCTTCTTGAACTTGCGGGCGTAGGCGCGGTTGCGTTCCTGCTTTTCCTTCTTGAGATTCCTGCGCTTGGACATGCGGTGAGGCGTTCCGGAGAGGTTCGATAAATCACCTTAGCCCTCGGCAGCGTCAAGTCCGCGATCGGGAAGCCGATCAGCCCCCCAGAGCCGCTCGCCAGCGCCAGCATCGATCAGCCTGCCGTCCTCCATTCGCACCACCCGATCGGCGATGTCGAGGATGCGGGGATCATGGGTGACCATCAGGACGGCACAGGCCTGGTTGCGGGCCAGCCCCTTGAGCAGATCGACCACCTCACGGCCGGTGCGGCTGTCGAGGGCGGCGGTGGGCTCATCGGCCAGCAGCAGCCGCGGCTGGGCCGCCAGGGCGCGAGCGATCGCCACCCGCTGCTTCTGACCGCCCGAGAGGTCGTGGGGCAACTTGCCGAGGTGATCGTCCAGGCCCACGGCCCGCAACCACTGGCGGGCCAGATCGCGGCGGGCCCGATAGCCGAGACCGGGAAGCAGATCCGCACCCATTTGCACGTTCTGTTCGGCCGTCAGACAGCGCAGCAGATTGTGCCCTTGGAAAATCATGCCGATCGAGCGACGCAGCTGTTGGCGCTCAGCCCGGCTCGAACCGTTGAGCTCGACGCCGAAGACCTGCACCGATCCATCCATCACCTGCCGCAAGGCCCCCACCAGGGTCAGCAGGGTGGTCTTGCCGCAGCCGGAGGGGCCGGTGAGCAGCACCACTTCGCCGGGGTTGATCGTCAGATCGACGCCCTGAATCACCTGACGGCGGTTCGAGCCGCTGCCATACCAGTGGTTGAGGTGCCGCAGCTGCACACAGGGACCGCCCGCGGCGGAGCCGGGGGGGCTGTCGGCGGCGATCAGTGTGGAGAGCATGGCGTTCAGAAGATCTCGGCTGGATCGGCATCGGCCAGCTTGCGCATCGCCATCGCCGCCGATCCCATGCACATGGCCAGGATCAGAGCGAACACCAGCAGCGAGCGGTCCGGGTTCATGTAAACCGGCAACTTGGTGCCGTTGCGCACCAGGGCGTAGAGGCCCTGACCCACCAGCCAGGCAGGGATGTACCCCAGCAACGCCAGCAACAGGCCCTCGCGGGCGACCACACCCAGCAAATGGACCAACCGGTAGCCCATGGCCATCAGCGTGGCGTATTCGGGCAGGTGGTCACTGACATCGGAGTAGAGAATCTGGTAGACGATCACGCAGCCGACGATGAAACCCATCGCCGCTCCGAGCGTGAAGATGAACCCGATCGCCGTGCTGCTGCGCCAATAGTCCTTCTCAAAGTTCTCGAAGCCCTTTTTGGTGTACACGGCCACGTCGTCGGGCAGCAGCTGCCGCAGGCGCTGGGCCACCACCAGCGGATCGGCGCCATTCTTTAGCCGGATCAGGCCGAGTTCGATGCTGCCGGGGGGCGTATTGGGCATCAGCCGCAGGAAGGTTTCGCGGCTGGTGAGCATGTTGCCGTCGGCGCCGAAGGAGGGACCCAGGGCCACCAGTCCCGCCACCCGCACCCGCTTGCCCGCCACCTCGGTTTCCACCGTGCGCCCCTGGCGGAACCAGGTGCCGATCGGCCCGAACTCCGGGCGGGAGAGCTCGTCGAACAGCACCCGGCCCTGCTGGTTGAGCACGTGGGCCTTCTCGCGCAGGCTCGGATCGGTGAACAGGGGATCTCCGGGTTCAAAGCCGATGGTCAGGATCGAGCGAGTGCGGCGGGTCTCCGGATTGCGCCAGAGCATCAGGTTCCAGTGCACCGGGGTGGTGCCGATCACGGCGGGATCGGCCAGAGCCTGCACCAGGCGACGCCGGGGGAAGCCGGCCATGCCGATGGAGCTCATCGTGCGCGGGCTCAACAACACCAGGTCGGCGTCGAACAGCTTGTGAACCGTGACGCTGGCGTCGAACAGGCCGTCCCGGAAGCCCAGCTGCATGAACATCAGAATGCCGGCAAAGGCGATGCCTGCCAGCGCCACCGCCAGCCGGGCCGGTTGCCGGGTCAGCAGCAACCAGGCCAGCGGAATGCGCCGTCGCTGCCAGAAACCGCTCATCGGATCGGACCGTTCATGGCTGAATTCGGGCGATCACCTTGAGGCCCGTCAGCGACTCCACCTTCTGAATGTCGCTGGGCTCCAGCCGCACCCGCACCTCCACCACCCGGGCATCGGCGTCGCCGGTGGGGTCGGTGGAGAGCACCTCCCGCTGGCGCACCTGGGGGCTGATGCGGCTGACGACGCCGCTGAGCGTGCCGCCGAAGCCGCCGTTCTCGCTGGTGAGGGTGGTCCGGGCGCCAACCCGCACCCGGTTGATGTCACTCTCGTAGACCTCGATCAGGGCCTCCATCCGGTCGTTGTCGCCAATCTCGAGGATGCCGTTGTCGCCGGGTCGCTCCCCCACCCGGCTATGAATGCGCAGCACCGTGCCGTTGATCGGAGCCCTGAGCTCGGTGTTGACCAGGTCGGAATCCACCCGCAGCAGCTGGGCCTTGGCTTCCTGGAGCTGCCCCTGCAGCAGCAGGTGGGCCTGTTCGCGGCGATCGAGTTCATCGACCGTGGACGCTCCGGCGGCGGTGAGTCGACGATAGCGATCGATTTCCCGGCGATCGAGGACCAGCCGGCGCTGAAGATTCTGGATCCGAACGCGCAGCAGGGTTTGTTCCGCCCGTTGGGCGGGGCCGTTGTCGAAGCGGGCGAGCACCGTGCCGGCCGTCACCCGCTGGCCCTCCTCAACCAACAACTCCTGAAGCCGGGGACTGCCGCCGATGCCGATGATCGGGGCTGCCAGGACCCGGATGTCGCCGGCCGGCTCCAGGCGACCCAGGGCCGCCACCGGCTCCTGGAGCTGGGGCCGACGCACTGGGGCAGCGGTCTCCTGGCTGGGCTGGGGTTTGGGGCGATTGCGCTGACTGAGCAGCACGACGCCGGCTCCGACAGCCAGCAGCAGGGGAATCAGCAGAGCGGCGGCGGGTCGTCGAACAGCAGTTCTTCGATGTAGCGCTCCGCCCAGGCCGGGTTGAATGCCTTCTCCAGCACCCGACGGGTCTTGTCGTTCTGTTTCTGCTGCCTGCAATAGCTGAGCTGCCCCTGCCAGCGTTGAACCGTAGCGGCATCATCGATGGTCTGAGGTACGGCCGTCGCCACGGCGGCGCCCAGGACCCGCAGCATGCTGACCACCGCCTCGATGAAGCGCTCTTCCTCGAGGGCGTCGGCGGGCCGCACAAACAGCACATGAGGGGAGAAAATCGTGCCCCAGGGCGGCAGCTCCCGAGGCTGGGAGAACAGGAAGGGCTGGCGCTGACGGAGCGCCTCGCTGATGCCCTCGGGCAGGTCCTGGGTCACCGGCGAGAGGTCCACAATCGCAGCGGACACCCCCACCGGGCCAGCGACGATGTCTGCCCCGAAGATCGGCAGGTCATAGCGGGGATCGGGGAAGAACACACAGTGCAGAATCTGCAGCCCCTTGCCGAGACGGGCGGTCTCGAGGTGGAGCTTGCGCAGACCGCGGCACTGGTGCACCTCATTGCGGATGAACAGCTCCTCGCCGTCGAGACTGCCGCTGATCGCCTCGAGATCGGCACCGATCGCCAGGGGCTCCAGCTGCGGCAGCTCCTGCCGGCAGTGGCGGATCCGTTCCGCCAGGGCATCGACCAGAGGGTGAATGCCGCCGAAACGGGTGGGACTCGCGGGAGGTGAGAGGGTCATCGCGGCCCTGCAGCCAGCAGAATGTCGATCCTGCCATGCATCTGTGAGCATTTCTGAAGCTTGTCGCGGGCCGTTGCTGCCTGGCCTGGGTGAACCCGATCGCCAGCGGCTCGCCAATGGCGCCGAACTGGTGAGCCTGCCCCTGGACGATGCCCCGCTGGTCTGCCTTGATTTCTGGTGCCGGGCCGGCAGTGCCTGGGAGCAGCCGGGGGAGAGCGGCATGGCCCATTTCCTGGAGCACATGGTGTTCAAGGGCAGCCAAAGCCTGGTGGCGGGCGAGTTCGATCGCCGCGTCGAGGCCCTCGGTGGCAGCAGCAATGCCGCCACCGGCTTTGACGATGTGCACTACCACGTGCTGATTCCGCCGGAGGCGGCACCGCAAGCCCTCGATCTGCTGCTGGATCTGGTGCTCCACCCCCGGCTCGAAGCCGAGGCCTTCGCCATGGAGCGCCAGGTGGTGCTGGAGGAACTGGCCCAGAGCGAGGACCAGCCCGAGGAGGTGGCACTGCAGCGGATCCTGACCCAGGCCTGCCCGGACCATCCCTATGGCCAGCCGATTCTCGGCCAGCGCCAGGCCCTGCTGGCCCATGATCCGGCGGCCATGGCCGCCTTCCACCAGCGTCTTTATGGCGGTGGCCGCTGTGTCGTGGCGATCAGCGGCGCCGTGGGGGATGGGGAGCTGGCCCGGCGCATCGCCGACGGCCCCCTGGCCGGCCTGCCGCCAGCGATCGAGGCGCTGTCACCGGCCCAGCTGCGCCTGATCCAGGGGGACGATCGCCTGGTCCTGCCCCGGCTGGAGGCGGCCCGGCTGTTGATGGCCTGGTGGCAGCCGGCGGCCGACGATCTTGAAGGCGTGATGGGCGCCGATCTGGCCACCACGGTGCTGGCTGAAGGGCGCCGCAGCCGCCTGGTGGAACGGCTGCGCGAGCAGCTGCGCATTGTCGAGAGTGTTGATCTCGATCTGCATCCGATGGAATGCGGCAGCCTCGCCCTGCTGGAGGCGGTCTGCGAGCCGGAGGAGCTGCCGGAGGTGCGCCTGGCGATCAGCCAGGTCTGGAGCGAGCTGATGGCCGAGGAGATTGGCGCCGGCGAATGGCACAGAGCCCAGCGGCTCGTGGCCAACGCCTATCGTTTCGGCCTGGAATCCGCGGGCAGTGTGGCCGGCCTGATCGGCAACAGTTCCCTCTGGGGACGGCGCCAGTCCCTGCAGCAACCCCTGGAACTGTTGCAGCGCTGGTCACCCTCCCGGCTGCGGGAGCAGGCCCTGAGCCGCCTGGACCCAGGCCAGGCCTTCATTCTCGAAGCGGTGCCCGCATGAGCCCAGGCCAATTCACCCCCAAGGCTCAACGTCTCACCCTCCCGGGGGGCCTGCCGGTGATGGTTCAGCCGCGCCGGGGGCCGGCAATCCTGTCGGCGCGGCTGGCGATCCGGGGCGGCAGCGGCGCCGATCCCGCCGGTGGTCGCGGCGCCCATCAACTGCTGGCGGGGCTGATGACCCGCGGCTGTGGCGACCTCGATGCCGAAGCCCTGGCGGATCTGGTGGAGGGAGCCGGGGCGGGCCTGCGGGCCGAGGCTCTGGAGGATGCCCTGGTGATCGGCCTCAAATGCGCCGCCGCCGACGCCGCCACTCTGCTGCCGCTGCTACTGGCCATGGTGCGCCAGCCGCAACTGCGCCCGGATCAGCTGGATCTGGAACGCCAGCTGAACCTGCAGACTCTGCAGCGCCAGCGGGAGGACCCCTTCCAGCTGGCCCACGACCAACTGCGCCACTGCCTGTACGGCCACGGTCCCTACGGCCACGATCCCCTGGGGGTGGAGGCGGAGCTGGAGGCGCTGGCCGGCAGCGATCTGCAGCCCCTGGTGGCCGGACTGGGTCAGGTCGGGGCCGTGATGGTGCTCAGCGGCGAGATCCCCGCCGATCTGATCGACCTGCTGACCGCGGGGCTGGCGGGGCGGCCCTGGCCCACGGCTCTGCCGCAGCGTCCGGCCCCATCAACGGCTGCCTCAGGCGATGCCCCGCCGCTGCGACTGGCCCAGCTGGAGCAGGACACCGAACAGCTGGTGCTGATGCTGGGCTGCCCGACGGTGCCCCTGGGCCATGACGATGCCGTGGCCCTGCGGCTGCTCCAGGCCCATCTGGGTCTGGGCATGTCCTCGCGCCTGTTCGTGACCATGCGCGAGGAGCGCGGACTGGCCTACGACGTCGGTGTGCACCTGCCGGCCCGCTGCGGTCCGGCCCCCTTCGTGATGCACCTGTCCACCTCCGCCGACCGGGCCGAGGAAGCGACCCACTGCCTGTTGCAGGAATGGCAGCGGGTCAGGCAGCAGCCCCTGGATGGGGCCGAACTGGCCCTGGCCCTGGCGAAATACCGCGGCCAGGACGCCATGGGACGGCAGACCTGCTCGCAGCTGGCGGAACGGCTGGCCCTGGTGCTCAGCTATGGCCTGCCGATCGACCACGTGGAACGCTGCCTGGAGCAGGCGGTTCAGCTCAGCGCCGAGGCGATCCGGCAGGCCGCCGCCACCTGGCTTTGCCAGCCGTCGCTGAGCCTGGTGGGTCCGGCGCCGGCCCTCACCGCCGCCGCCCGGGTCTGGGAAGCCCATTCCCTCAGCGAACCTGCCTGAGATCAGAGCCGGCCCAGTCAGACCCGGCGCAGATGGCCGGCCGCGATCAGGAAGATGCCCCGCCGAAAACGCACCGCCAGCTGGTCCATGGCACGGATCTCCACCACCTGCCCCTGTTCGCCGCTGTCGACCAGATCCGGGGGGCGCAACATCGGCATCGGATCGGCGCTCTTGAAATAGGGCAGCTGACCCTCGACCACCACCCGATCTCCGATCCGTAAGGGAGTGGTCGGTGCAGCCGCGCCCGCGGCGCCACGGCCCTCGCCACTCACCGCGCCACTGCTATTGCCACTGCTGGGGCCAGCGGCAGGGGCACCGGCACGACTGTCAATTCTGCCGGTGGCGGCGTCATCGGCGATCGATTCGCCGGATTGGAGCTCCGCGGGCGCGGCTGGAGCCGGCGGCCTGGGATCGCCAGGGTCGATGCTGTCACGGCTCAAACCGACGCTGGCCAAGGCACCTGCCCCCTTCTCAGCTGAACCTAGCTGCAGCAGGATGGGCAGGCGCCTGAAATCACGTCGTTGCGAGCCCTAGCCACTTGGAGCGGCGCCATCGCCGGCTTACTGCTGATCGTGGTGGGAGGCCTGGTCCCGTCAGCCTTCCCCATCCACCAGGCCACGGGCTGGAACCTTCAACCCCTGGGGATCACCCTGCAGGTGCCGGCCCTGCTGCTCACGGCCCTGGTGGCCGGCCCCCGCAGCGCCCTTCTGGCAGCGGTGGCCTACCTGAGCGTGGGGCTGTTTCAGCTGCCCGTATTCCACGAGGGGGGCGGCATCGGCTACCTGCTGGATCCAGGTTTTGGCTATCTGGCCGGGTTTGTACCCGCCGCCTGGGTCAGTGGCCGGCTGGCGCGCCAGCCCGACATGGGTGATCCCCTCAGCCTGGCGGTGGTGGCGGGCATCGGGCTGGTCGTGATTCAGCTCTGCGGCCTGGCCAATCTGTTGCTCGGCGCCATGGTTGGCCGCTGGGGCAGCAGCGTGCTGCCCCTGGTGATCGGTTACAGCCTGGCGGTGCTGCCCCAGTTGCTGCTCTGCTGTGCTGTGGCGGTGGTCGCCTGGCTGCTGCGGCGCATCCTGCTGATCGAATCGTGAGAGAGCATCTCAGCGGACGCTCCGCTCTGGTTCGCCGGCTCGGACCCTGGATTCTGGCCGCAGCCCTGGTCGGGCTGGATCAGCTCAGCAAGGCCTGGGCCCTCAGCCAACTTGCCCCTGGCCAGACCCTGCCCTGGCTGCCGGGGCTGCTGCAGCTGCAGCGGGTGGCCAACACGGGTGCCGCCTTCAGCCTGTTCAGCGGTAACAGCGCCGGGCTGGGTCTGATCAGTGCCCTGGCGACCCTGCTGGCCATGGGCTGGCTGCTGGCGCGGCCACCGGTACGACCCTGGCTGGCCCTGGCGGTGGCCCTGCTGCTGGCAGGTGCCCTGGGCAACGGCCTCGATCGCTGGCGCCTGGGCTACGTGGTCGATTTCCTGGAATTCGTGCCGATCCGCTTCCCGATCTTCAACGTCGCCGATGTGGCCATCAACTTGGCGGTGGCCTGCTTCGCCATCGACTGGCTCCAGAGCGGCAGGCATCTGGATGGCTGAAGCCCTGCTGGATATCTCGATTCCGGGCCAGCCGCCACGCCGGCAGAGCCTGGTGGGGAGTTGCTACCGGTTGGGGCGGGATGGCAGCGCCGAGATCGTCATCGATCATGCCGCCGTCAGCCGCCGCCACGCGCTGCTGGAGCTGCGTGGCAGCCACTGGTTGCTGCGGGATCAGGATTCCACCAACGGCCTCTGGTGGCGCGGTATCAGGGTCAGGGAGCTGCTGCTGCGCGATGGCGACGTGGTGCGTTGCGGCCCCAGCCACCAGGCGGACCTGCCGGAGATCCGTTTCTCCGACCACACCCGACCGCACCTGGCAGCGCTGGTGCAGGGATCGGCCCTGGCCCTGGCCGGGATCGTCGCCGGCGGCCTGGTGCTGTTGTCGCTCTCCTTCCTCCAGATTCCGATCCGCGGCAACCTCGCCAGCGTGCGTGGCCCCCTGGTGCTCTACGACCGGGGCAGCCGGCCGATCGCCTCGGTGGATGACCAGCGCCATCGCGAGCTCTGGCAGCTGAATCAGTACCCCAGGGTGTTGATCAACGCGCTGCTGGCCAGTGAGGACAGCCGCTTCTGGTGGCATCCGGGGGTGGATCCGATCGGTGCCGGCCGCGCCCTGCTGGCCAACCTGCTGGGGGGGCGGGTGCTGGAGGGGGGCAGCACCCTCACCCAGCAGCTGGCCCGCAGCCTCTATCCCGAGCAGGTGGGCCAGGGGGAGACCCTGGGCCGTAAGTGGCGGGAGTTGCTGGTGGCCCTGCAGCTGGAGGCGCGCTTCAGCAAACGGGATCTGCTGCTGAGTTACCTGAACCGGGTGTTTCTCGGCAGCGGCTGGGGCTTCGAGGACGCCTCCCGCCAACTGTTCGGCAAACCCGCCGCCCAGCTGCAACTGGCTGAGGCGGCGCTGCTGGTGGGCCTGCTGCCCTCTCCCAACGGCTATGACCCCTGCTTCGATCCGCAGGCGGCCCTGGCGGCCCGCAACCAGGTGCTCGCCAAGATGGCCGACTCCGGCCGGATCAGTGCCGATCTGGCCCGCTCCACCCGGCGCCAGCCGATCCTGCTGGCCAGCCAGGCCTGCCGCTCCCGCCAGCGCCGCGCGGCGCCCTTCTACACCGATCAGGTGCGGCGCGATCTGGAGAATCTGGTGGGAGCGGATGTGGCCGCCGAAGGCAACTTCCTGATCGACACCCACCTCGATCCCTCCCTGCAGGAGCTGGTCGAGCGCCTGCTGCGCCAGCACATCGATGCCAGCCGCTCCCTGGATGTCAGCCAGGGCGCCGTGGTGATTCTCGACAGCCGTAACGGCGGCATCCTGGCGATCGCGGGTGGTCGTGACTACCGCCAGAGCCAGTTCAATCGGGCCACCATGGCGTTGCGGCAACCGGGCAGCACCTTCAAGCTGGTGCCCTACCTGCTCGCTCTGGAACGGGGCAGCAAGCCCAGCGACACGGTGGACTGCAGTCCACTCGAATGGCGGGGACAGCGATTCAGCAGTGGCTGTGGCGGCAGGCTCAGCCTGCGTCAGGCCCTGGCGATCAGCAGCAACACCGCCGCCCTGAGGATGGCCCGCAGGGTGGGACTGGAGTCCGTGGTGCAGAAGGCCCGCGATCTGGGCATCAGCTCGCCGCTCAACCCGGTGCCGGGTCTGGCCCTGGGCCAGAGCGAGGTGACCCTGCTGGAACTCACCGGCGCCTACGGCGCCATCGCCGATGACGGCATCTGGCATGCCCCCACCACGATCCGCCGACTCACCGATGCCGAAACCTGCCCCCATGCAGGCCAAGGCAACTGCCACGAAAGGGAGCAACCGACGACCGCGGCCACTGCCCCGGTCGCGACCTCACTGAGCGGCACCAGCGCCGCCGGCCGGCGCGTGACCAGCCCGGCCAGCGCCAGGGCGATGCGCAGCCTGCTGCAGTCGGTGGTGAGCAGCGGCACGGGCACGGCGGCCTACGTCGGCGGCGGCGCCGGAGGCAAGACCGGCACCACCAACGAGGGGCGCGATCTCTGGTTCATCGGCTTCCTGCCGCAGCGGCACTGGGTCATGGGCGTCTGGCTCGGCAATGACAACAACGCCCCGACCCGGGCCAGCAGCGCCCTGGCCGCCTCCCTCTGGAGCGAGATCGTGCGCTCGTCCAGTCCCGCACCCTGATGCTGCCGCGTCGCCTGTGGCTCTGGATCGGCCTGGGCCTGCTGCTGTTGCTGGCGGCGGGACTGGTGCTGCAGGCCGTCAACCAGCTGATCTGGCAGCTCAGCTACTGGCTGCCCGGCTGGTTGATCGGGCCCCTGCTGCTGCTGGTGTTGGCCGTGGTGCTGCTGGCGGTGATTCAGTTCGGCTGGCCCTGGTGGCAGGCCCTCCGGCGTCGCGGCAGCGGTGGCAAAGGGGCCCAGACCTCCCATCAGCCCTCCGGCAGCAAACGGGAGGCGGCCGAACGCAACCTGACCTCCATCGATCGCACCCTGGAGCGGATCCGCGATCAGGTGGAGCGTCAGGCTCTGCAGCAGGAGCGCCAGCGCATGCAGCGGGAGCTGGAGCGGGGGGATCTGGTGATCAGCCTGTTCGGCAGTGGCTCCACCGGCAAGACGTCCCTGATCCGCGCCCTGCTCAGGGAGCTGGTGGGCGAGGTGGGAGCCCCGATGGGCTCGACCACCGAGTCGGCCCGCTACCGCCTGCGGCTGAAGCAGCTGCCCCGGGCCGTGATCCTCGAGGACACCCCCGGCATCCTGGAGGCGGGCGATGCCGGCCGGGAACGGGAACAGCTGGCCCGGCGCCAGGCGGTGCGCGCTGATCTGCTGCTGTTGGTGGTGGACGGCGACCTGCGGGCCAGCGAACTGGAGGTGTTCGATGTGCTGGCGAGCCTCGGCAAACGCCTGTTGCTGGTGCTCAACAAATGCGATCTGCGCGGGGAACAGGAGGAGCAACGGCTGCTGGCCCTGCTGCGCCAGCGCTGTGCCGGCCGCATCGCCGCCGAGGACGTGATTCCCGCCAGCGCTTCGCCCCAAAGCGTGCCGATGCCGGGGGGCAGACCGGGCCAGCCGCAGCCGGAGGTGGGGGCGCTGCTGCGGCGGATTGCCACCGTGCTGCAGGCCGATGGCGAGGAGTTGATCGCCGACAACCTGCTGCTCCAATGCCGCCAGCTCGGAGAGAGCAGCCGGGCCCTGCTCGCTGCGCAGCGGCGCCGGGACGGCGAGGCGATCGTCGATCGCTATGTCTGGATCGGGGCTGGCGTCGTGGCGCTCACCCCCTTGCCAGGGGTCGATCTGCTCGGGGCCGCGGCGGTCAATGCCCAGATGGTGATGGAGATCGGCAAGGTCTATGGCGTCAGCCTCAGCCGCGACTCAGCTCAGGATCTGGCCCTCTGCGTGGGCCGAACCCTGGCCGGGCTTGGCCTGGTCAAGGGGGGGGTGGCCCTGATCAGCAGCGTCATGACCCTCAACCTGCCCGCCCTGGTGGTGAGCAGGGCGATTCAGGCCGTCAGTGCCGCCTGGCTGACCCGGGTGGCGGGCCGCAGCTTCCTGATCTACTTCCAGCAGGACCAGGACTGGGGTGATGGCGGTCTGCAGTCGGTGCTGCAGCGGGAATACGACCTCAACCGCCGCGAGGATCTGCTGCGCAACTTCCTCAGAACTGCGGTGAATCGCGTGGTGGAACCGCTGCAGCGGCGCCAGGGGAGACTGCCGCCCCGGCCGCCGCAGCGACACCCAGGGCCTCAGGCGGAGGGGGGCGCAGGGGACCGCGACTATCGAGAACCGTGATCAGCAGCAGATAGAGCACGCCGATCAGAATCGAAATCGCTCCGGTGACGATCGCCACCCAGCGAGAGCCGGCGCTGGCCTTGCCCGCCGTCCCAGGGGGAGGGCTGTTGGCTTCGGCCCGGCGGCCTGACGAATCAGCCTGCGGGGCCTTCTGATCAGCCATGGGGAAGGTTCTCCAGGACGATGCGGGCGAGACGCTCCAGATGGGAAGCCTGGGTGTGGGGATTGCCCAGCACGGCCTTGAGGTGATGGCGGCCGTGATACCAGGGTCTGGAGAGCATCAGCTGCTCCGCCAGCAGGGCCTGACGGGTGGAGCTCGACCAGCGGTCACAGGCCTCGGCATCCAGCTGGCGCGGCCGGAAGGCCAGCAGGTGCAAAGGGCCTCCGAACAGGTGCAGGCGGGAATCGGCGGCCAGCAAGGACGCCAGGTGTCGCCGCCGCTGAATCGCCGCCTCCACCAGCGCGGCGATGCCGGCCAGCCCGAGCTGACGCAGGCCGAGCCAGAGCTTGAGGATTTCGGCCGGACGGCTGCCCTGCAGGCCGGATTCGCCGCCGTGGCCGGCTCCCCAGCTGGGTTCCATGTAGGGCAGACCGGTGGCGAACGCCGCCTGCAACTGCTCCGGCTCCGCCAGCAGCAGCACCGAGGAGGTCTTGGTGATGCCGAGCAGCTTCTGAGGATTGACCGTGATCGAATCGGCCAGTTCCAGCCCCTGAAGACGCTGGCGCTGGGAGGGGGCCAGGGCAAACACGGCCCCGATCGCCCCATCGACATGCAGCCAATGGCCGTGGCGGCGGCAATGGGCGGCGATCGCCGGCAGGGGATCGATGGCACCGCGCACCGTGGTCCCGGCCGTGGCCACCACCGCCAGCACCGGAATGCCGGAGGCAGCCAGTTGATCAAGCCGCTCCGCCAGGGCCGCGGCATCCAGCTGCCCCTGACTATCCACGGGCAGGCGCTGCAGGGCGGCGGCGGGAAGCCCCATCACCGCCATGGCCTTGTCCAGAGAGACATGGGCATCGACGCTGCACAGCACGACGGCGTCACCACGGCAGCCCAGACCGCGACTGCGGCGGGCCGTGACCAGGGCCATCAGGTTGCTGAGGGAGCCGCCACTGGCCGCCACCCCACCGGCCCGCTCTCCCAGGCCGAGGCTCTGGGCCAGCCAGGAGCAGAGGCTCCGCTCCAGCCGGGTCAGGCTGGGAGAGAGTTCTTCGGCGAGCAGGTTGTTGTTCAGACCCGCACAGATCAGATCGGCGGCGATCGAGGCCGCCAGGGGAGGCGGATCGAGGTGGGCCAGCGCGCCAGGGTGATTGGGATTGAAGGCTCCTTCCATCACCAGCTGCAGGTCCGCCAGCAGCCGCGCCGGCGGCAGGCCGTGCGGCTCCGGCTCCACGGCAGGAAGCACACTCAGGGCCGGCAGGGGGGAGCCGCCATCGGCCTGGCCCAGCCATTGGCAAAGCAGGCTGGAGGCCTGATGCAGGAAGAGCTCCAGCTGGGGATCCAGGCCCGTGGGAGCGGCAAAGCCATCCAGCTCAGCGGCCCCTGGCAGAACAGGCGGTTGGGAAGGACGCTGAACGGAGGGCGCGCTGGCCAACGGGGATGGTCGGTGTCGGGGCATTCTGCCCCGTACCCTGCCGCCCGGGGCTACAAGGGAGCGATGGAGCAGCAGCAGCGGGACGTCGTCTGGATGGAACGGCTGCTGCGGCGGGCGGAGCAGGTGGGAGCGCAGGGGGAGATACCCGTGGCGGCAGTGATCCTCGATCGCCAGGGCCTGTGCCTGGGCTGGGGCAGCAACCGCCGCCATCGCCATCAGGATCCGCTCGGACACGCCGAGCTGGTGGCCCTGCGCCAGGCGGCGGCCCTGCGAGGGGACTGGCGCTTCAACGACTGCAGCCTGCTGGTCACCCTGGAACCCTGTCCGATGTGCGCGGGCGCCCTGATTCAGGCCCGGGTGGGCCGGGTGGTGTACGGCGCGGCCGATGCCAAGCGGGGCGCCCTCGGCGGCTGCCTCAACCTGGCCGCCGACCCCAGCGCCCACCACAGGATGGAGGTCCAGGGGGGCGTCCTGGCGGTGTCGGCCCAGGAGCAGCTCAGCGACTGGTTTCGCCGCCGCCGCCGCACCGGGACACGGCAGCGAGACTGACCGCCCCCAGGAGGACCTGACGTCTCAGCCGACCGAGACCATCACCGGGGCACTGGGCTGGAAGGCCGGCAGTTCTGTGGCCAGCAAGTCCAGCAGGCGGTCGACATTGTCCGGGGTGCTGTTGTAACCCATCAGGCCGATGCGCCAGACCTTGCCGGCCAGGGCTCCGAGACCACCGCCGACTTCGATGCCATGGGTGTCCAGCAGATGGCGGCTGAAGGCCTTGCCATCCACCCCCTCGGGGATGCGCACGGTGGTCAGGGTGGGCAGGCGCAGCTCGGCCGGCACGTGCAGCTGCAGCCCCAGGCCTTCCAGACCGGCCCAGAGGCGCTCAGCATTGCGGCGATGGCGGGACCAGGCCTGGTCGAGCCCTTCCTCGGCCAGCAGGCGCAGCGCCTCGCGCATGCCGAAGTTCATGTTCACCGGCGCGGTGTGGTGATACACCCGGTCACTGCCCCAGTACTGGTTGAGCAGGGAGACATCGAGATACCAGTTGGGCACCTTGCCGCTGCGGGCGGCCAGTTTGGCCTCGGCCCTGGGGCCCATCGTGAAGGGGCCGAGTCCTGGAGGGCAGCTGAGCCCCTTCTGGCTGCAGCTGTAGGCCAGATCCACCTTCCAGTCATCGAGCAGCAGGGGCACGGCCCCCAGGGAGGTGACGGTGTCGAGCAGCAGCAGGCAATCATGCTGACGGCAGAGCTCACCGATGCCCGCCATCGGCTGGCAGACGCCGGTGGAGGTTTCAGCGTGCACCATCGCCAGGATCGCCGGCTTGTGGGTGATCAGGGCCTGCTCGAGTTCCTCGAGAACGAAGGCCTCTCCCCAGGGGCGCTCGATCGTGACCACTTCGGCCCGATAGCGACCGGCCATGTCCACCAGCCGCAGGCCGAAGTAGCCCATCACCGCCACCAGCACCTTGTCCCCCGGCTCGATGGTGTTGGCCAGGGTGGCCTCCATGGCAGCACTGCCGGTACCGCTCATCGGGATCGTCAGCCGGTTATCGGTCTGCCAGGCGTAGCGAAGCAGCTCCTGCACCTCGCCCATCAGTTCGATGTAGAGGGGGTCGAGATGGCCGATCGGCGGCCGGGCCAAGGCCTCGAGCACCTTGGGATGGGCGTTGGAGGGGCCAGGACCGAGCAGCAGGCGTTCGGGGGTGGCGATCGGATCGAGCAGAAGCCGATGGCTGGAGTTGACGGGAGGCTGCACGGAAAGAACCAAGACCGGAGCGGCGACGGACAGGTGGATTGAGATTAGGGAACGGCGGCCCCCGTTCGCTGTCCAGAGCGGCATCGACTACGCAAACACCGCGCGCAGTCAATGCCCTCTCCCTGCCCTGGTGGGCTTTAGGCAGGCGTTGCAACAAGTTGCGGCCAAAGTGGCCGCGGCAGCGCTGCGAGCCAGACACAGCCCTGCAGCCGTCCGCGGATTGCCTGGGGAGCCCCACGGGACCGACTGTGTCCACCAGCCGCACGCCCCTGAGGCCGCGCTCCTTGAGCGAGGCGTGGCCTTGTCTAAAGGGCACCAGTTGAACGCGCTCCAGAAGGGACTGCAATTCGTCGTCGCCCACCCGGAGGCCCAAAAGTTCGCCACGACTGTCGGCATGGACCCTCGGAAAATTCCAACCAGAGCCCCAGAGCAAACCGGCAGGGCTCTACCCAGCAGATTGTGAAAGCACCGGATATTCAGTTCCAGGTGGGCGTAGCCGGCCTCCCGAAGGGGTCGGTTCAAGAAGGCCTGCACCTGCTCACGGATGGCCAAGCAGCTGCACCATGGAGATGCCGAGATGGACCTTGATGGTCACGACCGGGCTTCCGCTTAGCGCCTCAGGCACACGTGCCTGCGGCCAGGGAGGCGGCTGAAGACCTGGCCGATGGACGCCCTCCACACCACGCCATGGAAGGTCTGGTTCTGGCGGCGGCGGGATTTGATGGTCGTGAATGAAGAAGCTCCGCTGCGTGGTTTCGGGATCGGCAGATCGATGTCGCTGACTTTGGTGGCCAGGCTGCACGGCCAGTCGCCGTGTCGGTGGTTGAGCCGTTCCTCGCGGCACCCATGCCGGTCAACGCCGATCACGGCAGAGGCCTCCAAGCCGATCAGCTGCTGCAGGTCGCGGCGCGCCACCTCGGGGATCAGCTCTGGGGCAGTGCTGTTCTCCCTTGACGACGCCAGGCGTCTTGAGGTGCTCTATTCATGGCTTAACCCCAAGCAAAGCAAGTCCCTGACGAGTCCGGCAGCTCCTGCACCGCCAGACCAGCGGCCTTGGTAGAGCCCTGCCCGCGCTAACCGGCTGACAGCTAACACCCGCTTGAACAACGAAAAGGATCCGTTGCTTAGGTGGGCCCTGTCGTTCATGATCGCCGCCCAGCGTGCGAAGTATCGCTGGCTTGTTCCTTACGGGCACCTCGAAAATTGGCCCTGGCGTGGCCTTGGGCTCCATCCACTCCAGTTGCTGCAGTGGGTCTCGCTGGTCAGCCCGCGCGGAACTCGAATTTTTCGAGGTGCCCTTACCCCACTTCGCAAAAATATGCTTCCATCGCGGCACAGTAAGCGTGGATTTCACGACAAATCTGCGCCCGTGACTTTTTCGGGATGGGCGTGCTCAGCACCGAGCCAGCGATCGAAGTCGTGATTCCACCATCACCCGTGCGATGCAAGGCGCAAACTTGATCAATCAAACGAATGGAGCGACCTTTCCTGGCCGCAATGATGAGATGCAGGTCATGGGAATCGATCCAGTTGCCATGGGGCTCCATGCCGGACTTGACCATGTTTCTTTTGCGGAATTGAATCCATTTGTACCGCAAGGGATATGATTGCAAGATGAAGGCAGTCCCAGCCACCATCGACATCCCTGGCCAGTCAGCCAAGGGAAACAGGTCCGAACCTTTGACCACGGATCGCTTTGGCATGGACTGAGTAAACGAAATAAGATTTCGTCCTTCGCTGGCAGCTTCAAAATTTGAGAAACAATGGAGGAGGATATCGACATCATCATCTCTCAAGGCATCTTCGCAGGTGCATATTTTGTCGCCAAACCAAGTGTCGTCCTGATGGCAAAATGCTACAAACTCGTAATTGGCCAACATCGCTGCTCTGAAAAAGTTTTCAGCTGGTCTCAGCGGTTTGCATTCTTGCTGATTCGGACTGGAAATGGTGCTGATTTCTGAAAGTTATGCAAAATCTGCAGCGTGTTGTCAGAGGATCCGTTATCGCATTCGATAAGTTCCTATGGGAAGAATGGTTTGTGATACAAGACATCGAAGCTATTCCTCGATACTCTTGCCGCCATTGAATGTCGCCATGGAGACAGGTTTTTCGAAGAAATTAATTGCACTGGAAACTCTTGCTGTTCGCGCTGGCCTGCTGTGGCATTAAAATTGATACTTGAACCATATGGTCCATTATTATCGGGCCTTGTCATTGTTCAAATATTAGAATCAGATCTGTGATCATTGGGCTGGGTGCTTGTTCCAAGCTTGATGAGGTTCAAGCTGCCTAAGGCGAAAACCTGCCCTACCCTGAAGCAAACGTTAAACCATTGACCGTTATATGCACCAGGCATTCAGGTGCCAAACCCGGATTCGGCCGCGCCACCATTGAGGTTGCCTGGTTGATGCGATCAGTGGTGGCTCGATGCCCCCCTGCTACCGATTTAGCCTCGATGAGCCTTGATACCGCTGCATTAGCAGGCCTGAAAGGTTCACTCGCGCTGACGATAAATAGGGTTCGTGAGCCGAACCCGATGCCCATGTCCAGGAATGGGACTCAGCGGGCCCGGACATTGCTGCTGGCCAGCCCGCGCACCAGATGCTCAAACGGCACCCGCACCACCGCAGCGGCGTCGGCCACCCCCGCTTCAGCCAGCATTTCGCTGACCACCTCGCCGAGCAGGGAAATGCCCCGGACGGTGGGCCCGGTGGGAACACCGAGACTTTTGTAGGTGTCGTCCAGCCCGTTGAGCACCCGCTCATCGAGGATCGTCAGATCGTCGGCGATCAGGGCGTAACTGGCGTAGCGCAGGAAGTAATCCATATCGCGCAGGCAGGCCGCCAGGCGACGGGTGGTGTAGGCATTGCCACCGGGCAGGATCAGCTCAGGATCCTCCAGCCAGAGGCGCTGGGAAGCCTCACGCACGATGCCGGCGGCCTCGCGGTTGATCAGCTCCACCGCAGCCAGTCGAATCGTGGACTGGGCGAAAAAAGAATCGATCCGATCGATGGCCGGCCGATCGAAATAGCGGCCCAGCTGGTCATAACGGCCGATCAGGCCACTGATGGCATCGCGCATGGTCGGATCAGAATCGACGCATCTGGAGCGGAACCTAGCACTTGCAAACCGCCAGATTCCTTTGGCCAGAGTCGATCTGGGGAATCTGACAGAAACGGTTACGCAGGCCCGCCGGCGCCGGCACCGGATCAGCGATCGACACCGATCCCTCGCCTTGGTAGTAACTGATACAAAAGTGGATCGGTATCGCTGCGTACTTTCCCGCCTGTCGCTGCCAGCAGCGGCCATCCCCCGTCCCCCTCCACGCCATGGTCAAATCCGCCCAGGACGTTCTTCGTCAGATCAAGGACGAAGGCATTGAGCTGATCGATCTGAAGTTCGTGGATCTCCATGGCAAGTGGCAACACCTGACGGTCTGCCATGACCTGATCGACGCAGCCGCCTTCAGCGAGGGTGTGGCCTTCGACGGTTCCTCCATCCGTGGCTGGAAGGCAATCAACGAGTCCGACATGGCGATGGTGCCGGATCCGAACACCGCCTGGATCGATCCCTTCTACAGCCACAAGACCCTGAGCCTGATCTGCTCGATCCAGGAGCCCCGCAGCGGCAAGCCCTACGGCCGCTGTCCGCGGGCCCTGGCTCAGAAGGCGCTGGAGTACCTGGGCTCCACCGGCCTGGCTGACACCGCCTATTTCGGCCCGGAGCCCGAGTTTTTCATCTTCGACGATGTCCGCTACAAGAGCGGCCATGGCAGCAGCTTTTACAGCGTCGATTCGATGGAGGCCGCCTGGAACACCGACCGGGTCGAGGAGGGCGGCAACCTCGCCTACAAGGTGCTGCTCAAGGAAGGCTATTTCCCCGTCGCGCCCAACGACACTCTGCAGGACATCCGCAGCGAGATGCTGTTGACCATGGCCTCCCTGGGGGTGCCGGTGGAGAAGCAACACCATGAGGTGGCCACGGCCCAGCACGAGCTCGGCATCAAGTTCGCCGAACTGATCAGTGCCGCCGACAACGTGATGATCTACAAGTATGTGGTCCGCAACATTGCCAGGAAATACGGCAAGACGGCCACCTTCATGCCCAAGCCCGTGTTTGCCGACAACGGCAGCGGCATGCATGTGCACCAGAGCCTCTGGAAGGCGGGCCAGCCCCTGTTCTTCGGCGAAGGAACCTATGCCGGCCTCTCCCAGACCGCCCGCTGGTACATCGGTGGACTGCTCAAGCACGCCCCCAGCTTCCTGGCGTTCACCAATCCGACCACCAACAGCTACAAGCGTCTGGTGCCCGGTTTTGAGGCGCCGGTAAACCTGGTGTACTCCCAGGGCAATCGCTCGGCCGCCGTCCGCATTCCCCTGACCGGCCCGAATCCCAAGGCCAAGCGCCTGGAGTTCCGCTCCGGCGATGCCCTGGCCAACCCCTACATCGCCTTCTCGGCGATGTTGATGGCCGGCATCGACGGCATCCGTAACCAGATCGATCCCGGCGATGGCACCGATGTCGATCTGTTCGAGCTGTCAGCCGAAGAACTCTCCCAGATCTCCACGGTTCCCGCCTCGCTCAATGGTGCCCTGGAAGCCCTGGATGGCGACAAGGACTATCTG
>JBAPUA010000050.1:0-6046 GCA_049282435.1 Cyanobium sp. | reverse complement strand
ATGCATTGGCGTTGGTACTCATCCCCTCCGAGCGGAAGGTGAACACGGCGCCTTGGTCCAACGTCAGATTAGTTGCGCCACTGCGAACTCTGAGATTGATCGCATTGGGCAATAAAGTCGTACTGATGCAGTTGGCGGGATTGAGTGTAGTGGTGACGTTGGCGGTGTCTTGATCAACGGTTTGTACGATGCTGCAATTGGAATCAACCACGATATTTCTGGCGGCGGCGTCCCGGGCTTGAGCCATCGCGCCTGATAATTCTGACGCGGCCAGCCTGAGCCTGCTATAACCCACAAACGATGACGACTGCGTATTCAAGAAAGCGGCACCAAGCACGCTGATCAGAATTACCACCATCAACAGCTCAATCAGCGAAGAGCCCTGCGCACCATCTCTGGTTGGGACAAGTCGTCGTCGCTTGCTCATGTCGTTGTGCACCATGCAACGGATTCCAGAACCACCGAGGCTTCGCGGACGAAGTTGATTGGCCACTGGCTGGTGGAGGTCACTTTGTAGATGACATAGACACGATTGGGGTTGGATGTGTCCACGGAGCGGCTGAGTGTGTAACCTGGGCCGATATTGGCCACTGGGATTGGCGCGTTTGCAGTGGCACTGAAGGCATAGGGAAGTTTGGGGATCACGTCATCAGTCGTGCCGGCGACGATGACAGCATCACTGATGAATTGCTGTGATAAATTTGTGGTCGTCAGGTTGCTATTGGCACATTCATAATCCAGAACTGGTGACACGAAAAAATTGGTGTTCGTCTTGGTATGGGAGTTAGTTAATGGATAGGGACCGCTTTTCATCTTCCAGAATTTGGCGTAGCGCTTGATCCAGCCCAGATCTAATGCTGTGGCAGCTTCGATTGAATTCCGATCCGCTGACTGGCGTCCAAGCACCACCGATTGGTTGAACATAGGAAACAGAATGCTGGCTGACACCACTGCGATGACAGCAGCCAGGAGTACTTCAAGAATCGTGAAACCAGCCTGACCCAGCCCTCCGGCCCTGGTTGGTAGGGCTGGGTGAGTTGGTGGATAGGATTTTCGCAAGACCGATCTGGTCATGGCTAGTAGGTCACTCCGTAGGCCCTGTAGTTTGTGATATTGCTGGGAATGAAGCTGGGATTAAAGGACGTGTCCGGGGCGCTGGGAGAAAAGAAGCCGGAGAAGATTGTTGACAGTCCTGCCACAGCATTGGCGGGACCGATAATATTTAGATTGGCCGAATCTTTAGAATCAAAAGCACAGACCCAACGCACGCCATAGGGACCGTTGTTGCCGCCTCCACCACCGGGGTTTTGATAGATGAATTTTCCCGCTGGCATCCAGATGAACAGGCCATCAAGCTGAAGAACACCCTTTATATTAACGAGCTGCGCTGTGCAATTCGATCCATCGCCAGCGGTGCCGTAAATTCGCAGCTTTGCCCAGTTTAGGGGAATCAGATTGCTAAAGTCGGCCGGCGTTTGTAGATTAATGACTGTGCCACTGCCAACGACAAAGATGTTGATCGGCAGCCCAGCCGTGTTGATCTTGTAATTGGGATTGTTCATCGACATCACGACGCAATTGATGGCCGTCGAAGGCGTGCTGTTCTGCGTCACGCGAGTGCTGTCCGAATTCCCGGGCTGCGTGGCCACATTGTAATAACATCCTTGTTCTAGCTGGTTTCTGACAAAGCTCAAGGCGTTGGCTGTGGTAGGGCAGCCAGTCGCCCCGACATAGGGAAAGTTGCATTTGGTCGAGCTGTATACAATCACCTTGTCTTTGTCGTAATCTCCGGAGCTACGCTTATCGTCGTAATAGGATGGTCCTGTCGGCAAGGGCGGTAGGTTGAGGCTGGAAGCGTTCAGTGGCCCGATGTTGGAGGTCGGGGGGATGCATTTGGGATTGCCGGAACAGGCCACATAGGTGGTTTGCAGGCCGGGCGAAGGGCTGTTGCATTTGCGATTATCGGCGACGATGCAGGCATCGGGGATTGACGACATACCAAACTTGTTCTTATCCATTTTCGTCACATCGTTGTTACTGCTTGGACCAGCACCTGTGATCAGCAGGGGCGCATCAAAAGGCTGGCTGGATTCGCTGAATGGTCCCTTGATAAAGACAACTTTTTTCAGCCTGAAGGTTGCCTGCTGTTTACCATTACGAGTCAGCGTTCCCACGACAGTAAAGTTGGCTGATCCGCCGAACAGATTGCCGAATTTGACGCAGTTGCTGGCAGTGCCGATGCTGATCGGCGGCTCGTAGCTCTCCAGCTTGTAGCTGACGCTGCCATTGAAGCCGGCTGTTTGGTAGAAGGAGAAGCTGTCTGGGTAGCCCGCCGGTGGGCTCGGCAGAGTTGCGGAAGGGTGATAGATATTGCAGTTGTCCAGATCCGTGGTACTGACGTTGACCCAATTCGTCATTTTGGTGACGAGGAGATAGCTTCTCTGATCCGTGTTCAGAGCCGCCAGGATTTCGTTGAAGCCGGTTTCTGCCGCTTCCTTGGCTGTCTGCAAATCGGAGGCATCCGAGGTGGCATTGAGGGAGTTGATGCTCCTGCTCATCAGGGTGGCCGCCCCGATCATGGCGACGAGGATCACCACTAACGTGGTCAGCAGGATTGAACCTGCTTGTTGTTTATTCTGCTGCCGTCCAGCTGCAGGACGGGTGACCTGCAGGATCAGATGCAGGATGTAGCGGGAGTTGCCCGTCATCGTGCAGGCCTCCCGCCGTGCTCGGCCTTGATGGCCCAGCCATTGCCAAGACTTGTTGTGGTGAACCGAACTGTTGACTTGCTGATTCCAGGCCCGCGGTCCGCCGCCTGGGCCATACCATGCCGATGCAGGGGCGTAGTCATGCTGGCGCTGAACCGGCCTGCAGATTCCGCCCGGACCTTCAGTGGCCCTAAATCTTGTTGATGGCGCCCCGTTGCTGTGGGCTTGCTTTCACAAACTGAGGTCGATTTTCTGCCCGCTCTCTCTGCCATCACGCCGGCCCTCATGACCAGTCTCGAATGAGATCATGCTAAGCGTGTCTGGCTAGCCCATCCCCTGAGGGTGGTCGTGACCACGGCTGTCCCTCTCTCAGGCGCCGCTGATCGTGTCGGTGCCGAGATAGGGCACCAGCGCCGCCGGCAGGCGCACGCTGCCATCAGCCTGCTGGCCGGTTTCCAGCAGGGCGGCCATGGTCCGACCGATGGCCAGTCCGCTGCCGTTGAGGGTGTGAACCAGTCGGGTACCCCGGTCTGCCTTGAGGCGGATATTGGCCCGACGTGCCTGAAAATCGCGGCAGGTGCTGCAACTGGAGATTTCCCGATAGGCCCCGGCTCCCGCCAGCCAGACCTCCAGGTCGTAGGTGCGGGCGGCCGAGAAGCCCAGATCACCGCTGCAGAGCTCGATGCGTCGGTAGGGGAGCTCCAGGATTTCGAGCACGGCCTCGGCGTCGCGGGTGAGCTGCTCATGAGCGGCGTCGGAGTCTTCGGGCTGGGTGAACCAGTAGAGCTCCACCTTGTTGAACTGATGCAGCCGGATCAGACCCCGGGTGTCGCGTCCGTAGGAACCAGCCTCCCGCCGGAAGCAAGGGGTGTAGGCCGCGTAGCGCAGCGGCAGCTGGTCGGCGGCAATCACCTCATCGCGGTGGAAAGAGGTCAGGGGAACTTCCGCCGTCGGTGTCAGCCAGAGATCGTCTTCCGCGCAGCGAAAGCTTTCCTCGGCAAACTTCGGCAGCTGGCCCGAGCCGGTCAGGCTGGCGCTGTTGACCAGGATCGGCGGCAACAGTTCGGTGTAGCCACGCTGGCTGTGCAGGTCGAGCATCAGGGCGATCAAGGCGCGCTCCAGCCGGGCGCCCATGCCCTTCAGGGTCACGAAGCGGCTCTGGGCAATGCGCACCGAGCGCTCGCTGTCCACCAGGCCGAGCTGTTCGGCGATCTGCCAGTGCTCCAGCAGCTGCTCGTCGGCTCCCGCCAGTCGCGGCACACCCCAGCGCTTCAGTTCGATGTTGTCCGCCTCGGATCGACCGTCCGGCGTCTGCTCGGAGGGCAGATTGGGCAGGGCGAGCAGCTGCTCATGCAGCTGAAGCTGCAGGGCTTTCTCTGTCTCTTCGAGACCGGCCACCTGCTGCTTGATCTGGTTGCCCTGCGCCCGGAGGGACTGGATCTCGGGGCCCTGGGGGCTGGAGCCGGCCTTGATCCGCTGCCCCACGTCCCTGCCGATGCGGTTTCCCTCGGCCTGGAGGTTGCTGCGCTGTTCCTGCAGATCCCGCTCCTGCAGCGCGATTCGCTGCAGGTCGCCGAGGTCGAGTCTCAGCCCGCGGCGGGCCAGCGGTCCGCTGATCTGCTCGGGGTCGTCGCGCAGCAGCCGCTGATCCAGCACGGGGTGTCACATCGCTGGAGCGAAGCCTAGGAGCCTGTTGCCCATAGCACCGGCGCTCACGCCATCCAGCGCAGCTCGGCACTTCTGCTTGTGCCGTCTTCTGCCGAATTGATGCGGCGGATCACCCAAGGACAACGCGATCGGAAGCGTTGAGCTGCCTCCCACTCGGCCGTGGGGGCCTGGCCCCCTATCCCGTTGCCATCACCTCTTGGCACCTCCGCTGCTTCAGGTGGCGCCACAGCTTGTTGATGTTGTGCGTCATGCCCCAGAGCGGCCATTCACCGTTCACCTTGGCCAGCCCACGCAGCAGGAAGCATTGCAGCCCTCGCGCTTCTTTGGTCTGACCAAACACCGGCTCCACCATCGTTTTGCGCTTGGTGTCGATCTCCCTGCCTGCCTTCTTGTGCAGCTTGCGCGCCATCCTGCCTACTGCTTCTCTTCGAGAAGGCTTCGCCTACGCAGCCTTCGGCTATGGCATCCAGATCCTTGGGGACCGGGCCATCGATGGGTGGCTTGCCGCAGACAACTTTGCTGATCGTGGGGGGATCGATTGCTGCAGTGGGGGTTTCGAGCGGGAAGGCCAATGGTGAGGAGCTGTTCCCACGCACCAAACAATGCTCTTGGGAGAGACTACCAATAAGCTCTGGGGCTGGCAGTGAGTGCTGGTGACCCCAGTGGTGACGCTGTTCCGGCAGGGTCTGAGCCGCTCGGCCGCCGCGGCGATCGAACTGCTGGGGCACGCCTTTGGCGGGATCGTGGTGAGTGACCGGTTCTCCGCCTACAACAGTCTGCCCCTGGAGCAGCGCCAGCTGTGCTGGGCGCATCTGATCCGCGATCTGGCGGCTATCACAGGCCGTCAGGGCGCCAGCGGTGAGATCGGAGCGGAGCTGCTGGTCTGCAACAGCAACTGTTCAAAGCGTGGCACCAGTGGAAGAGCGGAATGATGGACTGGTCGCAGCTGCAGCAGGGTTGCCGGCCGATCCGGCAGTCATTCGAGGCCACGCTGCAGCGGGTGGTGGATCTGGGTGACCAGCGCGGCAAGCAAACCCCATGGGCCAAAACGGTGCGCACCTGCGATCAGCTGCTGCAACGCAGCGGTGGCCTATGGACCTTCCTGGAAGTCCAAGGGATCGAACCCACAAACAACGCCGCTGAGAGAGCACTGCGCCAGTCAGTTATCCAGCACAAAATCAGCCTTGGCGTCCAGTCCGCCAGCGGTGCCGTATGACGCAGCCGATTGCTCATGGCCACCAGCACGTTGCGGCAACAGGCAAGAGATGCCTGGCAATTCCTGGAGCAGGCCTGGATCGCCCATCACCGCGGCGGAGTGATGTCCTCCTTGCTACTGGATCGCTGATGGCGTCAGGCCAACACGCTGCTCCGATCGCCAACGATCGGGGTTGGATTGGTGCGCCTGGGCGTCTCGCCCTCTGAACGGGTACCATTCAGGATTGACATGCTAGCAATGTCAAAGAACAAGAGAGCGTGGCTGGTGGTCCTGCCCTTTGTCCTTGTACATATCCTATACCCTCACCAAAGTATGGTCAGGCAGAATCGGTTGGCGATGAATCGATATCACAACAATCATGCAGCATCAAGACAAAGGACAAAGCCCACAGTCGACGCCATTGACTTCTAGCGAAATGGGAAACAAGTCCATAGACCAGAGCGGCCAGATCAGG
>JBAPUA010000049.1:0-2654 GCA_049282435.1 Cyanobium sp. | reverse complement strand
GCGCTAGGCGGCGGCGCTGTGGCAGTCGAGAAGGGTCGCCGTGCCGAGCGAGCGGCCCTGCGGCTCCGCCACCCCATGCAGCTCGCGGGCCAGGCGCGGGCGATCCACCTGGCAGCCCAACTGGGCGGCAATCACCTCCAGATCCCGCTCGGCATTGCCCAGGCAGCAGGTGCCGCCGGGGGAGGGGGTGACATTGAAGATCAGCCTGGGAATCGCCGGGATGCTGACCTCGCCGAGCATCAGGCGACGGTTGAGCTTGTCGATCAGCTGGGGCCGCACACCGCCGTAGCCCTTGGCGAACCGCAGATCCTCCAGCTTCATGCCGGGCACGATCTTGCGGGCATCGGCCAGGAACAGCCGCCGCCCCAGCCAGGGCAACTCAAACAGCAGATTGCGGATGATGTAGCCGCGGATGTCAGCCACCCCGAACAGCTGCCAGAAGACGGCGAGCACGGACCAGTCGAGCCGCAGCACCCGCAGGAACTGCCAGAAGGAACCGGGCCGATAGCGCTCCAGCATCGGCAGCAGCAGGGCCGTGGGGCCGAAGCGGGTCTTGCCGGGAGCCCGCACATCGGGATCGCCATGGATGGCGGCGAAGGGCAGCTTGTCGTTCTGCACGGTGTAGACCTTGCCGCGCAGCAGATCAGGGGTGAAGTAAAAACTGCCGGCCACCGGCAGGCAGGAATACTGCAGGCCGAAGCCCAGCTGCTGGGCCATCAGCAGGCTGTGGGCGCCGGCGTTGACCACCACGTGGCGCGCCCGCAACGTGAAGGGCCCCTCAGCCCCCCGCAGCTCCACCCGGATGGCATCGGCTTCCGGGTGCAGGCTCTCGACCCTGGTGCCCAGCCGCAGATCCAGCTGGCGCCCGCTGCCGCCGGCGATGGCCAGGCGCGCCTGCTCCACGAACGACTCGGCCAGGGCTTCGTAATCCACCGCTGTGGGGGAGTTGCGGATGCCGATCGCCACGATCTCCTCGGGGCGCAACACCCCATCGACCATGGCCACGGCGGGCTCCCACTCGGCGATCTGGTCCTTCTCCAGCAACTCCATGGCCGGAAAATGGGGACAGAAGTCAGCAAAGCGCTGGCGCAGAAACCCACACTCCCGCTCCCCCACCGCCAACACCAGCTTGGGGGTGCGGAACACGCAACGGCTGGCCTGCTCGGGCGCCAGCAGCTCGGCGTAGCGGCCGATCATCTCGGCGGTGCGCTTCACCGCGCACGCCTTCTCGAGGCTGTAGTTGGTCTCGATATCCCCGCAGTGAATCGTCTGACTGTTGTTGGTGGCACGGGAGTTGACCTGGGCCAGCCGGTCGTAGCGCTCCACCAGGGTGAGATGGCCGAGATCGGTGTAGCGGGCCAGCTCAAACAGCAGGGCGGTGCCACAGACGCCGCCGCCGATGATCAGCACATCGGTGTCGACAGAAGGATGGGCGGCGGACTCGGACACCGGCTGCGGCAAAGGGACTCCCATGCTGAAGGATCAACGGCCCCGAGGGGGCCAGGGACCCAGGGACCCAGCCGTGATCTATGCTGCCGCCACAGCCACAGGACCCGTCCTGAAGGCGGTATCCGGGCGATTAGCACAGCGGTAGCGCACTTCCTTCACACGGAAGGGGTCACTGGTTCGAATCCAGTATCGCCCATGAAACTTCCAATCCTCCTGATCCAGTGGTCGGGGGATGTTTTTTCTGAACTTGCCTGGAGGTGAGACACTCGACCCGCCCTCCAGGGGATGTTGGGCAAGGACGGTCGCTGAGCCGAACCATCGCTGCGGCAGCACCGGTGCGGCATCACGGCCGTCAGATTTGCTCCGCGGACGACCGCGGACCGCCGGTCCTGCCAGTCGGCGGCCCTAGCGCGGCCCAACCAGGGAACAGCGCCCGCCGGGTCGCGGCTGGCCGACTGGCCGGCTGGGTGAGGCAACAGGTCTGGCCGCGGAACGGGACCCTCGGCTGGCCAGGTCCATGAGGCAGGAGCGGCAGCCCACGGACTGTCCGGAGACGTCAGCCAATCCCAGGCCCAGGCGCAAGTCTCGCCCCGGTCCACCCCGGCATCCCACCCCGGCATCCCGCCATGGCGGGCCGCAGGCTGCCGATCACCGCTACCCGCGCCGAGCTGCACAGCGGGGAGGGGACATCACCAGCCACGGGTTGGCAGGCCACAGGGATCCGTCTGTCTCCAACCGCGATGCGCTCGTTGACCGCGAGCCGCCCGCAATCTGTGCATACTGCCTGCAGGATCCACCGTGCTGCTTTGTTGTGAGCGCCGAGTCCAGAAGCGCCGAGTCCAGAAGCGCCGAATGGAGAAGCCCGGGGTCCGTGGGCGCCGAACCGGCACCCGGCAGCCGGTCTGTCTCGCCAGAGCTGACCAGGCTGGGGCTGACCCTGCTGCGGGCCCGACAGGCCCGGGCTCTCGAGGCCAGTGTCCTGGCGGACAAGCTGCACATCGGCAGAGAACAGCTGGAAGCCCTCGAAACCGCCGATCTGGCCCGGCTGCCCGAACCGGTGTTCGTGATCGCCCAGGCCCGGCGCCTGGCCGGAGCTCTCGATCTGGATCTGGAACCCCAGTTGCAGGCCCTGCGCCAGAGCGAATGGATGCGGCAGTGCCGCAAAGGGCCGAAGCCGGCCTTGGCCCCAGGCCAGGGCCCGGCGG
>JBAPUA010000048.1:0-33522 GCA_049282435.1 Cyanobium sp. | reverse complement strand
CAAAATCGAGCAGTTTGTCGCGGCCTACAACAAAAATACCGCTCCATTCATCTGGACCGCCACAGCGGACTCGATCTTTGAAAAGCTACAAAGACTTTGCTCGCGCATCTCCGGGACGGTACACTAGCGAGCTCAAGCCCTATATCTTTGGCGCCCGCTCAGCAATCAATCCTCTCTACGCCTTTGGTGATCAGGTGGCCAACGACAGCACCTATCTGACCACCGCCCCCAGCCTCTGCGATGACGCCAGCGCCACCAGCGGCGGCAACAACATCGTCAACAGCATTTGCTATCAATCATTGACAAGCCATCAAATCATCTACAACAACACCAGCATAACAGAGGTGGACAAGCGTCAGCACTTCTACATTGCTCCCAGCCCGGGCACGATCACGATCGTTGGCTCGCCCCTGTTTGAAGATATCGTTTACCTCTCTAACCTCAGGAGCAATTATACGCTAACCAAAACCGCCACCACCACCGACCCCTGCACGCGAGCTAGTTGCTACGTCACATCAGGCACCAATGAAAAGCTCAGCCTCCAGAATATTAATTATCTGATTTTTCCAGATGCCCAGATTGGCATCTGAAGTTCAGAATCCACCAAGTGAGCTCAGTTGAGGCATCGCATCCCGCTCGGATATCCTGAAGCGGAATAGTCATGGGCTGATGACCGCCTGGACGCAACGTCAGGCGGAAGGAAGGGCCAGGCCAGACTGAAGCTATGCCCTCAGGAGCCCCCTGCCAGCCTCAAGCTGCCCGCATCCAGCCACCCTGGCCGGGCGCCGGTACATGGCAGCCGCCACACCGAGCCCCCGATCCAATTCGCTGGATCAAAATGGGACTAAGCAGGCCGCCGCTGAGCTGTAGCTGCGTAATCGACTCCGGCTCCTGGGCCTCAATGTGGCCCTTGGAGGGCGGTAGGCGCGCCCCGGTCCCTGCCCTACAAGGCCCACAATGGGGGCATTGCGGGGATTGGCTGGCATGGGAGTTCTCACCGCACTGGCGATTCTGGCGGGGCTGATCGTGGTGCATGAAAGCGGTCATTTCCTGGCCGCCCGCTGGCAGGGCATCCGTGTCAGCGGCTTCTCGATCGGCTTCGGTCCGGCCCTGCTGCAGCGCCGTCGCGGCGGCGTGCTCTACGCGCTGCGGGCGATCCCACTCGGTGGCTTCGTCTCCTTTCCCGACGATGACGAGGACAGCCCGATCCCGGCCAACGACCCGGATCTGCTGCGCAATCGCCCTCTCCCCCAACGGGCGCTGGTGATCGCCGCCGGTGTCCTGGCCAACCTGCTGCTGGCTTGGACGGTGCTGGTGGCCCAGGGATTTGTCGTCGGTATTCCTGCGGGCTTCAGCGCCACCCCAGGGGTGCTGGTGGCGATGGTCCAGAGCGGTCAGCCCGCCGATGCGGCCGGCCTGCAGGTGGGGGACCGGATCCTGGCTCTGGCGGGTCAGCCCCTTGGCGGTGGCCAGGAGGCGGTGGCGACTCTGGTGGATCGCATCCGCCAGGCGCCCGGCCAGAGCCTGCGCCTGGAGGCCGATCGCGACGGGCAGAAGCTCAGCCTTTCGCTCAGCCCGACCTCAATCGGGGGCATCGGCCGCATCGGCGCCCAGTTGCAGCCCAATGGCATCGAAGCGTTCCGGCCAGCGCGAGGGCCGCTGGAGCCGATCCGCCACGCCAACCGTGATTTCGCCCTGCTGACACGCCGGACGGTCGATGGCTTCGTCACCCTGGTCACCCACTTCGGCGAGACCGCCGGTCAGGTGTCGGGCCCGGTGAAGATCGTCGAGATGGGCGCCTCCCTGGCCAAGCAGGGGGGGGGCAGCCTGTTCCTGTTCAGCGCCCTGATCTCGATCAACCTGGCCGTACTCAACTCCCTGCCGCTGCCGCTGCTGGATGGCGGCCAACTCGTGTTGCTGCTGCTAGAGGGTGTGCGCGGTCGGCCGCTGCCAGAGCGCTTCCAGATGGCCTTCTTCCAGTCGGGATTCGTTTTTCTGGTGGGTCTGAGCCTGCTGCTGATCGTCAAGGACACCAGCCAGCTGCCGGCTGTGCAGCAGTTGCTGGGCCGTTGAGGCCACCAGCCCCCCGGCCCCGAGGCCATCCGCCGCAGCCAGGACCTCGCACGGCGATCTGAGTCTGGGACTGGCGCTCAGGCTGAAGTGGGTCCGCCGCCACACCGCTGCGGCCCCCCGTGCCGCCCACCGATCCTTCCCATGCCCCGTTTTGCCAGTGCCCGTCAACGGGCTCCGCAGCTGCTCGAGCGCCTGGGAGAGCTGTATCCCCACGCCACCTGCTCGCTGGAGTGGCGCAATCCCTATGAGCTGCTGGTGGCGACCATGCTCTCGGCCCAGTGCACCGATGAGCGGGTCAACCTGGTGACTCCAGCCCTGTTCGAACGCTTCCCCGATGCGGCGGCGGCGGCGGCCGTGGAAGCCGAAGCCGTGGAGCCCTTTGTGAAATCGACGGGCTTCTACCGCAACAAGGCCAAACACATCGTCGCCTCCAGCCGCCTGCTGATGGAGCGCCATGGCGGAGTCGTGCCGCGCACCATGGAGGAGCTGCTGCTGCTGCCCGGCGTGGCCCGCAAGACCGCCAGCGTGGTGCTGGCCTGGTGCTTCGGCATCAACGCCGGCGTCACGGTCGACACCCATGTCTGCCGGCTCAGCCAGCGCCTGAAACTGAGCCGCAACAGCGACCCGCGCACGATCGAACCGGATCTGATGCGACTGGTGCCCCAGGCCGAATGGCAGAACCTCTCGATCCGGCTGATCTTCCATGGCCGGGCCGTCTGCACTGCCCGCAAGCCACGCTGCCTGGAGTGCCCGATCGCCGAGCTCTGTCCCAGTCACCCTGGGCGGTAGAGTTGATCCCTATCAACGCTGCCTATCCAGCCGCATGGCGAAGAAATCGATGATCGCGCGCGACGTGAAGCGCAAGAAGATGGTGGAGCGCTTTGCAGACAAGCGCGCTGCCCTCAAAGCTGCGTTTGACGCCGCCGCCGATCCGATGGAGCGGCTGGAGATCCATCGCAAGATCCAAGGTCTGCCCCGCAACAGTGCCCCTGTGCGCGTGCGCAATCGCTGCTGGGCCACTGGCAAACCCCGTGGTGTGTACCGCGATTTCGGTCTCTGCCGCAACCAGCTGCGCGAACGGGCCCACAAAGGCGAACTGCCCGGGGTGGTCAAGTCCAGCTGGTGAGTTCCTGGCCGGTCCGATGGAGTTGGTAGGGGCGTCCTGAGGGCGCCTCTTTTGATTGTTGTTGGTTGGCCCGGCTTTTGTGCTGGGCGGACCTGGCTCCGACATCAGCCTTTCCGTGATTTCAGTGCGATGGGCTCCGGGAGCCCAGGTGGAAAGGGCGATCCCTGCGAGAGTCGTCGCCATGGGCTTGCGGTGGCGCCATCGCTGTTGGCCCGTAGTGGCTGGGCTCTTGCGGACGGCGACCCTGCGCTCGGATCCAGCGCCATTAACAGTCAACAGCCAGGGGGGTTAGGACCGGAGGTCGGTCGCTCAAGACACGGAAGGGCCACGGATCTCGTAGTGATCTTTCGGCCTACGCCGGCATCACCGTCAGGGATTCGCAGCTGGACTGCCTCAGATCTGGACTGCCTCAGATCAGCACCGCACGGCCAGGCGCCGACAGGGTGCCTGCAGCCGGAGTTGATCAACGTTCGCCGCTTGGACGGAAGCTGGTGTCGCAAGCAGCTGCAACGCTGTCGGCGAGGGCGGCAGCATTCTGGCTGCAGACTGCCTGCCATCTGTGAACTCGATAGCGGGGAAAGCCTCCTGATCAGCCGGGGTGGAGATGGCCCATCGCCTCCAGGCTGATTCCAGCAGCCGCGGGAGTCCGGTCCGAATCCCCCTGGACTTGTCGCCGGCCGAGAGCGTTGGTAGGGAGACGGGATCGGGCCATCGGCATCGTCGGCCGGCTCGATCCGGCCGGTATCGGCGACAGAGGTGACTCCGCTTCGGCGAGCGGGTGACATCAGCTCCTGCCATCCCAACAAAAAATCCAGTTTCCAGCGGGTGGTGATCGCCGGATGGCAGGATGGTCTTTGACAACAAAAGGACATAAATCCAAGTGCAAGGACAAACTCAGTCGATCTCCTTCGATGGTCGGGAGATCCGGCTGACCACCGGTCGGTATGCCCCCCAGGCTGGGGGCTCGGTGATGGTTGAGTGCGGCGACACGGCGGTACTGGTCACCGCCACCCGCTCCAATGCCCGTGAAGGCATCGATTTCCTGCCCCTGATCTGTGACTACGAGGAGCGCCTCTACGCCGCCGGTCGCATCCCGGGCAGCTTCTTCCGCCGCGAGGCCAGGCCCCCCGAGCGAGCCATCCTCACCTGCCGCCTGATTGATCGGCCGATGCGGCCCCTGTTTCCGAGCTGGCTGCGCGACGACCTGCAGATCGTCGCCACCTGCATGTCACTCGATGAACGGGTGCCACCGGATGTGCTCGCCGTGACCGGCGCCTCCATGGCGGCCCTGCTGGCGCGCATGCCGTTCTATGGACCGATGGCAGCGGTGCGGGTGGGTCTGCTGGGAGACGACTTCGTGCTCAATCCCAGCTTCCGGGAAATCGAGCGCAGCGATCTGGATTTGGTGGTGGCCGGCACCCCGCATGGAGTGGTGATGGTGGAGGCGGGCGCCAACCAGCTGCCCGAACAGGACGTGATCGAAGCGATCGACTTCGGCTACGAAGCCGTGGGCGAGCTGATCAAGGCCCAGCAGGCCCTGCTCAAGGAACTGGGCATCGAGCAGATGATTCCGGAGCAGAAGGTCGAGGATCCCACCCTGCCCACCTTCCTGGAGCAGGAATGCGCCACGGCGATCGGCGAGGTGCTCAAGCAGTTCTCCCAGACCAAGCCCGAACGGGACGAGAAGCTCGATGCGATCAAGGCCGAGATCAGTGCCAAAATCGCCTCACTCAAGGAGGACGACGCCATCAAGGTGGCGGTCAGCAGCAACAGCAAGGCCCTGGGGAACACCTACAAGAGCCTGACCAAGAAGCTGATGCGCCAGCAGATCCTCAGCGAGGGCAAGCGGGTTGATGGCCGTGGTCTTGACGACGTGCGTCCGATCAGCGCGGCCGTGGGCGTGCTGCCCAAACGCGTGCACGGCTCCGGACTGTTCAACCGCGGACTGACCCAGGTGCTCTCGACAGCCACCTTGGGCACCCCCAGCGATGCGCAGGAGATGGACGATCTCAATCCAGCCAGCGAAAAAACCTATCTCCATCACTACAATTTCCCCCCCTATTCGGTCGCCGAAACCCGGCCGATGCGCTCCCCCGGCCGTCGCGAAATCGGTCACGGCGCCCTGGCCGAGCGGGCAATCGTGCCGGTGCTCCCCAGTAAGGAGAGCTTCCCCTATGTGCTGCGGGTGGTGAGCGAAGTGCTCAGCTCCAACGGCTCCACTTCGATGGGTTCGGTGTGCGGCAGCACCCTGGCGCTGATGGATGCTGGCGTGCCCCTGAAGGCGCCGGTCAGCGGCGCCGCCATGGGCCTGATCAAGGAAGGCGAAGAGGTCCGCATCCTCACCGACATCCAGGGCATCGAGGATTTTCTCGGTGACATGGACTTCAAGGTGGCCGGCACCGAGAAGGGCATCACCGCCCTGCAGATGGACATGAAGATCACCGGTCTGCCTCTGGGCACAGTCGCCGAAGCGATCAACAAGGCCCGGCCGGCGCGGTTGCACATCCTCGGCAAGATGCTGGAGGCGATCGACGGCCCCCGCGACACGCTTTCACCCCATGCTCCACGCCTGCTCAGCTTCCGCATTGATCCGGAGCTGATCGGCACCGTGATCGGCCCAGGCGGCCGCACGATCAAGGGCATCACCGAGCGCACCAACACCAAGATCGACATCGAGGATGGGGGCATCGTCACGATCGCCAGCCATGACGGAGCCGCAGCCGAAGAAGCGCAGCGCATCATCGAGGGCCTGACCCGCCGGGTCAGTGAAGGTGAGGTCTTCCAGGGCACGGTCACCCGCGTGATCCCGATCGGCGCCTTTGTCGAGATCCTGCCCGGCAAGGAGGGGATGATCCATATCTCCCAGCTCTCGGAGGCCCGGGTGGAGAAGGTGGAAGATGTGGTTAATGTGGGCGATCAGGTGACGGTACGGGTGCGCGAAATCGACAATCGCGGCCGCATCAACCTGAGCCTGCGCGGCGTGCCCCAGCAGGAACCCGAAGCGCCTGCCCTCGTGGCATCGGCTCAGTGAGCCGCTGATCCTCTCCACAGCAGCCAGCGGCCCTACGGGGCCGTTTTTTTTTATGCGCCACCAGTGAAAACAATCCGATCAATAGTCGGGTGATCGACAACCAACCAGCTGATTGACAACCAGTGGCCCCGCCAAGCACCAGCGGATTTCAACCCGCAATCGTCGAGCCATAACAGTGGGATGAACAAGTCAAAGCAGAGTTAAAATTAATAATGGCTGACAAGATTAAGCCATGCATCCTATTGTCAAAGCTTTCGCGGGGCCACTAACTATGGGGCCGGACTCGTCGCAGCGGCGCTAATCCCTGGCGCCGACACGCGACGTCCGCTTGCTTCCGGGAATAAATCCTACGCGCACCGAATCACGGGCAATCCTGGCACAAATTAACTCAGCAACGACCCGGTAAAACTTAGCGATCCTATCAACATCGCTGCCACCAGATCAGAGATTTTGACTGGATCTGCCCGCTGCCGGCTTCGGATTTGGTGGCTACAGCGCCGCTCTCCGCTGCCATGAAGTCGCTAACTATAGCGAAATCCATTGTTTTGGTCAGGCGACAAGTCCCGCAACCCCGTCACCCAGATCTCCGTACAGAAGGAGCACGACCTGGTCCATGGAGGCCGAGAGAAGCGATAGTCGATTGTTGCCGCCGTCTCTCTGGATGAGAGCGCACACCCCATCCATGTGCAGGTCTCTGAGGTGAAAGTCTTCTCCTTCCCGGCGATCGCTGACTGGGAGCAGAGCGCCCTCTGCTCGAAGAGACGAGGTGGTATCCGCAGGGCCTGCCTGCTTCCTGTCCGTTGCAGAAGCAGGCTGGCGTCAGCAGCCGACGCTGCGGTTCATTTCAGGCCCTGCGATGGCTGAACGACGCTGACCGCCCCTTGGGCCGTCTACTGCTTCCAATTCGATCACCGCTTCAAGCTGGAAGGGAGATGACCGATCGGGTCCTCCAGGAGGTCCGTGGATCTGCAGCGCACAGCCCGAATGCCTGCTGAAAAGCATGCAGCATGCGACCTGATCAAGATTCAGCCAGCGTCTTACACCGCAAAACCTGGATCGATGGCCCCCATGGCCGCCCGAGCCCGCTCACACAGCTCGCGGTGCACCGGCCCATGGCTGGCGATCAGACAACCAGCCTGACGGCAGTCGCCATCGTTGTAACTGAGCGGCCGGCCATCGGCGTGGCTGATGGCGCCACCAGCGGCAAGCAGCACCGCCTCCGGTGCCGCCAGATCCCAGTCCTTCGGTGCCGTACGGCCCGAGAGCGAGATATAGAGATCACTCTGACCCCTCAGGATCGTGGCCACCTTGCCGCCGACACTGCCCATCGAACGGCGCTCCGCCAGGGGCAGGGCCGCCAGTAACTGCTCCAGCCGATCATCGCGATGGTTGCGGCTTGCCACCAGCACCAGATCGCTCAGCGCCTGACGGTCACTCAACGCCGCCGCAAAGCGCTCTCCAGCCCGGTTCTCCCGCCAGGCCTCGCCCGCCCCGCCGTCCGCCCCGACCAGGCCGAACCACAGCTCCTCCAGTTCGGGCAACAGCACCACACCCAGCACCGGCCGGCGGCCGCGCACCAGGGCCAGGTGAACCGCGTATTCACCGGTACCCTGCAGAAAGTCCTTGGTGCCATCGAGCGGATCGAGGATCCAGAGCCATTCGGCCTCCAGGGGCTTGCCCGGCACCAGCAGCTCCGCGGCGGTCTCCTCACTGAGCAGGCTCCAGTCAGCCGCGGGGAAAGCCTGCGCCAGGCCCTCCAGCAGCCATTGATTCACCGCCAGATCCGCCGCTGAAACCGGCCCGGAGCCGCCATCCTCGACGCTCAGCAGGGGTGGGAATCCATAGGGAGGGGTTTCGCCGCGGGCATAGCTGCGCAGGATGTCGGCCGCGCCCCAGCTGAGTCGGCGCAGCTGATTCAGGAGCTCCTGCGCAGGGACCCCGTCAGGCAAGGCCGCAGGAGCCTGCATCATGGACACAGCACGTCAGCCATAACCCAGACATTGTGCAGGAGTCGCCGCTGCCTCCCCCCAGCGCCGCCGCGGCCACGACCACGGTGGAGCCGGCCGCCGGCGTGCTCTATCTGGTGGGCACGCCGATCGGCAATCTCGACGACCTCTCACCCCGGGCCCGGCGCGTCCTGGCCGGCGTCGATCGCATCGCCTGCGAAGACACTCGCCACAGCGGCCTGCTGCTGCAGCGGCTGGGCATCAGCTCACGCCGGCTGACCAGTTTCCATGCCCACAACCAGAGCAGCCGCATCCCCCAGCTGCTGGAGGCCCTGGTCGGTGGCGAGGCCGTGGCGCTGATCAGCGATGCGGGACTGCCCGGCATCTCCGATCCCGGCGAAGAGCTGGTGGCGGCCGCCCGCCGGGCCGGCCGGAAGGTGGTCTGTATCCCGGGCCCCTCCGCTGTGACCACCGCCCTGGTGAGCAGTGGCCTGCCCACGGCCCGCTTCTGCTTCGAAGGCTTTCTGGCAGCGAAGCCTTCGGCCCGGCGTCAGCAGCTGGCCGATCTGGTCGCCGAGCGGCGCACGATCGTGCTCTACGAATCGCCACACCGGCTGCTGGCCCTGCTGGAAGATCTGTTGTCGGTGCTCGGCGATCGGCCGCTGCAGGTGGCGCGGGAACTGACCAAACGCCATGAGCAACAGGTGGGGCCCACGGTGGCAGCAGCTCTGGAACACTTCCGCCGGACGCCGCCGCTGGGGGAATGCACCTTGGTGCTGGGGGGAGCCGCCGCCGCCGGGGCGCCGCTCTGGGATGAAGTGAGCCTGCGGCACCAGTTGGCGGCGCTGGTGGCCAGCGGTCTCAGCAATCGGGAAGCGGCCCGCCAGCTGGCCCAGAGCAGCGGCCACGCCAAACGGGATCTCTACGCCCTGCTGCACCGGCAGGACTGAGGGGACACGACTTGGATCGATGGGAACGGCTCGGGGACGGTCCTCGAAGCTGGGGCAGCTGCAGGTGCGGCAAACTCAAGCAACCTGCGGATGCCACGCCATGCTGCTGCGCCTGAGCCTGTTGGTGGGCAGCCTGGTGGGCAGCGCCTTGCTGTTGTTGGCCCTGTGCCTGGGGGCCCAGAACCTCGAGGATCGGCCCAGCCTCAACCTGGGAGTGGGTCGCAGTGCGCCTCTGCCCAGCGGCTTCCTCGTCGGCATCGCCCTGGCCTTCGGGGTGGCCAGCGGCGGCAGTGTCGTAGCCCTGCTGGCGGGCCGGAGCCCGAAGGACGACAACTGAAGCCTGCCCCGGCGCGATCAGCTTTCGAGCTCAACGGATCAGGCCGAGGTCAAGGTTGGCGGTCCGGGCCAGGGCAGCCATCACACCCTTTGAAGCAGCCCAGGGCCCTGCCCCAGCGAGGCTTCACCTCTTGGTGTCTGATAATCGAGGAGCGTTGTCGACGACTGTTTTCGATGCCAATTCCCGCCATGGCCCTATCGCTTCCAGAGGCCGCTGACGCTTTCTACGCAGCGGGCAACCAGATGCTTGCGGGAGATCTCTCAGGCTTCGAGGCGATCTGGTCTGACTCCGACGACATCTCCCATCTGGGGCCCACCGGTGCCCGACGCACCGGGCGGAGGGAGGTGATGGACCAGTTCGCCAGGGAAGCCACCATGGGATTTGAGGGCATTCTTCGGGCCGATGAGCGCCAATTCGTAGAAACCCCTGAGATGGGCTACATGGTTTGTGTGGAGCGGACCAATGGCATGACGAAAGCCGGCCAGGCAATCAGCCTGGACATTCGGGCCACAACGATCTTCCGCAAGGAGGCTGGCGAGTGGCGGGTGGTGCATCACCACACCGATCGCTTCTGAAGACGCTGGAAGCAGGAGAGCCATCACGGCTGCTGATGGCGCACCCTCCCGTCGCGCCGGTCGATCGGAGTGCCCAGGCTGTTCCATCGATGGCAGACAATCTGTGGCCCGCAACGGCAGCCCGTTTCAGCGGGGCCTCGTCCAAGGCCGGGGCTCTGGCACTCGCTCCTTGAGGCTGCATCGTCCCCTGCTCGCCCGCCTGGGACTGCAACACCGGAACCGATCCTCAAGGCGGCGCGCCGGAGCTGTCGCCTGGATCGGCGCCAGCGTTCGCGGCAGCCTGGGCGGTGAGGGTCCAGAGCTCCCGGGCCAGGTCATCGGAGCGGGCTTCGGCACTGGGCTGGCTGGCTTCAAACCGCAGCCGGCCTGGCCCCAGCACCCGGTTGCTCCAGTACTGAAAGCCAACGGGGGCTGGCGGTGACGCCGTGGCCAGGCCGGCCAGCAGGGCGCCGGCTCGGGTGGGCGTTTCGGTCAGCCGCAGCAGGTCGCGGGCGACCAGGGCGAACAGGGTCTGCCCGAACGGGTTCTGGCTGCGGCTGTAGCGGAAGAAGCCGCCGCTGCTGCGCGGAATCACCAGTCCTGGGCTCCAGGCGAGCACCGGCAGGGACTGACCCTGCTCCCGCAGCTGCCGCTCCAGCTCCCGCGCCATGAGCAGATTGCAGAGCTTGCTGTCCTTGTAGGCCTTCTCGGCATTGAAGGCACCGCCATCGAGCATCGCCGCGCCGGATCCCTGGCGCAGCCCGGCCAGATCACCCAGCCCAGCTGGTTGCCCCACCTTGCCGCCCGCGCTGGCGGGGTCGTGCACTTCCGAGCACGTGATCACCAACCGCGGCGTTGTTCCCCGCAGCAGCAGGGGCAGCAGTCGCTGCAACAGAACCTGATGGGCCAGGTGGTTCACGGCGACCGTGAGCTCGAAGCCCTGCGCCGACCAGCGTGGTTCACGGGCGCCGCTGTACTGGAGGCCGGCGTTGAGCACCAGGCTGTCGATCGGCTCCGCAGCCGTCAGCAGGGCAGCGGCGCAGCGCTCAAGGCTGAGCAGATCGCTCAGATCGCAGATCGGCGTTGCCAGCCGGCCGTCCAGGTGTTGGCCCAGCACTTGGCCCAGGCGGTCGGCGCTGGCGGCATCACGGCAGAGTGCGGTGAGGCGATGGCCGGCCTGCAGCAGCTGGGCCGCCGCCTCAAGACCGATGCCGGAGCTGCCACCGGTGAGCAGCACATGGCGTGCGGGGCCAGCGGCGGCGCTGTGTCCAGCCTGTTGTTCAGCGTCAGCGGCCATGGCATTCGTCAGCCCCCAGGACCCAGCCTGGCAAGAAAACCAGGCTGGCGGCGCGGCCCTGAAGCAGCGGCAAAATCAGCGTCCTGCCTGGCTGCAGCGCCTCTGCCGGCGGCGCTGCCCGATCTGGAACATCGGCATGGGGTCGATCATCAGCCTGTCGTTGCGGCGCTGGCTGCTGGGGCGCCAGTGCTGATCTGGTTCAAGACCTTGAGGAGGGGAGGCGACGGTGCCCGAGGGGATCGGGGCTGCAGGAAACAGACGAGGGATGAGCGCTTGCCCCCGCCCCTACGCGGCGGCGGGCCAGGAAGGCTCCTGGACGGGGCGCTGGTTTGGATTGATGTTGACCAGGCTGGTGGCTGTTGTCCTGATCTGGGGAGCGGGATGGCTGAGCGGCGCCGGCGGCTGACTGGCCTCCCTGCGAAAGAGGCCATTGAGATAGTGACGAGAAACGGCTCGATCGGTGCTGCCGTGCTGGAACAGGAAGCCCGCCAGCGAGGCCTGCATCAGCCGGTACTGATCCCACTGGGGGTGGGTGCGCACGAATTCCCGCATGGCGTCATAGAGATCTTCGGGCAACTCGTTGACGACACTCACATAGGCGGGGGCGTGCTGTGGGGTCCGATCGGCTGGGGATGGCTCTGACACGTGGCTCACGCTGCGCTGCTCCGGATCACCCCATAAGGCCACGCCGCCGGGCTGCCGTCAAAACCGTGGGGTCATGCCCATCCCACTGGGACCAACCCCGCGAATCGGGTCCCGGCCTTGTTTTTCGGCCCGCCGCTCCGATCCGCTTCAGGGCCGGAGTCGCCGCGTCATTCCAGTCAAGGGGAGAACCTGTTTTCCACAGATCTGGGTCGGGTTGGGGGTCGGCAGAGGGACTTCAGGCCGCCATTGTGTGGAAAACGGCAGCTCGGAATGGGGACTGGGGCCGGGAACCGTCATCGATCTGAATCGCTCAGGATTGCTGATCGGTCGCAGCGGAGCTTGCGGCTCACTGGATCTCTGCTGTCGCTCCGGGCCTCTGCGCCGGGATACCCGCCAGAGGGTCGCGTCGACGTCCTGGCTCGACGCTCCTGGTCCGCCTCCCAGCTCGGCTTCCCAGCTCGGCCTGCCAGCGCCGTCTTCCTTGGTCAGCTGTTGCTGGCATGGCTGCACCGTAAACAGCGCGGCGGCTCCGGTGCCCGGCAGTATTGAATCAAGACTCAGCTGTTTGCCGCCGCCCGTGCATCTTCGAATTGGCTGCCAGCTCGACCTGCTCTGTGAGGTGCCCACGCCGGTCCTGGCCCTGGTGCATCCCCACACCAGCCTTTTGCCCGATCTACGGACAGCGGAGCTGCTGCAACTGCATCCGGATCGCAGTATCGAGGTCCTCAGTGATCAGTCCGGCAATCGCTGGTGCCGTCTGATGGCTCCCGGTGGAACCACCCAATTCCGCTATGCCACCACGATCACCTGCTCCGATGAGACGGACCCGGTCCGGCCCTCGGTGAGCGAGTGTCCGATCCAGGCCTTGCCGATCGACACCTATCGCTTTCTCAATGCCAGCACCTACTGCGACACCCCGGCCTTGATGGCACTGGCCTGGGACACCTTCGCCGGGGTGCCGCGGGGCTGGCCGCTGGTACAGGCGATCTGCGATTGGGTCCATGCACACATCCGCTTCGATTACGAAGCGGTGCGGCCCCAGAAAACCGCTGGCGACACCCTCGCCGATGGCGCCGGTGTCTGCCGCGACTACGCCCACCTGGCGATCAGTCTCTGCCGCTGCCTCAACATCCCGGCCCGTTACTGCACCGGCTATCTCGGCTACACGGGGATTCCAGTGGGAGAGGCCCCAGTGGATTTCTCCGCCTGGTTCGAGGCCTTTCTGGGCGATCGCTGGTACGTCTTCGATGCTCGCCACAACATCCCCCGTTGCGGCCGGGTGCTGATCGCCCGCGGCCGTGATGCCGCCGATGTGCCCTTCCTGCGCTCCTTCGGCGAGCATCGCCTGCTCAGGCTGGAGGTGATCACGGAACAGATCCCCGAGTCCATCGCCGCGCTTGATCCTGACTCCAGCGTCGGGGCTGGCGCCGCTGTTGGATTGGATGCTGAGCCTGCCGAGATTCGCACCACGACATCGACGGTGTAGCGCTCGGCGGATTGCTGCAGGCTCACGCGCTCCGCAGCGGCGCGGCTGCAGGCCAAGCCGTCTCCGCCCCCACCAGCTCCGACTCGGTCACGATCCGGCTCTGGAGGGGGTGGCCGAAGCCATGGAAACCGACCAGCAAGCGACTGCCCTGCAGGCGAGGGTTGTCCCTGGGGCCAGGGTCACCTGGTGGTCCGCCAGGGGGCTCTGCCCTGGGCACCCTCCAGGTCCGACCCGCCGGCCTTCCATCCGGCTCAGAGGCCCGCAGGCACTGAAGCGGCCAGGGCTGCCTGACCTCTCAGCAGCTCACGAGCGCTGAGGGCATCGCAGGGCCGTCCGAACAGATAGCCCTGCACGAAGTCACAACCCAGGTCGATGAGCATCTCCAGCTGGCGCTCCGTTTCGACCCCCTCCGCCACCAGATCGATATCGAGCGCCCGGGCCACGCCGACCACCGCCTTGACGATCACCTCGTCCTCCCGATCCACCCCAAGGCCATCGATGAAGGAACGGTCGATCTTGAGAATACCCACCGGGAAACGCTTGAGATAGAGCAACGACGAGTACCCCGTGCCGAAGTCATCGATCGCCAGCTGGATACCCAGCTGCTTGAGATGTTCCACCACCTGGGTGGTCCAGTCGATGTCCTCCACCAGCATCGTCTCGGTGATTTCGAGGTACAAATTGTTAGCCTCCAGGCCGGAGGATTCCAGGGCCCGGGCCACCTGGTCGGGCAGGCTGGGATCGACGAAGGTCCGCCCTGAGACATTGACGGACAGGCGCAGGAGTTGGTCGGGATAGTCCTGGCGCCAGCCGCCGATGATGGCGCAGGCCTGCCTGAGAATCTGGGTGTCGATCTCGACGATCAGGCCGGTGTCCTCCGCCACGTCGATGAACTCACTCGGGGCCAGCAGCCCACGCAGCGGATGCTGCCAGCGCGCCAGGGCTTCGAAACCGATCAGGCGTCGATCCGGCAGGGAGATGATCGGCTGCAGGAAGGGCAGGATTTCCCCCCGTCGCACGCCGCGGCGCAGATCGGTCTCGATCGCGGCCCGGTGCTGGGCGTCCAGCCGCATCGTCCGGTCGTAGCAGGCATAGCAGCCGCGGCCTCGATCCTTGGCGCGATACATCGCCATGTCGGCGTTCTCGATCAGGGTCTCGGAGGTGTCCCCAGCCATCGCGAAGGCGATGCCGATCGAGGGCGAATGGCTCACCAGCTTGCCGGCCAGCAGCAGGGGCCGGCTGACCTGTTCGATGATGCGCGCCGCCAGGGATTCCGCGTCCTGGCGCTGGGCCGTGAGGGTGACGACGACGAACTCATCCCCGGAGAGACGACCCACCAGGTCGCTGCTGCGCACGACGCTGCGGAGCACAGCGGCCACGGCGATCAGGAACTGGTCACCAGAGGCGTGGCCATGGAGATCATTGATCTGCTTGAAGCGGTCGATGTCGACGAACAGCACGGTGGCCAGCCGACCACCGGCTTCGCCGCTGGCGAGCAGCCCATCCAGCCGTTCCAGCACCGCCGAGCGGCTGGGCAGGCCGGTCATCGCATCGTGAGTGGCCTGGCGCAGGGCCGCATCCTTGGCCTCCCGTTCGGCGGTCAACGCCTGCAGCACCTGGGCGCTGAGCTGGAGGCTGCGTCCCATCGCCCGCAGCAGCGAGCGCTCCTCGAGGTTGAAGCCCTCACTGAGTCGGCCCACCACCAGCAGAGCCTCCTTCCCCATGGGGGCCCAGTAGGTCTGCAGATGGCCTGAGGCCAGTTCGATGCTGGCGGGATGGTCCTCGGCGTGGGCGATCAGCAGGGGCTGCTCGGCGCCGCTGAGGCCGATGCAGTGGCTGATCGTGCCCTTGTGCAGGATGGCCACCACTTCCGCATCCACCGCCTCGGCGACCCGGTTGATCACGTTGCGCAGGGCATGGGGATCCTGCACCGAGAAGGCGGCGAGCACTTCCGAGAGCAGGTGCAGCGACCAGGGGACCTCGTTCATGCCAGGGCGAGGGCCACCAGGGTCTGGTTGTGGAAGCCCCCGGCCCCCTTGGTGCGGGCGATTTCGCCATAGGTGTAGAAGCCGCCGACCGGCAGATCGCCGCGCACGGCGTTGATGCGGTTGATCTCCTCCTGGATGCGTTCGTCCTGAAGCACGGAGCGTCGCGCCACGCAATCGAACAGCAACATGCCCCGCAAGGGGGCGCCATGCAGGCCTTCATAGGCCATCTGGCAGGCCATGTGCGTGGCCTCCAGAACCGAGTGCGCATCGCCCTGCATCAGGAAGGCCAGCCCCCCCTGGGGCACCTCGGCGATGGTCAGCAGCTTGCGGGAGTGGAAGTCGGCGCCGGAGACGTAGCGGATCTCGATGCGATCCCGGCGACGGATCCCCAGGGGGCGGGTGGTGGCCCAGCGGGCGAACTGCTCCGGATCGCGGCGCACGGCCTCGGGAGCCGCGAAGGCATCGAGGTAGACATCCAGAGCTGGGCGGTCCTCCAGGGTCGAGACCGAGGTGCCGTCGCTGTTGGTCACCAGCATCGGCTCCCCCAGGGGTTCCCAGCAGTGGGAGACGCCGATCCCCAGGGGCGCATCGGAGCTGATGGCCGCGGCCACCACGGCATTGCCCAACACCCGGCGCCCGAAGATCTGCCGGGTGGACTGCATGGCCATGTCGTCGCCGGCGCAGCCCCCCACCAGCGGTACATCCACACCGGCCACGTCGTAGGCCCCCCGCACCACCTCCATCTGATCGCCGCACAACCCATCGGCGAGCAACACCAGCACGGTGTGGGCGCGACGCTCAAGGCGATCCAGGCAATGGGCGGCATCGCTGGCCGCCTGGCGCAGGCTGCCGGCCCGGCCCTGACCCAGGCCGGTGGAGACGCTGAAGCCGTCGCCGCCGAGGGCCCAGATCGCGATGCCCCCACCACTGGAGCGATCCGGCGCCAGTTCGCCGGCGGTGGTGCAGCCGATCAAGCCGGCCGCGCCGATGTGATCGGCCACCAGCCCCGCCGCCCGGACGAGATCGTGGACCGGGGAACAGAACAGCAACACCAGCTTCGGTGGGCCGGTGGCGAGAATCGGTTCCAGGGCCTCATGCACCGCTGTCTCGCTGTCGGCGGCGATGGAACTCCCCACCTGGATCCAGCGATCGGCCTTGGCGTCAGCGTTCCGATCGGCGTCGGAACCGACGAGGGGAACGAGGGTGGGATCGACGATGGGATCGGCTGGCATCGGCGATCGGGCGACTGGGAAGGGCCTGAAAGTCCAAGGTCTCTTCAGGCAGCGTAGGTAGGGCCTGGATCACCAACCCAACGCGATCGGGGCCCGGGTGCGGTGTCGCTGCGCAGCCGCTTGTCCACCCGCTCAGCGCGACAGACGGCGCTCGCACATCCGCAGCCCCACCGCGAACAGCACCAGCACCAGCAGCGGCCTTTCCCCCCAACGGACATAGGGGGTCAGGGCCGAGAGCCGATGCAGCTCCATCAGGCCACTGCGCCGCAGGCCTGGGGCAAGCTGGTCGCGCAGGCTGCCGCGGGCATCGACCAGCACGCTCGGGCCGGTGTTGGCGGCACTGACCAGCCAGCGACCGCTCTCGATCGCCCGCAACTGGGCCAGGGCCTTGAACTGCTGCTGTAACAGCAGGGGATAGGGGTCGAGGTTGGCGCTGGCCAGCAGCCAGCCGGCCCCCTGGCGACTGGCTGCCGCCAGGCCCGCCCCATCGGAGAGTTCGTAGCAGATCGCCACCGCCACCGATCCGGTCGGTCGCGCCAGCAAGCGGGACGGGGCCCCCGGCTCCAGGCCGCCGACCGCCGAGAGCCCGCTCCAGCGCCACAGGTCAGCCAGCGGCACCCATTCGCCCAGGGGCACCAGCCGATGCTTGTCCACCCAGCCGCTGGCCAGCAGCTCGCCGCGATCAAAGCGCAACAGACTGCTGCGCTGGCCCAGGCCCTGCTGGCGAAAGCCGCCGCTGAGCACCTCCACCCCGGCCGGCAGGGGCAGGGGTTGGCCCAGGGCCAGGGATCCCTCCGGCAGCACCAGGCTGATGCTCCCGCGCATCGGCACATCCCGGTCAGCCTGGGGAAGGACGGTGCCACCCCGCTCCCGCCTCCCCTGACCCGCGGGATCCAGAGCTGCAGGCGAGTCAGCAGTGGGGCCGGGCAGGCTGTCCGTGCCGCTGGCTTGCGGCGCTGTGCGGCGCTGGGCTTCCGCCAGAAAGCGCAGCAGGGCCAGCTGCTGGCGCGGCTCGAACTTGTGGCGGGTGGGAATCGCCGGCTGCAGCACCAGCAGCCGTTCCGACGCCCCCGCCTGGGGTGCGATCGCCGCCAGGGCGCCGGCGCCGGCGAGATGGGAGGCGGCCACCAGGGCCAACCCCGCCAGCAGCCAGCGGCGCCGGCCCGGCAGCGGCGCCAGGGCCCGCCAGAGGCACCAGGCGATCAGGAGCTGTAGAGCCGCCACGGCACCGGCCCCCGCCAGGGCTGCCACGCCCGCCAGCAGGCGATCCCCCGGCAGCGCTGAGGAACCCAGGCCGAACCAGAACAGGGGACCGCGGGCCAGCTGCACCTCCGCCAGTCCCCAGAGCAGGGAACCGATCAGGGCCGTGCTCGGCCGGCTGGCATCCAGGCGGCGCATTAATCCCAGCCACAGGGACACCAGAGCAGCGCCGAGCAGGCCGCAGGCCAACCAGATGGCCAGGCAGATCGGCAGGCTCAGGGGAGGCGGTACGCCGATCCAGTCGAGGGGATGGAGCCACAGCAGCCAGCGATGGCTCACCAGCACCGCCGCCAGTCCCCAGAGGCCGGCGGCCAGCAGCGGCCCGCGGCCGCGGCCCAGGCCGGGAGGCGGAGAACCGGCCAGGGCCCAGAGCAGGGCCAGGGCCGGCCAGAGCAGGAGCGGCAGGCCCACAGGCGCCAGGGCCAGGCCCGCCAGCAGTCCGGCGGCCCCGATGGCGAGTCCCCAGAGGCGACGGTCATTGCCCATGGCCGACGAGCCTAGGAAGCGCCAACCTCGGAGCAATGCCCTGCGGGGCCCAACCCCACCAGCTTCCCGGAGGACCCAAGTCATGGATCAGGGCAATCTGCTGCAGATGCTGTTGCTGCGCGGCCTCGGCACCACGTCGCTGGTGGCCGATCGACTGCGCTATGTGAGCCAGGAATGGGTCAGCAGCGGCAAGGTCGATCCCAGCCATGCCGCAGTGCTGGTCGATGACGTGCTCAAGGCCCTGCGGGGCGATAGTCCGGAGCTTGAGCAGCAGGCGGAGCGCCAGCTGGAACGCAACCGCGACGATCTGCTGCAGGATCTGGGTCTGGCCCGTCAGCGGGAAGTGGACGAACTGCGGGGCCGGCTGGACCGGCTGGAGCGGCTGATGCGTCAGCGGGGCGGTCAGGGTTCGGGCGATGGGGCCCTCGCCGCTGTCTCCGACGCCGACCTGCCTCCGGACTGAAGCCGGGTTGTCCCAGCGCCGCGCCGCAACCAACCCACCGCCAGCGCCTGAAGCACCGTTGCGGAGTCGGACCTCGAGCAGCCGACACCGGGAATCTCAGCTGTTCCGGAAGTTTCCTGGGATCGATGACTTTGGGTCCAGAGGTGCTGAGAAGCTCCAGCAGAGGTTCCAAGCTCAGACCGCAACTCCCAGAGGCCAAGGCTGGCCCCTGCCGGAGCCGCGAAGGTGGTGCCTGGATCTGTTCGGCGGTCTCTGCAAGCCTGACGAGAAAGCGCCCGCTGCCACCGGAGCGATCCAGCTCCGTGCGCCCTCGACCAGCACCTGAGACCGCCAGATGCCAGCGTTGCCCGAAGGTTCAGCGGCAGCGCCCTGACTCTGGCAGCGGGCTGAGGCCGCATCACCGCATCGCTTGCAGCTCCGGCAATCACCCTGAGCCGGCTGCTGATCACCAGGGGCTTCAGCAGCTGCGTGGGCGCTGGGGCGCGATCGAGTCATCCGACCGGCCCCAGCCCGCGGGCCTCAGCCGGTGGGGGGCAAGCCGCAGGGCTGTCAGAATCGCTACCAGCGGTTCCTGGGCCATGCGCGACATCCTGATCAGTTCGGCGGTCTGTATGGCCTGCCTGATTGTGGCCTTCGTCAGCCAGCTGCTGGCGCCGTCGCCGCTGGTTGCACCAGCTGATGCCGCCGCTGCGGCCCCGGCGATCTCCCGTCCGGCGGGACCCGCCAACGCCGAACCGCGGACCAGCCCGGCCGCCGTCAATGCCACCGCTGCGGCGGTGGTGGCGCCCCTGGAACTCGATCCCGACGACATCAACCCCAGTCTTTTCACCATGGCCTCCAGCAACGACAGCAACGGCGACGTGATCGCCCAGGGCGGCGCCGCCGCTCTCGGAGGGGCCATCGACGCTCCCAAGGAAACCGTCACGGGCAGCGGCCTGCGCATCACCGATCTGGTGATCGGCAGCGGTGAGGAAGCGGTCAGTGGCCAGACGGTGTCGGTCAACTACCGCGGCACGCTCACCAACGGCAAGGAGTTCGACAGCAGCTACGGCCGCGGTCCCTTCAGCTTCCCCCTCGGCGGTGGCCGGGTGATCCGGGGCTGGGATGAGGGGGTGGCCGGCATGAAGGTCGGCGGCAAGCGCAAGCTGGTGATCCCCCCTGATCTGGCCTACGGCGAACGCGGCGCCGGTGGCGTCATCCCCCCCAACGCCACCCTGATCTTCGAAGTGGAACTGCTGGGCGTCGGCCGCTGAGGCGATCCGCCCGCAGCCCCAGCCCTGACGGCAGGAGTGATCGTTAGGATCGGCCTGACGGGTTCGGCCCCTGGCCGGCCATTCCCTGGGCCCTGGTCCCCCCGGTCCGTGGCCCCTCCCAGGACCAGGCTCCTGGCTCCAGAGTTCAGGTTGTGCCTGCGCCAACCCGATGCCTGAGGCATCAGGTCGCTTCAATCCTTTCCAGTACGCCGCTTCCCATTCCCCATGGCTCACCAGCTGCCCGCGCTGCCCTACGACCTCGACGCGCTCGAGCCCCACATCTCCCGCCGCACCCTCGAGTTTCACCACGGCAAGCACCACGCCGCCTACGTGACCAACCTCAACAACCTGGTGGCCGGCACTGACCTCGAAGCCAGCAGCCTTGAGGACACCATCACCGCTGTGGCCGGTGACACCGCCAAGGCCGGCATTTTCAACAATGCCGCCCAGGTCTGGAACCACAGCTTTTACTGGCAGTGCATCAAGCCCGGCGGCGGCGGCGCCCCCAGCGGTGACCTGGCCGCCAGGATCGACGCCGATTTCGGCAGCTTCGACGCTTTCAAGGATCAGTTCAAGACCGCCGGCGCCACCCAGTTCGGCAGCGGCTGGGCCTGGCTGGTGCTGGATGGCGGCACCCTCAAGGTGACCAAGACCGCCAATGCCGATCTGCCCCTGGCCCACGGCCAGCAGGCCCTGCTGACCATGGACGTCTGGGAGCATGCCTATTACCTGGACTACCAGAACCGCCGCCCCGACTACATGAGCACCTTCCTCGACAAGCTCGTCAACTGGGACTTCGTCGCCGCCAATCTGGCTGCCGCCTGATCCGGTTCGGCCGTTGGGCCTGACACCAGCCCCGGGCCGATCTGGTCCGGGGCTTTCTGTTGGCGAGTCCGGGCACCAGGACGAACCCAGCCGGGGCGAGCGGGACCAACGCCTCCGCTCCTGATCCGCAAGACCCTTACGGCCCGGGCACCGCCGCCACTCTTCGCCATTCCCCTGTCCGCCTCGCCCTGCCCGCAACGCACCTGTCTGTCGCCATGCCGCCGCGCATAACGCCGCTGACGCCCAGCCGCTGGCCTCTGGCTGATGCCGACGCCGAAGCCAGCGGCGACTGGTTTCCGCAGGTGCCTGCGGCGGCGCTCGGGCCAACGCTGCTGCTGGTGGACCGGCGCGATCCCGCCATCAGTGCTGAGGAGCGCCGCCGGCTGCTGGCCGGCCTCTCGTCGGCCGAACGGGAGCGACTGCAGCGCTACCGCCAGGCTCAGGATGCCGATCGCTTCCTGCTGGGGCGGGGCCTGATGCGCCGCTGGCTGGCCCAGCTCCAGGGGTGTTCCGCCGGCGATCTTCCCTTCACATCCCTGGCCCATGGCAAGCCGATGGTGGCGGGAGCACCCCAGTTCAATGTTTCCCACTCCGGGGATCTGATCCTGCTGGGCCTGCATCGCGAAAGGGCCGTGGGTGTGGATCTGGAGCAAGACCGGGCCCGTCTCGACTGGCAACGGATCGCCCGGCGCTTTCTCGGCGAGGCGGCACTAGAGGGGCTGCGGCAGGCTCCAGGCGATGAGACGACCCGGCGCCAGGCCTTTCTGCTGGCCTGGTGCGGCCTGGAGGCCCGGCTCAAGGCCGAGGGCCGCGGTCTCCGCGGCCTGAGCGACCTGGTCGGCAGCGCCCAGCCCGGCGGCAGCGGCCTCCCCACCTGGCCCTGGGATGGTGCCTGCTGGCCACTGCGATGTCCGGAGGGCTATCAGGGGGCCGCCGCCCTGCAAACCGCTGCCGCGGCCCCAGCCCCTCCAAGTCCCTCCGATCAGGCCGCCGGCGGCCGTGCCGATGCCAGCACCGCCTCCGGCCCGATCCACATCGCGTCGCCATAGGAGAAAAAGCGGTACTGGGCGGCGATCGCTTCGGCGTAGAGCGCCAGCAGGCGGCTGCGACCGATCAGGGCACTGACCAGCAGCAGCAGGGAGCTCTTCGGCAGATGAAAGTTGGTCAACAGGCCCTGCACCACGGCGAAGCGAAAGCCGGGCTGGATCACCAGGTTCACCGGACCCCGATGGGGCTGCAGCTGGCCGCCATGCAGCGCCGCCACCGCTTCGAGGCTGCGCACACTGGTGGTGCCGATGGCGATCACCCGCCCGCCCCGGGCTCTGCAGGCGGCCACGGCCGCCACCAGCTCCTCATTCACCTCCACCCATTCGCTGTGCAGCTCCAGCTGGCTGAGATCGTCGTTTTCGAGCGGGCGGAAGGTGCCGAGGCCCACATGCAGAGTCACCCTCGCCAGGTCGATGCCGCGTTGCTGCAGGGCAGCCAGCAGCTCATCGCTGAGATGGAGCCCCGCCGTCGGCGCCGCCACGGCCCCGGGCCGGCAGGCGAAGCGGGTCTGGTAGCGGTCGTTGTCGCTGGCGTCGTGCTCGTGGATGTAGGGCGGCAACGGGATCGTGCCGTAGCGCAGCAGCAGCGGCTCGATCGTCTCGGCACTGATGCACGACGGCGGAAAGCGCAGCACTCGCCCACCGGTGGCGGTATCGGTGGCCCTCACCTCCAGGTCGACCGGCGGCAGGTCACCCTGCTCGAGCTGCAGCACCTCACCGGGCTGTAGCCGCTTGGCGGGGCGGGCCAGGCAGAGCCAGTCGCTGGGGCCGGGGGTGTAGGAGCCGGCCAGGGGGGTGGCCAGGCCGGCGGGCTCCAGCAGCAGCAACTCGACGGCGCCGCCGCTGGCCCGCCGGGCCAGCAGACGAGCCCGCAGCACCCTTGTGTCGTTGACCACCAGCAGATCGCCGGGGCGCAGATGCTGGGGCAGATCCCAGACGCGGTGATGCTGGGCCTGGGCTGACGGACCCGCTCCGGAAGGCTCGCCAACCGCGTCTGCGGCCCCGGAGGCCTGGATGCCGGAACCAGAGGACAGGGGCTCCACGACCAGCAGGCGGGCGGCATGGCGGGGCTCCGCGGGCCGCTGGGCAATCAGCCGTTCCGGCAGCTCGAACGCATAGCTGGACAGGCGTCGATCCTCAGGCTCGCTCATGCCGGCGGCTCAAAACCAACGACGTTAAAGACCTCGATCGACTCGGCGGCGACGATCGCCCACCACAGCTTTGGCAGAACGCGACCGAACCAGAGGAGTGCCTTGTGGCGTCGCCCAGGCCCGGCCGTCGAGGCCGGTGGCTCTAGCTCGGGTCCATGGACCGCCGGCCTGCCGCTGGCAGGGATTGCACTGGCAAGGTTTGCACTGGCACGGTTTGCATGGGTGGAGCCTGAGCGGCGGAGTCGGCTCCAGGCAGCGATGGCGGTGGGTCCGATCGCCCCGGCTGGAGGGGCCGATCCAAGAAGACCATCAGCCAACGCCGCCGTGGAGGTGCTGGAGGCAGCGGTCGGCCCCCTGGCACTGGCTGGGTACGCCTGAATGACTTCGACCTCAGGTCAGGCCCTCTGGAGGCAGGTTTCAGAAGTCTCCTGACAAGCCACCGGCTGCCCCCGCGGCTGCAACAGCGATTGGCTGGGACAGCCCCAGGGGGAGCCCCAGATCCAGGGTGCTGCCCCTCGGCGCTGGTCTCACAGCACCAGGGTTTCCGGGTTGGTTTCGATCAGCTCCGCCAGATCCTTGAGGAAGGCGGCGGCGTGGGTGCCGTAGATCACCCGGTGATCGGCGGTCAGGTTGACTTGCATCTGGCGCTTCACGGTGATGGCGCCCTCCCTGGTGGCAACCACGGTGGGGCGGGAGGCGGCCACCGCCAGGATCGCGCCGGTCCCGGGCGGCAGGATCGCATCGAAGCGGTCAACGCCGAACATGCCCAGGTTGGAGAGGGTGAAGGTGCCGGTGCTGTACTCCTCCGGCTTGAGCTGCTTGCTGCGGGCACGGCTCACCAAGTCCGCCCAGTTGCGAGAGAGGCTGTAGAGATCGGTGCGATCGGCGTCGGCGAGCACGGGCGTGATCAGGCCACCGTCCTCCATCGCCACCGCCACGGCGACGTTCACCCGTCCCGGGTAGGTCATGGTGGTTTCGCCGGCGGCGGCATTGACCTGGGGATGGCGGGCCAGGGTCACTCCCACCGCCTTGGCCAGCAGGGCCGTCATCGTCACGCCCTTGCTCTTGATCTGCTTGTAGAGGGCATCGAGCTTGTCGGTGGTGATCGTGTAGCCGACGTGGAAGCAGGGCACCGTCAGGCTGGCGTTCATGTTGCGCACCACGGCCTGCTGCAGGGTGGTGAAGGTCACCGTCTCCCCGGGGGCGCCGAAGCTCTGGCCGATCGGGGCGCTGGCAGCAACTTTGGGGGCCACTCCGTTGACCGTGGCCACCATGGCGGCTGCGCTGCCCTCGGCGATGCGCGGGATGCTGACGGGCTGACCGGCGGCCTGCTCGACGTCCTCGGCCTGAATGCGGCCGTTGGGGCCGCTGCCGCGCAGGGCTTCGAGGGCCACACCGAGCTGGGCCGCCAGTTTGCGGGCGCGGGGGCTGGCGACGACACGGCCGGCTGCGGCGGCCGGGGAACTGGCTGCGGCGGCCGCGATCACGGCCTCCGGGGGAGCAGGCGCCAGCGGCGCCGGGGGAGCAGCCACGGCTGCTGGGGCCGCCACGGGGGCGGGGGCCACAGGAGCCGGGGCGGGAGCCGCTGGGGCTGCGGCGGCGGGAGCGGCCGGTGCCTTGGCCGCGACCGCGGCGATCTCCGCCTCAGTTTCGACGATCAGGCCGATCGTCTCGCCCACCGGGGCCGTGCCGCCGGAGGGCATCAGGACGGCAGCCAGGAAGCCTTCGTTGAAGGATTCCACATCCATGTCGGCTTTGTCGGACTCGACCACGAGCACGGATTCGCCGCGCTCCACCTTGTCGCCGGGCTTTTTGAGCCACTCCACGATCTTGCCCTCCGTCATCGTCGAGCTGAGGGCCGGCATGAAGATTTCGTGGGTGGCCAACGTCGCGATCCCGCTTGATTGGCGGTGATTTTACGTGGCACCAGGTCAGCCCCCGCGTTCGCCCTGAGCCAGTACCAGCGCATTCCTTGCTGAACGCACGGCGACCGGGGTGGCTCAGAGCCGGTGGCGAATCCGTGCTGGCCTGGGGCCCAACCAACGGACACCCAGCCAGCGGCAGAGCACCTGCTCAGTCAGCCCCTTCGATCGCCTCGATCACACCGTCGCGCACCAGCACCGCCGCCCGCAGCTTCTGCACCAGGTTGTCGCCCACAGCCACGTCGGTGAAGCTCTCGATCTGCCCCTGCTCGACGATCGCCTCCATCTCCAGTTCGCGCACCTGCCGCTGTTGCTCGAGCACCTGGCGCTTCTGTTCCTCCAGCTCGGCGCGCTTGGCGGCCACCTGCTGCTGCACCGAACCCACCTGCTCCTGCACGCGGGGGTCGAGGGGGTTGGCGCTCTGGCGGCGGATCTGATCGATCACCTGCTGGCCTTCCTGCTCCAGCTGGGCCAGCTGGGCATCGAAGTTGCTGAGGGCATTGCTGAGTTCGCGCTCCGCCTCCTCCTTCCAGCGGGGAGTCACCACGGCCCTCACCGTGATCGTGCGCTTGATCGAGAGGGTGGTGCCGTCGGCCATGGGAGAGAGAAATCAGGTCACAGGCTGTCAGGCGGTGTGGCGTGGGTCAACCAGGACGTCAGCCCGTCCTCGATTCGCCGTACAGCGCCGCGATCGCGCCGGCATCGCGGGCGGCGATGCGATCGCGGCGCTGCTTCAGGGTCTGGGTGAGCAGGCCGTTGTCGATGCTGAACGGTTCCACCAGCACCACGCCGCCGAGCCGCTCGTCCGGGCGGGCGCCTGGGCGGGCCGCCAGCAGGCCATTGAGCTGGCGGCTCAGCAGGCGCAGCAGGGCGGGATCGGCCACCGTGCCCTGCGGCAGCGGCAGCGAGGCCTGTCGCGCCAGGGCCTCTAAGGCCTCCCGCTTCGGCACCAGCAGGGCGCCCAGTTGTTTGCGGTCCTGGCCCACCAGCATCACCTGCTCCAGCAGGGGGCTCTCGACCAGGGCCTCCTCCAGGGGGCCCGGTTCGATGTTCTCGCCACTGCTGAGCACGATCGTGTCCTTGGCCCGACCGGTGAGCACCAGGGTGCCGTCGGCCAGTAGCTGGCCCAGGTCGCCGGTGTCGAACCAGCCCTCGCCATCGATGGCTCTGGCGGTGGCCTCGGGTTTGCCGAAGTAGCCGTCCATCACCTGGGGGCCCTTGGCCAGCACCAGCCCCCGCTGGCCGATCGCCAGCGGCTGGCGGCTTTCGGGATCGACGATGCGGATCGCCGTGCCCGCCAGGGGCTGGCCCGAGCTGCCGCGGCGGTTGTTCCAGGGGCGGCGACAGGTCAGCACCGGGCTGGTTTCGGTGAGGCCGTAGCCCACCAGCAGTTCAATGCCGATGGCCTCGAAGAAGGCATCCACGTGGCTGGCGAGGGCGCCACCGCCGCTGATCGCCGTGCGCAGCGAGCCCCCCACCAGCTGCTGCCGCAGCTTGGGCCAGAGCAGGGCGGCGGCCAGGCGCTGCAGCGGCCAGCGGCCAGCCGCCTCGGCCGCGGCCAGCAGGCGCCGCTGCGGTGTCTCCGGCCGCAAGCTGCGGTCCTGGGCGATGCGGTGGGCCAGGGCGTAGGCGCGGCCATTGGCCAGGGCGGCTCGCAGCAGCCGCTGGCGGGAGGAGGGCATCGCCGCCAGGGCATCCTCAAAGCCCGACAGCAGCGCCTCCCACAGTCGCGGCACGCTGATCAGGTACTGGGGCTTGACCTTCTGCAGGTCGGGCCTGAGCTGCTTGAGGGTGGTGTAGGTCTGGCGGCAACCGCAGGAGAGCAGGAAGTATTCGGCGCTGCGCTCATAGGCATGCCAGATCGGCAGCACGCTCAGCACCCGCTCGCCGGGATGGGGCTGCACCGCCACCCCCAGGTTGCGCAGCTGATGCAGCAGGTTGGCCTGGGTGAGCGGCACCCCCTTCGGCTCACCGGTGGTGCCGGAGGTGTACAGCAAGGTGGCCACCCGGGCTGGACCGCCTCCGGGCAGGGGCGGCACGGGGGCCTGCAGGCCCCGCTCCAGCAGCTCCTGCCAGTTCAGCCAGGGCACCGCCGCAGCTGTCAGGGCAGCGGAGCTGGGTGCGGCGCAGCCGTCCAGCGACACCACAAAGCGCAGCCGTGCCAGGGCAGCGGCCGGCAGGGCCAGGCGCTCCAGCAGGGCCGCCGATTCGACCACCAGGCCGACGGCGCCGCAGTCCGAAAGGATGTAACGCAGTTCTTCCATTGGCGCGCTGCTGCCGCGCACGGCATCGGCGGCGCCGGCCCGCATCAGTCCCTGGTCCGCCAGCAGCCAGCGGGGGCCGTTTTCAGCGAACAGGGCCACCACGTCCCCCTCGGTCACGCCGAGGTCGGTGAAGGCCGCTGCCGCCTGCTCGATCCCCTGCCGCAACTGGCGATAGCTGAGGCTTTCAGGCGGGCGGGCATGGGGCGCCTCCAGGGCGATGGCGTCACCGTGCAGACGCTCCAGCTCGGGCCAGAGCTGCTCCAGGCCCTGCAGCTGGCTCCAGTCATGGCGCGCCGCCAGAGCCTGGCGGTCCCGGGGGCTGTCGCTCCACTGGATCTCGGCGCGATCGGTCATGGCGGAGCGGTGTGGGACGAACGGGGAGTGAACAGAGAATTGCCCAGAAGCCAGGATGCCGAAGCCCGGACATGGACCGACCCAGCGCTGAGCACCGCCGTCCCAGGTTCCGTGGTCTCAAACCAAATGGCGCTGAAAAAGGAGAGACAGTTGTGGTGAAGCAGTCAAGGCAAACCTGTGAACGCGAGGCCGTGGCAGCGAAGCCGTGGCAGCGACGTCGTGGCAGCGAGGCGGTGGCTAGGAAGCCGTCACAGCGAAGCGGTTGCTACGAAGCCGAAACAGTGAGGCGGGTGTGGCGCAGCGGTTGCAGCGAAGCAGTGGCATCGAAGCAGTGGCATCGAAGCGATGGCAGCGAAGCACTGGCAGCGAAGCACTGGCAGCGAAGGAGTGGCACTGCAACCGTGGCGATCAGGCAGTGAAAGCGCGGCAAGGCGAACTGGCAATGAGAGGGAATCGAAGGTAAGCCGGGAGCGGGAGGGCTGGGGACCGGGCTGTCAGCTCTGCGGGGCGCCCCAGCGCGCAGCCGGCCAGGCGCTACCGGCGCAGCGGATCGGGATCCAGGGCCTGATGCCAGTCCGGCAGGTGTTCGGCGGCCGTGGCTGGCCGCAGTTACAGAGCGAACCGGCGGCTGCAGGCCGCCAGCAGCGGCGCCTGCAGCTGCTGGGGTGTGATGTCGGGCAGCCAGTCGCTCAGGCGCCCCACGGCCCGACCGCTCAGGCCACAGGGCACGATCGCCTCGAAGCCGGCGAGGCTGCAGTTCACGTTCAGGGCCAGGCCGTGCTGGCTGATCCAGCGGCGGGCGCCGACACCGATCGCCGCCAGCTTGCGGCCCTCCAGCCACACCCCCGTCAGACCGGTCTGACGCTCCGCCTCCAGGCCGAGCCCGGCCAGCAGATCGATCACCACCCCCTCCAGCTGCCGCAGGTAGAGGTGCAGGTCAGCCCCATGGCGCTGCAGGTTCAGCACGGGATAGAGCACCAGCTGGCCCGGCGCGTGGTGGGTCACTTCGCCGCCCCGGTCGATGCGGAACAGGGGCAACGGCGCGGCGGCGGCGTCAAAGTTCAGATGGGCGGTACTGGCGCCGCGGCCCAGGGTGTAGCAGGGCTGATGCTGCAGCAGGATCAGCGCTTCGGCTCCGCCTGGATCGGCCAGTAGGCGTTCCTGCAGCAGGCGCTGCCATTGCCAGGCCAGGGCGAAGGGCACCGGCGCCACCGCTTCAAAAAGAATTGCGCTGGTCCTGGGGGGCATCGCCGAGCGTTCCTAGCCTGAAGGGACCCGGGAGCACGTCAGTCTGAAACAGCAGCCTGACCCCATGTCCCGGCGGTCGACATCTGCCCTGAGATTCTGATGAAACTGCTCATCCACGGCCGCAATCTCGATGTCACCCCGGCCATCCGGGACTACACCGAAAACAAGATCAGCCGAGCCATCAATCACTTCGAGGACATGGTCAAGGAGGCGGACGTGCACCTGTCCGTCGCCCGCAACCCCCGGGTTCCCCAGCAGGTCGCCGAAGTCACGATGTTTGCCAATGGCACGGTGATCAGGGCGCAGGAGCGCAGTGAAAATCTTTACGCCAGCATTGATCTGGTGGCCAGCAAACTGAGCCGCCAGCTGCATCGCTACAAGGATCGCCTGCAGGAGCGCACCCAGGGCCCGGTGCATCGCTCCGCCCGTGACGAGGAGAACGGAGCCGCCCATCTGCCTCCCCCCGGCACCTCGATCACCGAGGGCAAGGAGGCGATGGTCCCCCATCGCGGCGTGCGGCGCAAGTATTTCGCCATGCCGTCGATGGATCTGGAGGAGGCTCTGCACCAGCTGGAGCTGGTCGATCACGATTTCTACGTCTTCCGCGACGCCGGCACCGGCCAGATCCAGGTGGTCTATCGCCGCAACCACGGCGGCTTCGGCGTGATTCAACCGAAGGACGCCTGAACCGATGGCAAGGGGGCGTGAGCTGCCGGATCTGGCGCCGTTGATTGATCACGCCCTGCTCGATCCCCACCGGGGTCGGCAGGCGGTGATCAGCTGCTGTGACGAGGCCCGTCACTTCGGCTTTGCCGGGGTGTGCGTGGCCTCCCGCTGGCTGAGCGTGGCCCGCGAGCGCCTGCCCCTGAGCGATCGGGTGCGCCTGATCTCGGTGGTGGGCTTCCCCTTCGGCGCCGTGCCGAGCCCGATCAAGCGGGCCGAGGCGGAAGCGGCGGCCGCCGCCGGTGCCGATGAACTCGATGTGGTGCCTGATTTCGGTGCCCTTGCCGATGGCGACAGCGCCACGGTGCTCGACGACCTGGCGGCGATCACCGAGCTGGGCCTGCCGGTGAAGGTGATCGTCGACATCGCCAGGCTGCAGCCCCAGGCCCTGGAGCTGCTGGTGGAGGTGAGTATCGATGCGGGCGTGCGCTGGCTGAAGAGCGGCAGCGGCTTCGGGCCGCCGGTGACCCCCGCCCAGGTGGGCCGGCTGCGGCAGCTGGCCCGGGGGCGGGCGGCGATCAAGGCCTGCGGCGGCATCGCCGAGCTGGAGCAGGCCATGGCCCTGGTGGAGGCTGGCGCCACCCGGCTGGGCACCAGCCGGGGCGTGGCGCTGATGCAGGCCCTGCGGCGGCCCGCTGCCAGCCGGGGCACGCGGCAGGAGCATGGCCTCGAGCCAACGGCGGATCCTGGCGAAGAACGGCGTGACGATCGCGAAGATCGCCGCGACGAGCCTTCGCCATGACGGCTGCCGCGCCAGCTCGATCGATCTTCGCAGGCAAGCCGACGAGCGCCGCGAAGCGCCTGGAGGAGCATCGTTCCGGTCCTGAGCCAGGCCAGGATCCAGGTCAGGCTCAGGACCGGAACGACCAGGGCAGAAACGGCCAGTGGACGGGGCCCTGAGCGCTGGTCATGGCCGATGTCGCCCTGGAGGGTCTCGCTCTCACCTGCCGCCCCCTGGGCGAGAACGACCGTCTGTTGACCCTGCTGAGTGAGAGCGAGGGGCTGACCCGCCTGGCGGTGCCGGGAGCCCGCCGGCCGAAGAGCAGCCTGGCGGCCGCCGTGCCCCTGGCCCATCTGCGGCTGCAGGTGGGCGGCAGCCGCGGCCTGCGGCGGGTGCGCCAGCTGAAGGTGGTGCGCAACTACGGCGGCCTGGGCCAGCGGCTCGAGACTCTGGCGGCGGCCCAGGCCCTGGGGGAGCTGTGCCTGCAGCTGGTGCCCGAGCAGGCCCCGGCTCCCGGAGCCCTGGCCGATCTGCTGATGCAGCTGGGCCGGCTGGAGGAGGTGGTGCGGGAGCGCAGCGATCGGCTGGAAGCCCTGGCCATCGCCGTGCAGGGCAGCGTGCACCAGCTGGCCCTCGGGGGTTATGCCCTGCCGCTGCAGCAGTGCGCCCGCAGCGGCGAGCCGCTGCAGCCGCCCCTGGGCCACTGGGACTGGCGCTGCAGCCTGTTGCCGGGGGAGGGGTTGACGATCGGAGCTCTGGCGGGAGCCCGGGTGGTGCTCAACGCCTCGGAGCTGGCCCTGCTGCAGCGGCTGCCCAGGCCCGGTCTGCCGCGGCGCCGCGACGGCGCCCTGATGGGCCCGGAGCCGGTGTGGCTGCACCTGCTGGATCTGCTGGAGGCCTGGTGCGGCGAACACCTCGGCCGCCCCCCCCGGGCCTTCAGACTGCTGCGCAGTGCTTTCGAGCCCGTGGCCCCGCCCCGCACCACGCCGTGATCCCCCACCCGAGATGAGACCGCTGCGATGAGCCCAGGCCAGACGTGCAAGCCAAGGAAACGGGAGATGGGGAAGTGAGCGAACCCAGCAGGCCGGGGGCTCCTGCCGGCGGCACGACCACGTCTGAGTCCACCCCGCCTGAATCCACCCAGGACGTCAGATCCAGGGCGGCCGGCGCCGGCGAGACCGGCCTGGCGGCGGTCCTGGCTCTGCCCGGCTTCCGCCAGCTCTGGATCGGCCAGATCTTCGCCCAGCTGGCCGACAAGTTCTACATCGTGCTGATGGTGTTTCTGATTGCCCAGTACTGGGTGACCGAGAACCCCCAGGCCGATCCCGCCCTGGCGGAGGCGGCGGCGGCGATCCGCATGGGGGTGGAGAACCGGGCCCAGATCATCACCCTGCTGGCCACCGGCATCTATGTCGCCAATACGATTCCGGCGATGCTGCTGGGCACCGTCGCCGGCGTCTGGGCTGATCGCTGGCCGAAACGGACGGTGATGGTGGCCTCCAATGCCCTGCGGGCTGGCCTGCTGCTGCTGGCGCCGCTGGCCCTGCTGCCCGGTCCCCAGTGGCTGGGTCTGAGCTGGGGCTACTGGGCGCTGGTGGCGATGACGGTGCTCGAGTCGGTGCTCACCCAGTTCTTCGCGCCGGCAGAGCAGGCCGCCATCCCGCTGCTGGTGCCCTCCCAGCAGCTGCTGGCGGCCAACTCGCTCTACCAGGCCACCAGCATGGGGGCCACGATCGTCGGCTTTGCCCTCGGCGATCCGATCCTGCGGCTGATGCATGGCCTGTTGCAGCGCCTGGGCATCAACGGTGGTGAGTTCGTGCTGCTGCCCCTCTGTTACGGCTTCGCCGCCGTGGCGATCGCCGCGATCGCCATCGAGGAGCCGGCCCGCCCCCCCCGCAACATCAGCGTCTGGCAGGAGATCGGCGAGGCCATTCAGGTACTGCGCGAGCGCCCCAGTGTGCGCAGCGCCATGCTGCAGCTGGTGCTGCTCTACAGCCTGCTGGCGGCTCTCTATGTGCTGGCGATCAGCCTGGCGGCCACGATCGTGGGCCTGGGGCCCACCGGTTTCGGCACCCTGCTGGCGATGAGCGGCCTGGGGCTGGCGATCGGTGCGGTGGCGATGGCCCAGCTGGGGGATCGCTTCAGCCGCCGCCTGCTGGGCTCCAGCGGCCTGGGCATGATCGCCTGCTGTCTGGTGTTGCTGGGGCAGACCCGCGGCAACCTTGCCGTCACCCTGGTGCTCTGTGGCCTGCTCGGAGTGGGCGCCGCCCTGCTGGCGATCCCGGCCCAGACCACGATCCAGGAGGACACTCCCGAAGATCAGCGGGGCAGGGTGTTCGGTCTGCAGAACAACCTGATCAACATCGCCCTGAGCCTGCCGCTGGTGCTGGCCGGCGCCGTGGTCAGTCGCTATGGACTGCTGCCGGTGCTCTGGGCCCTGGCGGCGGTGGCGCTGGGGGCCGCCCTGAGCGAACAACCCTGGCGCCGCTGCTAATTTCCGGTATCGAAAGCAACCGCAACCGGTGGCACACATTGCCTGGCTGGGCAAGAAATCCCCGTTCTGTGGCAACGTCACTTACGGCCTCAGCATCACCGAAGCCCTCCGCCGCCGCGGCCATGGCGTGAGCTTCATCCACTTCGACACGCCGCCGGCGGGCCTGGGGCGGCAGGAGGCGATGGTCGGCGAGGGCCGCAGCCCCGACGTCAGCCCCGGTCCGGCGCCGGACAACCCCGAAGTGGCCCTGCCTTACCTGATGAAGAGTCAGCTGTACACGGTGCCGGCCCCCGGTGCCCAGCGGGAGCTGCGGGAGTCGCTAGAGCGGCTGCGGCCCGATGTGGTGCACGCCAGCCTCACCCTCTCGCCCCTGGATTTCCTGCTGCCGGATCTATGCGAGCAACTGGGCATGCCGCTGGTGGCCACCTTCCATCCGGCCTTTGACGCCGGCCTGCGCAACCTCACCGCCGGCACCACCCAGCTGATGTATCAGCTGTATGCCCCCTCCCTGGCCCACTACGACCGGGTGATCGTGTTTTCCGAGCTGCAGGCGGAGCTGCTCAATCGGCTGGGGGTGAAGGAAAATCGGCTGGCGGTGATTCCCAATGGGGTGGACCCCCAGCAATGGGCGCCGGCAGGCCTGGAGC